>CAJXTK010000001.1 GCA_913061115.1 uncultured Haliea sp.
TTCGTCGGCAGCGTCAGATGTGTATAAGAGACAGCCTAAGAAGTCTTTATTCATGGTGGAGGGGGGTGGATTCGAACCACCGAAGCTCGCGCGTCAGATTTACAGTCTGATCCCTTTGGCCACTCGGGAACCCCTCCGAAAGGCGGCATATTGTCCTGATCGACCGCCCCCTTGTCAACCACAGACCCCAACAAAATGATCAACTTACGTCGCTTTCGAGCCATATTCCTTTCGCATGGTCTCTTTTTGGACCTTACCCATGGCATTACGGGGTAGTTCGTCAACAAAAAAGACTCTTTTTGGCACCTTGAAGTTTGCGACCCTCGCCTTCAGCGCGCCCCGGACCTGCTCCCCAGAGAGGGTGGCATCATTGACCAATACTACTACCGCCACAACGACTTCTCCAAAATCGGTGTCCGGCAACCCGATAACAGCAGACTCCTTCACCCCTGATAATTCGTCTATCAGCAGCTCTATCTCTTTTGGATAAACATTCAGGCCGCCACTGATGACCATGTCCTTGGACCGTCCGACAATCGAGATATAGCCCTCCTCGTCCATGCACGCCTGATCGCCAGTGATAAAAAAGCCGTCCGAGGTAAAATCTTCGGCGGTTTTTTTCGGCATATTCCAGTAACCACTAAAGACATTTGACCCACGAACTTGAAGCCCTCCTACGCCTTTTCCTTCCAAGATATTATTGTCGGCACCACAAATCCGCACTTCTACACCCGGCAGAGGAAACCCCACGGTTCCAGCTCGCCGCTCTCCACGCAACGGGTTAGACGTATTCATACCTGTTTCGGTCATACCGTACCTTTCCAGAATGCGGTGACCCGTGCGCTGCTCAAACTCGACAAAAGTATCTGCCAGCAAGGGCGCAGACCCAGAAACAAACAGCCGCGTACGGACACAATGTTGGACATTGAAATCCCGCTCAACCAGTAGACGCGTGTAATAGGTCGGCACGCCCATCATAACAGTGCTGTATGGCAGGTTTTGCATCACCGTTTTGACATCGAACTCATGCAACCAACGCAGGCTACCCCCACTCATCAGGACACAGCCAATAGCCACAAATAAACCGTGCACATGAAAAATCGGTAGCGCATGGAGCAAGCAGTCATCCTCACCAAAACCCCAGTAATCAACCAGCACTGAGATGTTTTCCACTAGATTTCCATGGGACAACATTATGCCCTTGGGTCGCCCCGTGGTTCCGGAGGAGTAAACCAGTGCCGCTAGGTCTGCTGCATTTGTTGCTGCGGTATCAAACCGGACCGAGCACTGTTGTGCGCCCTGCACCAACGTGCCACCTCCGTCAGCATCCAACGTATACAAATAAGGTGTGCCCACGCTCTGACATAAAGCCTGCAAGGCCTCGCTTCGGTTACTGTCGCAGACTAACATTGCAGGTGCAGCATCCTGCAAGAAAAAGTGCAGCTCCTCATCGGTATACGCTGTGTTTAAAGGATGAAATACCATTCCCGCCCTCACTACCGCGAGATATAACCACAGGGCCTGAGGCGACTTTGGCACCTGCGCCGAAACGCGATCGCCTCTTTTTAGGCCCATCTCTATCAGGTAATTAGCAATCTGCGCGGAGCAATGCTCGGCGTCTTCGTAGGTATAAAAAGTGCCCGCATTGGTCGTCAATAACACCGTTTCAAGCGCGGGGAAATTGCGTCTGAAAGATGAATATAGATTTAACTGACTTTTGCTACTCATCGACCGCCCCGTCCCAGTGTTATCGACACGAAAACTCTAACTCAGTTGGCATTCCATTTGCCGGAAGACAAGTGAGCTTAGCGATACAGCACCGCAAACCTGCTGAGACTACCAAGCCTGTCACTGAAAAGGACATTAAATATGGAGCTGGCGAGAGGAATCGAACCCCCGACCGGCTGATTACAAATCAGCTGCTCTACCTACTGAGCTACGCCAGCCTTGTTCAACGCAGGGCAGATGGACACCTGACCTGTTTGAAGGGGTGCGATTGTAGATAAAGAGCATTGTCGATGCAATCGCGGGACGGAAATAATTTTTTTGGGAATGTTAGTGACGAAGGCGACCGGGGAGTCTGTATTAGATTACGCATTAACCGGACGTATTCGTTGTGCATAACCTAATGACTCAATATCACACCGATTCGAAATTCCCGCTGCGGGGCGTTAAAGCCCACTGCGGTTTCATAATGCTCATTCAGCAGATTGTCCGCAGAGAGTTGCACCTGCCAGGCCGCCACTGGCTGCCAGCGCAGCACCCAGTCCAGCCGACCGAAGTCATTCAGCTCCTCTGTCACCTCTGCACCGGTATGCCGCGAAGCCGCCCACTGCTGGCCGGTATACACATAGTCCAGCGCAACATTTAACTGCTCGGTAATGTGCCACTGGGCGACTGCACTGGCAGTCCATTCAGGACGACCTGTGAGTACCGTATCCTCATTCTTGACGTCGATATCGGTATAGGTTGCCTGGCTACGCAAGCTGAATGCTGTCACTGGCTGCCAATCGACCTGCAACTCCACACCACGGGTCTGCACATTGCTACGATTGACGTTGCGAAAGGTTTCATCATCGAAATCTACAAGGTCGCGAAAATCATTGTGGAATACGGTGGCAGCCAAGCGCAGCACATCAGCGGGCTCCCAGGTCACACCGAGATCCCAGCTTTCGCCTTGCTCAGGTTTCAGGTCTGGGTTGCCCACCAATGCATGGCCAAGGGCAAAAAAACTGGGCAGTTTGTAGGCCTCACCCCAGTTTGCAGCGACCGCAACACCCGAACCGACGGTGTACTGCACCCCCGCCTGAAATGACGTTTCGCTATCAAAGCCCTCCGGGCTGTCATAGCGCAGGCTACCTTGCAACAGCAGCGCATCCGTTGGACTAGCAGTGACGCCCGCAAAGAAACCAGCGGTATCGCGATCCAGCTCGAAATCCGTAGGATTCAGGTCTCCAAAGTATTCGATAAAGCCTTCGCTTTGACCGTCTTCATGCCGATAATCTGCGCCCACGTTGACACTGTAGCCCTGCGCCAACTGCAGCGAATTAATCCATTGCAAATGATCACGCGTGAACTCTGTGTCTGCTGAATTCGGAGGCACTTCAAAATACGGCGGAATTCCTGGCGACTGGTAACGGTCTTTGGCCTCAAAGCGATTGGCCGTCAACGCACTACGCCATACGGATGAAATCTGGGCCGCCCAGCCCAGATAGACAATTTTCTGGGTGTAGTCGCTTTTATCTTGCTCATCAAATGGAGCGTATTGCGGCCCACCGCTCTGCTCAGGATAAGATTTTCTATCGCCATCGATGTAGCGGTAACCGAGGTTGATGTCATGACCTACATCAGGCTGCCACCCTAATCGTAGATGCGCGCTATTATTGTCTCGGCTGCTCCCTGGCACTGGCTCACCGTCATCGCGCGCCGCCAGTTCCAATGTGTAATTTACATCACCCACACTACCTAGCGCACTGAGACCCACCTCGGAGTAATCGTGCTCACCCAGCTCAACATACACATCCTGATTATGACCCTGCGTCGGTTTGCGGGTAATAATATTGATGACACCCGCTAGTGCATCCGAACCGTAAATAGCCGACTGGGCACCACGCACTACCTCTATCCTATCGACCATGTTCGGATTAAGATTTGCAAAGTCAAAACCACCTCCGCGAGAGTTAGTGGGATCGTTTACTGCTATACCGTCTACAAGCACAAGCGTAAAATTCGATTCACCGCCACGAATGGATACCGCGGTCAGCCCACCAGGGCCACCCTGCTCTTCCACTAAAAGACCCGGTAACGTTTTTAACAGGTCGGCGACCGTGGTTTTGTTCAGCGCCTTGATCTGCTGTGAATCCAGTACGGACACTGACGAAGTGAGTGCGCGCTGGGGAGACAACGTCCCTGTAATCAGCACATCCTCTATAATAGGATCAACAGTAGCGCTAGCACCGCCTGCTATAAGCAAAATAGCGGTAAAAAAAGTTACTTTTCCTTGCATTATTTATTCCGCATTCCTGAATTTGATTGTGAATCTACGATACACTTTGCCTTCGGATAGTAAGGTGTTTGCAAGGAGCTCTGGTCGACTATGGCAACTACCGTACTCAACGCAATTTTCCTCATCATTTATCTTCTGTGCGCTGCGGTACAGTACAACGATCCCGATGCCATTTTATGGATCTGTTGGTATTTAGCGGCCGCCGGCATGTGCACCGTTGAGTTTCGCCTGGAACCGCCGCGCTGGCCACCGCGCGTATTGGCGGTAATTAGTGTGGCCTGGATCGGCACTTTACTGCCCAGTATTGTCGGACAGGTATCTCTTGAAGACATCTTTACATCCATCAGTATGAAAACAAACACTGTAGAACAGGCTCGAGAAATTGGTGGGCTGCTTTTAGTCGGGCTTTGGGCAGGCGTACTCAGTTACCGCGGACGTGTGGTGTAATTCTAGCACGACACGATCTTCAACTGTCTTCACTCCTTGCGCTTGATCAGAATTTTTTCGCCCTTGCGATACATCAACATCGTGTTGACCGTACCATCCTCGTCAACGATAAATTCAAGTTTCACGTTCTCCCCGCCGGCGCCAGCCATAAAAGTAGTAGCACTTAGCGGTTCCATCAGGCCACCGCCATACATGGGAACTTCAAGATGCAACCCGTCGGATTTTTCGATGACTGTAAATGTCACGAAACTGATGGAGTAGGCACCCTCAAATGACCCGTAACCGCGATCGTAGGGCACAGACTGCAGTTCAGCCACCGTCCAAGGCAGCATTCGATCGGCACTAGCCACGCGACTCTCTGCAGCAGTGGTGACGCTGACAGGGTCTGCTTTATTTCCCCAACTGCGCCGCACATACGTCATCAGTCCAGCAAGCGTTTCATCATTCAGCTCGGACAGATGTCCGTGGGCCGGCATGACGCCATTCCAGATTTCCCCTTTCACTTCCACAGGACCATTCAATCCCTGCAAGATGATCCGAGCCAGCCATTCCGGTGGCCCAGTTACCCAGATAGCGCCCACCAAGGACGGAGCCAAGCCGGCGATGCCAGTTCCATCGGCAGAGTGACAAGTACCGCACTGCAAATAGAAACGCTCTCCAAGTGCCATCCCCTCCAACTGCCCGGGGCTCAATGGCATAATGCCCAGAGCGAGTTCATCGCCGGGCCAAGTAAAAGCCGCCCGGCCCCTCATACGAGCTTCCCACAATGGGTCCTGCTCACTGATGGAACCGTCAGAGAATATCTCAGGCGACGCCTCCAGAACGGCAGGAACAAAGTCCGTACTGGCCGCCACGCTCTTCATTCCCTCAAGCATCGCCATCTGTTGCCAGGCGTTGTCATTACTGCGAGATTCCGCCAGAGCCAATAATTCTAGCAGTGCGGGATTGGCACTTTCGCCCGACGTAATATCACCGCGCAGACTGCGGTATGCTCCGCTGGCAAGTGAGCTCAAGGCGGTTCTTGCGGCTTCAGACACAGCCCCCAGATGCTCGGAACCTAGGTACTCACTCAGGAATAACAGCTCTTCTCCTGCCACTGCACGCACGACCGCCTGTCGTATATAGGGACTTTCAAGGTTAGCCGTCAGCAACGTTACGAGAGAGCGCCGCACACTCGCGTCAGATGCATGATCTCCCATGGCAAAGGCCAGCTGCATTGACAACACGTCAGCAGAATCCGGCGATAGCTCCTCATACAATGTCACCAGATCAGCAGCAGACAGCAACGACCGTCCAGCACGCAGGGCCTGAATCTGCCGCTGTGTGTCATCCAAGCGCGCAATCTTCATGACCAACTTACGCTGCAATTCACCCCTGCCGTGTAACGTCCAGATAGCGTGCAGGGCCGCAACAGTATTATGGCCAGAGGCAATCGCTGCCAAAGCCACTGCATGATCGCCGCCGCGACCCAACAATAAGCGCTGTGCCGTGTCACGCACCCAGCCATTGGGGTGGCCCAGCGCGAGAATCAGCTCTGCGTCGCTGGCGTCGCCGAAATCAGGAAAGTGTCGCGCCGTTTTTCCGCCGGCATGTCGAACACGCCAGATACGCCCCATACCGACAGGTGTCTCCAACTCCCTTTCAAAAACCTGCTCCCGCAGTTCGTCGGTCATGTAGTAATCGTCCTGCACGATGCCGCGATACATGTCGATAATGTAGAGCGCACCATCAGGACCATTCATTGCATCGACCGGACGGAAGCGTTCGTCTGTTGAACCTAAGAAATCTCGCTTGCCCCATTTATCATCGTCATAAAGACGCTGGGTAGCCTTCAGTGCAATGCCCTCCTCGCTAATCGCAAACTGAGCAACGACGTTCCCCGCGACTTCCGGCACGAACACATCAGCGTGATATTCCTTTGGGAACTGGTCACCACGATAAGATACAAGGCCGCTAACCCCGGTGGCCTCGTTGAGACGCCCATCCTCTCGCAAAGTGCCAGGCAGGTAGGCACGATTGACGCCCGGGTTGACGCGCACGGAATAGACATTCGCGGGATTCGTTAGATTCACACCCAGTCCCTCGGGGTAAGTCTGCTCGCGCGGCTGCACAATATCTTCAGCCGCAAAAAAATCTGCCTGCAACCAGGTGGAATTGTGGTTGTACAGCAAGCGGCCAAAGTCATCCTTGGTGATACCCCACTGCCCACGGAAAAAACCTTCGCGCTCTAGCAATTCACCGGCTTCGATGCGCACACTACGCGACGATTTAGAATTGTAAAACCAGTTATCCAGCCCCTGCATCAGGCCGTTTTCCATATGCTCTACATTCGCTGTTTCAACGTCATCCGCATAACTTCCAATGCTGCGCTTTTTCTCACAGAGGGCCTTGCGGATGGGCAGTTCGCAGAGCCATAGATTAGGCGGCTCGCCAATTAGGATGCCCTCATTCACCACTGCCACCGCGCGCGGATTGACCAACCCGCCAAGAAAAATCTCGCTAGTATCCATGCGCCCATCACCATTGGTATCCTCCAACCGCACCACGCGACCTACCGGTAGATCGCCACCAGCACCATAGGCATCGAGCATATAACTTCGCATCTCGACCACGTAAAGACGGCCGTACTCATCCCAAGCCATCGCCACCGGTTCCTCTACCAGCGGCTCTGCAGCGACCAGTTCAACCTCAAAGCCCGGAGCAATACTAAAGGCCGACAGTGACTCTTGCGGTGACAATACTGGCGCAGGTTTATTGTCCAGCGTTTCATAAAACAGCGGCTCGCTGCCATTTTCCTTCAGCCAAAACCACTCAAAATCGTCGATACGATAATTCTCTCCCAGTTGACCTTCCAGCGCGGCGGGCTTTAGAAATACCAGGAAGTAACAACCGGCTCCCACGGCGACTAACAACAACAGAACAATAATTTTTTTCATAACGACGATCGTTGATTTCTAGGAGGCATATGCGGGCAGAGTCTATATTGAACTAGCCGTCTGACTCAGACTAAAAACCTTCGACCTGGTGTATCTGCTTCCAGATAAGCCCGGGGAGCAGTCGACGCATGATTGCTCCAATCTTGGCATCGCGAGTCGGATAGACAAAAAACTTACCTTTTTTGAGGCAGTTCTCAATGGCATCGATAACGACTTTGGGGGCTATGGGTTCTGATTGCTCTTCCAGCATCTTTGGCCAAGCGGAATCGCGTCCCTGCTGCAGTAATGGCGTAGCAACGGCCGGAGGACACACACAGGCAAAACGAATGCCAGAGTTGAGGTTCTCGTGATACAGGGTCTCCGTAAAGGCGCGCACCGCAAACTTCGTTGCCGTATAAGCGCCGGTCAACAACATTGGAATAATACCGGCCATGGAGGCGAAACTCACAAAATCACCGTGGCCTCGTTCCAGCATTCCCGGCAATACCGCTTGTGTAATGTTAACCAGGCCACCGTAGTTAATAGCCATCTGTTTGTGAATAATGGCGTTGTCCTGCTCTACCAGTTTGCCAAATGGCATAATTGCTGCGCAGTTATATAGCCGATCAATGGGCCCATGCTTTTCTTCAACGTCTCGCACTGCGGCGCAGACGGCGGCAAAATCGGTCATGTCCACGGTCCAGCTGTGAATACTGTCAAATGTCCCCGCTGTTTCAGCCATTCCGGCGGCATTGACATCGAACAATGCGACTGTGGCCCCTTCCGCAGCAAAACGTCTCGCGGCTTCACGGCCCATGCCGCTGCCACCCCCGGTAATCAGTATTACTTTTGCTAAGTTAGACACGTTGATATCTCCCTATTATTAAAATTTCGACCAAATTATAGCGCGACTCAGCAGTGTGACATCGACAGTTCTGTAAATGCCTATTGCTGGTTCAATTAGACGACCCATTTACTCGGGACGCGCTAACCCCTAATGCGCCAGAATCGGTTGCCGAGGCAGGGCTATACCAAACCGGAGAAGACCATGCCCGTTCCTGCACAATAGGGCGGTGCTCCGCGACACAACAGCCTTCATAGCCATCACTGATAGTCTCGGGCCGCGCACAGTTCACACCCGCCGCGGCGCACATCCGCTGGCTCCAGCGACAGGTTGGATTCTCTACCGCGCGCGAGTAATAGTAAGCGCGCTCACTGGGATCAAAATCCTTATCGACCCATACCGTGCACAGGTCAGCAAAACCGCTGCCGCTGGTGGCGCAGGACTGCAGGTCGACCGCAGCACCGTTGTCGGCATTACCGGCTACATCCACGACGCGCTCGTGGCGCTGACCGCTTGCATCCACCCAGCCCTTGATCACCTGCAAGCGCTGCAAAGGTGTGCCCGGCGTAGTCGGCGTTCCGGCATCCTGACTGGCCGTGACAAGGAAGGTAGGTCGCGTGTGTGCGCCCCGTTCATTAGGCAATATTGAGCCCATGGGAACACCGCCGGCATAGGCGCGCTCAATACGATTGGGGGCCTCGCACAGGTTCGCCGGAAAATCCCAGCCGGCGAAGAATCGGCTAATAATACGCGGGCCGCTGGTGCCATAGGCTTCGCGCCGGCGCATTGCATCAAATAGCGCCTCGCGGCTATTTTCATGCGCCCACAAAACAGCGAGCCCACCCGGGTTGTAAATCAACTCATCAGGCAGACCAAGTGGAATTTCCTTTTCTGCAGACACACCGGCACCACCGTGACCCAAGAACAGATCTTCGCGCGCTGCACCGGGCGTACCCAGGTGCGTATCTGTGCTGGCAATCACGCCAAACTGGTAGGGGTTTACACCCAGTTCGTTTTCGATCACCAAGCCATCGACCAGCACTTTGCGCACAAAACCAGTGTTCGGCGTGGGCGGGTCATTGAAACCGGCAATATTATCCTTGGGTAACTGCTCGAACGCGCACAGTTCATCCTCCGTGACACCCATCTCGAAGTAACATTCAGACGCGCCCTTGTGCTGCATGATCTCTACCAGCGGCTCAAAGCGCGCACGCGAGGCCGCATACTCTTCAGTCATTGGCGCCCCGTCATCCATCAGGCCAGTAAACATCGAGCCGGCACTGTAATTGGAATTATGGGGGATCACGAGGGAATCACAGCCGCTCCCTGAGTCGTTACAATTATCTCGCAGGGAATCCCACAGCAAATGTGCCGCAGGCTCGTCGATAAAACTGGCGGGGAGTCGCGGGACCTCCGCGTTGCGAAACACGACATTACGGTGCAGATTGCCGCCGTTGGAGGAATCCATACCGGTCCATTCGTATCCTACAAACGTGGTGAACTCGCAATCTGCGCTGCGATCGTAAAAGTCCTCAGCGGCCTGTTGCGTTGCCTGCCAGGGTTGCAATGCCGCACGTAGGCACAATGCATCGTCATCGCCGCACTGGCCCAGATGCGATTGCTCAATAGTTGCCATATAATTGAACAAATAGAATGCCCCACGCGACCAGTGACGATAGACGAGGCACTGCCAGGAGTTGTAACCTTCAAACTCCGGCGTGTTACACATATAAACCTCACCAATCAATTCCGCATGATCCGACACCATGGCGAAATCTAGCGGACTGGACAGTTGCAGCGAGCGCTCTGCCTTACCGTCCGGCGTCCACGGTTGGATGCCGATACGCTCGCCACGCGCAAACTGATAGGCCTGTGCTGGGGTGGTGCGTGTTCCCTGGGTGCTAGCATCCAGCGAGTAACGCGTGTGCACATGCAAATCCCCAAAGAAAGCTCGTTTCTGAGGCGCCTGCGTTGCGCATGGTACGCGCTCAGACTCAGCCGCCGTGGGCACCGCGAACAACGCCAAAACGCTGAATAACGTGCCAATGATAAAAAACTGTCGTCCTGTTTGAACCCGCTTACGCCTGCCTGAATTAGAAACCACTGACACTCTCACTCTCCTCCCAGCCATAGCGCACTGCCCTAGCTTCTATTCCATTATTTTTGTTACCGCTCGCGGGTTCCGTATAGAGTTGCCATCGGCCACCTCCAACGCGGTATTCCAGCGAATGTCCGGCCGCGGCCGGCGTAATCACCAGCGCCCCCCCCTCCAAAGAGAGAGTCGGTGCGGGCGTCACCTGCCGCTCGCCGCTCGGCTCGAACCTAGCGACCATAGCGGATTCTGACTCCGCGCTCCAGTCCCCAGCCCTTGCCAGCCAGGCATCCATCTCACCGCGCATGCGCTGCAGGACGCGCTGATAGTGCGGTTCGCCACTCACATCGTGAATTTCAAAGGGGTCCGATTCCAGATCAAACAGGCGCTCCTTGCCGGGAGGCTCATACCACTGCCGCTGTGCCATGTTCAACTGACCAGCCTCATACATTGCGCGCATTTCACGCACCATATCGATATTGTCGCGAAAGGTCAGATCGGTGCCCCCAGAGACCTCTGGATACCAACTGCGAATGTACTTATAGCGGCTATCTCGCACAGCCCGCTGCCGATCCATCAGTTCATCGATTCGGTCGCGTGAGGCATAAATATACTCGTTCGGGGAAGCATCCGGAGCGGCAAAATCGCGCCCTTGCATAATGCTAGGCACTGACACACCCGCCAGCGACAAAATGGTAGGACCCAAATCGACAAAGCTGATAAGGCGCTCGTCTATCGCACCGGCCTTCACACCCTCGGGGCGGAAGGCCTCCGGCCAACGGATGATCATCGGCACCTTGATACCTGAATCAAACAACTCGCGCTTGCCGCGTGGTAATCCGTCGCCGTGGTCTGTCGTCCAAATCACAATCGTCGAATCGGCCAGACCCGCAGCCTCCAGTTGCCTCAGAATGGTGCCGACTTCAGCGTCCATATTGGCGATATTGTCGTAGTGCCGCGCCATGTCCGTGCGCACCGTGTTTGTGTCGGGATAGTATGGCGGCACCACAATGTCCTGAGGTTTGACCCTTTTGGGTACCGGCTCGTCCTGGCTATACCAGCGCATCACTTGCATCAGAAAATGCATGGCGCTTTGGGGCCTATTGCCCAAGGGTGGAAATACGCCACTTTCATGGGTGACCGGAAAATTGATAAAGCCAAAAAAAGGCTGCCCCTGTGCCCGCTTGCTCCAGTCGGATACCGCGCCGCCTTCAAGGTCCCAGATAGTGGTTGGCCCACTATTCGCAAAGGGCGTACTGAACTGATAATCCAATTTGTGATCGGTGTAGGTGTAATAACCTGCCGAGCGTAATAATTCCGGATACGCCTTGGCGTTTTCCGGCGGCACTGAATAGTAGCTACCCTCGGGGCGACTGCTGCTACGCATATGTTGCGTCCCGCTTGATATCGGGTGCATACCGAGGATATGCGCGGCACGACTCGGTGCACAGACACCGGCTGCGGTGAATGTATTGGGGTAGCGCACGCTCTGCACGGCAAGCGCATCGAGATTGGGCGTGATCGCGACACTGTCGCCAAACGCTGCTACCCGTGCACTCATATCCTCCGCCATTAATAACAGGATGTTGGGCCGCGATGGCGTTTGTGCACTCGCCATTTGTGCGAACAGAAACAAGGCGACACAGGCCACCCGTTTACACATTGGCATCAGGGATACTCCAGAAAAATGGGCGAAGTCCACGCCCGCGGCTCCGCTACTGAAAGACAGTTATCATCAGGCTGGGCATTCAAGCCAATACAATAATTGCGCTTGATGCACTGACCCTGTGCATTGTACTCGCAGCCAAAGGGGTCACCAGCGATCAAGGCTCCTGGTTCTTGTATGACACGCGCATAGTAAAGCGCACTGCGCGCACTGGCACCGTACTGGGAATCCTCAAATTCCATCACACAGCCGCTGCCATCAGCGGGGCATTCCTTAACACGCCAAGGGTCTTCTATCAGTGGCCTGATAACTTCATCGAGGCTGACCTGCGGCCTGATACGAACAATTTCTATACGCGTAATCGCTTTGCGACGATCGCCGCCCGGCCGATAACATTCACCGCCACATAAAGATTGTACGCGATCAGCGCCGAGTGCGGCGATAGTATAATCAGGACAGCCCGGCTGTTGCTCAAAAGCACCCAGTGCGCGCACACGAAAGCGCGGTGTTTCACTGAGCATAACCTCACTACCCATTGGCACTTCACCGCCGAGGCCATTAAGCAAATCGAACCAGACCAACATACGATCGCCTGAAGTTGCGTACACATTGCGATTACTGAGCGCATCCCAGATCGCATCGCGGTTGCGACCCTGCGCATGCGCAGCCACCAGTCCCCCCGTGTAATAGAAACCGCCTGACTCCTTGTCCGCCTTGTAGAAATCCGTCGAGATAGTTTCACGGCCCAGATCCTTGCTGTCAGTGTACAGCAGTCGATCTGTTTCCTTGTAACTGCTACCAGGACGTCCCTGATGCCCATCGCTAGAACCGATCAGACCAAAACGCGCACGCTTGGGCATACCCTCGGTATCAAAGCCCAGCGCCAAGTTATACTGCGCAGACATGCGCGGCACGTACATCGAAGGTGGCTGAAAATTATTTTGCAATTGCCCACACCCTGCCCAGTCATCCAGCGTCGCATCAGGAAACAGCTTACGCCCCTGTTGGCCTCGCTTTTCAACAAAGGCGGTGCGAGCTTGTTCAGCGTGCTGTGCGCACTCAGCAGATGCCGAATCGTCACAACGTGCTTGCGCGATCACCGCCGCCTGTTGGCAACACGGTGTGAAATTGGCAGTCACCTCCGGGCAGTAACGCTCGCCCGCGCTAGTTTGGCCGATGCGCTGGAAATCTTCGAACACCTCTGAATTGCCGTGGCCGGAATACATCTCCAACAGGTTTTCATAACGCTGTTCGTACTGATCCATCTGGTCGCGAAAATCGGCAGTCAGTGGGTTGGTGGTACCCCAGGCCAGGCCGTGAGGGATCACCATACTGTCAAACCCCCATTCATCCAGCTTGCGATAGAGATCGCGCGGCGTCATCGCCACTTCCCGACAATCTGCCGACAGCTCGTTGGATGGCGCATCGTCAGGACAGACAGGTGTTTCATTCGACTCGTTTATAAACCGTCCCAGATCTGAGGCATCCTGGACACCATCTGTCAGGCTGAGCAGCCCCAGCAATGCCGCTGGTGCTTTGCCCAGTGCATAGCCTGGCGCGGCGGCAATGGGGCGTGTCGGCGTCTGACCCTCCTCCCACGTACGGAAGATGACATTCTTATGTCCGTAGTGACTGGGCACGTCGTCTTTCGCGCCGTTGGACCACTCCCAGCCGACAAAGGAGACAACATCCGGATTCGCTTGATCACCAGCGGCGGCATTGCACTCGCGTATGGATTTCACCGTGTCGGCCCACACGCGCGGGGTCAAGCCCTCCGCATGATCATTGATACTCCAGAAATCCAGCGCGGAGCAATAGCGTGCAAAGTCGCAAGCATCCGCTGGGGTAACAATACCGCCGCCCTTCACTGCTTTGGTGTTGAATACGTAGGCATCGATAGAATAATTTGTGTGGCTGTGCAGGTCGCCAAACAGTATTTGCGGTGTATCGTAACGCCCTATAATCAGCTGTTGTTCAGTCGGGATATGATCAGGCCGCTCACTCATCGACTGCTGTATTGGACGCGGCCCGTCAGTCACCGGCACCGCGTACCAATCAGTGCCTAGCCAGCCTTTGCCCACAATATAAAACCAAGCGAAGGCCATACACAAAAAGATAAATAGACCCAGCAGAATTTTTTTCAGCATCGCAATGCCCTCGAATTATTGTCGCAACCAGCATAGAAATCGCCACGAAAGCCAGGCAAGCGTCAGCAAAACAAAAACGCACCCAATGAATACATAATAAATTTTTGGAGGAATCCATCGATAGGTAGATTGTAGTGTTCCGGGCATGCTCTCGATCAGCGCGTATAGTGATCGATACGCTGAGGCGGCGTCCGCATTCAGCTTACCCGTATCCAGCGGCGACGACTCCTGTGGATCCGATTGCATATCAAAAAAATCGCCGTGCTGGTACAACTTCCAACGCCGATCAAACGCGTAGCGCGCCGGAGCACCGGAAGGCCACCGCGGCTCGTAATGTATGAATAGTTCCATGCGCTGCAACTCGTGCTGACCCATGAGCACAGGCAGCAGACTCTCGCCATCTCCGGGGTAGTCCTGCGGGAGTGGCACGCCAGCCAAGGAGGACAGGGTCGGCAAGACATCATTGAGATTAATAAGACTGTCGCTCACCAGTCCGCTTTTCACCACACCGGGGCCCCAAGCAATAAACGGTACACGCGACCCAGCATCAATCGTATCGCCCTTGGCGCCGCGCACCTCAACACCGTCCTGCAGACTGACAATATCACGCCCAGTGCCGTTGTCGCCGACATAGAGAATGAGTGTTCTGTCTGCAATACCCGACTCTGTCACCTTATCAATTACCTTGCCCACGAGCTTGTCCATATAGGCCATCATGGCAGTAAACTTCTGCTGGTCGCTGGCGGAGTCATCGAGCATATCTGGCGTCGTTACCCAGGGATCATGTGCCAGCACCATTGGATAGTAGATGAAGAACGGGGATCCCTTGTGCGCAGCGATATAGTCCAGTACGTAGTCATTGAATACGTCAGGGCCAAACACGGAGGCTTGGTACTGCTGCAGCTGCCCATTCTGATTCAACCGCGGCGCCCAGTAGCGCGACCCTTTTTCTACGTTCTTCATTTGCCACACCAGGTATTCATCAAACCCCGCACCTAAGGGAAGGGAGCCCTGTAAATCTTCAAAAACGTTGTCGTATAACTGCCACTTACCGGCCACCATGGTGCTATAGCCGCCATCCTTGAGCATGTGTGCAAAAGTAGTCTGTGCTGGATCGAGGTAGCCGAAGTGCGCGTAATTACGGAAATTGTACTGCCCTGTCATAATCTTCACCCGCGACGGCGTGCACAAAGGCTGGGCATAAGCGTATTCAAAGCGCATACCGGCAGCGGCCATCTCATCCAGACGTGGTGTCTGGTAGGACTCGCCCCCGTAAACGCCAACAGTTTCTGCACCAACATCGTCGCTGAGAATTAGGATAATGTTCGGGCGCTGCTCACTGCCATCGACAGCACTCGTCACGATCAGCAAGAGCAGGACGGCAAGCATCTCGATAACGCGAGTCGGCGAAAAAGAGCACATGCCCAGCAGGTACCCGCTCATGACGCCTCCACATAGAAAAACAAATCTTGCGGAATGTGCGGTACTGCGCTGCCAAATCCCTGCACCCTCTTTACAGAGTCACACGCGATAGTGCCCGTCGTGATGGCGCTATCCCCAAAACAAGAGAAACCGGGTGTGATTTTGCGCTGCGCCGCACGCCAAACTAGTAATTCCAGCAAACGGATCACCTGTGATCTACCGTGCACGCGGCTCAAAAAATGCTGGCAGTGAATACGGCGACGAGAGTGGCCGGAGTTAAAAAAATTAGACGACCTTAGTTCGGGGGTGGTAATTGGGGCCATTGGAGTGTAAAACTCTACATACGCCAAAAATAATACAATAAGTATACATGCTACTTGATATTTTTATACAAAATGCAAAGCATTGGCGCTAAAAGGTACAGATATCTGGAGAATCTAATAATGAGAATCGCAAAATCTGTTATCACGCCCGTGTTGATCGGCACCGCCCTCTCCTCCCTGATTCATGTAGTTGCTGTAGCGCAGGACAGTCGGCAAGCTCAGCTCGAAGAGGTGATTGTCACCGCTACTAAACGTGAGTCAAACTTACAAGACGTGCCCATTGCTGTCACCGCGTTGTCGGGCCGGGATTTGGTCAACGCGCTGATAGGCAGTTCAGAAGATCTGGTTCAACTAGTGCCTTCACTGAACCTCAACAAGGGTGGCAACCCCCGACAAACCTCGTTCAGCATCCGCGGCATCGGCACCGTAGCATTTAGCTCAGGAATCGAACCCAGTATTTCAACAATGTTGGATGGTGTCGTCATGGGCCAAACGGGCATGGCGTTTGCGCAGTTGGTGGACATGCAACGAGTAGAAGTGTTGCGCGGCCCACAGGGTACATTGTTTGGTAAAAATGCATCTGCGGGCGTCGTGCATTTCATCACCCGGGACCCCACAGACGAATTTGAAGCGGAAGTGCGCGGTTACGCCACTGAAGATGAGGAGTACCGCTCTAGTTTTACTGTGTCAGATGGGCTCACCGACAATCTCGCTGGCCGCCTAACCGGCTACTACAATCACGACGAGGGCTGGGTTGAAAACGTCTATGATGACAATACCGTCAATAATTCCGATGACTGGGGTATTCGCGGGAAATTGCTGTGGAATCCCACAGAAACACTAGAGGTTAAATGGAGCAGCGACTACAGCGACAGAAACTCCAAATGTTGTAACGTGGCTTTCCACGCTCTGGACCCCTACCCTGCACAACCGCCAAATAATCAGGAAAAAGTTGACGAGATTTTGGCGCAACTGGCCCCAGTTGTGCCGGGAGAAAAGAATAAAAAGGTGAACCTGAATGGCGAGCTTACCACCGACACGAGCGCCTCTGGCCACTCTTTGGAAGTCAATTGGGACGTCGGCTCACACACGCTTACCTCTATCAGCGCCTACCGGGATTGGTCGCAAAACGGTCGCGGCGACAACGACCAGTTACCGGTAGATGTGCTGGGTTTTATACAGGGTGGAAAGTCCGACCAAGATCAGTTCTCGCAGGAACTGCGCCTGACCTCTCCGGGTGATCAATTTATATCCTACGTGGCGGGCCTGTATTATTTCGACCAGACCGTTGATCGTAAATTTGACCGCTCCTTTGACGTCACCGGCACTGACCGAACTGAAGCGATCGCCGACTTTTCAGTAGACTCACTGAACTACGCTGCCTTCGGGGAAGCCGTAACCCACTTCAGTGAACGCTGGCGGCTGGTCACTGGTTTGCGCTGGACGCACGATGATATCAAGTTTGACTTCGAACGCATCGGCTCCACGCTGGGAGCCAATCCCGAGCCTTACTTCAAGCGCGACAATAATGAAAGTGCGTGGAGCGGTAAAATCGCGTTGGAGTGGAATGTCACTGATGACGCAATGACCTACGCCAGCTACTCACAGGGCTACAAGGGACCGGCCTTCAATGTTGGCTTCGGTTCCACGCCAGCGAATACCGATCCTGTTGACCCCGAAACTAGCGAGGCCTTTGAACTTGGCCTTAAGTCCAGCTGGTTTGAGAATCGCCTGATATTCAACGTGGCGATATTTCATACCACCTTCGATGACTTTCAAGCCACTGCCTCTGAATTTACGCCCAATCTGGATGAAAATGGCAACCCGATCGATGAGAATGGCGACGGGTTTGATGATGGTGTATTCAGTTTTGTGCTCTCAAACGTCGGCAAGGTAAAAACCCAGGGTGTGGAAATAGACTTTACTGCGCTGCCCATGGAAAACCTGACATTATCCGGCGGCATGGCCTATGTGGACGCGCAGATAAAGGAATTCGAAGGAGCAGGCTGTACATTCGGTCAGTCATTTCGGGGCGTTGGATATAAGGGACAAACCAGCTGCGGCAATGCGCCGGCGACACAGGATTTGAGTGGCGGCGTTTTACCTGCCACACCGGAATGGAAGTTTACTCTGGCCGCTAGTTATTTGATCCCACTGACATCCATGCCCTTTGACCTTGAGATCAACGGCAATTATCGCTACCAAGATAAAGTCCAATACGTCATTGAGCAGGATATCTACACAACCCAGGATGGCTACGGGATTCTCGACTTATCCTTAGTGGCACTCGATCACTCGGATCATTACACGGTGACGCTGTTTACCAAGAATGTCTTTGACGATTGGTATTTAACGAGCGTTAACGCCTTTGCCACTACCTTCACTCCCAATGGCTATGGCCATCAGGTGCCACGCTACGCTGAGCGCACTTTTGGCGTTGAAGCGCGCTATCGCTGGTAGCGGAGCAGTAAGGCCGCGACATCACTTAGTGCAGTCGGTTTATGTGCAGGTACCTGGATGTCTGCGCGGAACTTAAAATGGATCGCCTCCGCGCTGCTTGCGTTAATATTGGCGGTAGGGGTTGCCTGGTTCCAGTATCTGCGGCCCATCCCCGATTTTGGTCGCAAGGTCCTATTGTTCAGCAAAACCGACGGTTACCGCCATGAATCCATCGCGCCCGGTATCGATGCGCTAACGGCATTGGGGCGCAAGCATCGATTCAATGTCGTTGCCAGTGAGGATGCCACTCTCTTTTTCAAGGAGTCTCTCAATGCCTACCAGGCGGTCATATTCCTAAATACAACCGGGGACGTACTGGACGGTGAGCAGCAATACGCGTTTCAACGCTATATACAAGCCGGCGGCGGCTTTGTCGGCATCCACGCCGCTGCGGATACCGAGTGGGAAAAAAATGAGTGGCCCTGGTTTACGCGGCTGGTCGGTGGCGCTTTCAAAAGCCACCCAGCGATACAAACAGCCGACATCACTGTGGTCAACAAAGGCCACACTGCCACTGCTACACTGCCAGCACAGTGGAGCCGTAGCGATGAATGGTACGATTTCCAGCGCGTTAATTCCGGCACCAACACCTTACTCACCATCTCGGAAACCACCTACAAAGACGGCCGCAAAGGCGGCGATCATCCCATAGCGTGGTATCACGATTACGATGGCGGTCGCGCATTTTATACCGGCCTAGGACACAGTGCAGACACATATTCAGACAATAATTTCCTGCAGCACCTCGCCGGCGGAATCAGCTATGCAATGGGGAGCGATGTTTCGCTAGACTACAGTATAGCCATCCCCGAGTTCTGGCGATTTAATCGTGTCGTACTCGAATCAAGGCTGGATGAACCGGTTGCTATGGCTTTTACCCCTGCCGGAGACCTGATTTATATCGAGCGCAAAGGAGCCATTAAACGTTTTGATTTCAACACAGGGAAGACGGTTAAGGTAGGCCAACTGGACGTCTACACTGGAGGCGAGCAAGGCCTACTGGGCATCGCTTTCGATCCCGGATATGCCGACAACCACTGGGTGTATCTGTTCTACGCTATTGAGGATGGTGACGCAGTCGTCAACCGCTTATCTCGCTTCAATCTTGAGGGTGACACGCTGGATATTAAAGATGGCATTACGGTACTGCAATTTCCGGTGGAAAGCGGTGACGTGCCACATACCGGTGGCTCGATGCAGTTCGACGACGAGGGACAGCTGTGGTTAAGCACCGGGGACAATACCATTCCCCATGAATCGGATGGCTACAGCCCTGCCGACGATCGCGCGAACCGCACCCGCTTCGATGCTGGCCGCTCTGCAGGAAACACCCAGGATTTGCGCGGAAAAATTCTACATATCATCCCCCAGAATAACGGCAGTTACACCATTCCTGACGGAAACCTTTTCAGTGATGCGATTGACGGCCGCCTGGAAATATTTGCCATGGGACTGCGCAATCCCTACAAAATCTATTTCGACAACCTGACTGACACACTTTACTGGGGCGAGGTGGGACCGGACGCGAAGGATGACAATAGCACCAGAGGCCCACGCGGTTATGATGAATTCAACCGCACCACAGTGCCTGGTAATTTCGGCTGGCCGTTTGTGATCGGTGATAACGAGCCCTACGCCTACTTTGACTTCGCTAGCAATGAAAGCGACGGTGAACTTGTCAATCTCGCCGCACCCGAAAATCGATCCAGCAATAACACCGGCAGTAAAATACTGCCACCCGCACAACCGGCCTGGATTCATTACCCCTATAGCGTGTCCGACGAATTTATTGAACTCGGCGCGGGCGGCCGGTCGGGCATGACAGGCGGCATTTACCGTTCCGGGGACTATCCCGAAAACCCCAAGAAGCTACCTGCATACTACGATGAAAAGCTGTTTATTTTTGACTGGATGCGCCGCTGGGTGAAAGTGGTATCGCAGGACCAGCAGGGCAATATCACTAAAATTGAGCCGTTTATGGCCGACAATTCGTTCTCGGCGCCTATCGATCTGCGCTTTGCACCCGACGGGTCATTGTACGTTCTGGAATACGGCAGCGCGTGGTTTTCCCAGAACGACGACGCCTACCTTTCCCGCCTGGAATACGACGACGGCGATAACCCACCACCTGTCGCCATTGCAAAAACTGACCGCAAGGTCGGTGCTCTGCCCTTTACCGCCAAACTGAACGGTGGAGAATCCTTTGACCGCAATGGCCCGACAGAGCAACTGACTTTTAGTTGGGATCTATTGCACAACGGCAAAGTCGGCCGTCATATTGCAAGCACTCGCGAGGCGGAATTCACAGCGGACGTAGCCGGCGAATACCAGCTGCAACTTACCGTTACTGACTTCGGTGGCGCCAGCAACAGTAACGGTGTCGTGCTGGTCGCAGGCAACGAACCGCCCGAGGTCACTGTGGACTTCGGTGGCGGCAATGGCAGTTTCTACTGGCCGGATACACCACTGGAGTACGCCGTCAGTGTGACGGACCGAGAAGATGGCAGCACCGAAAATGACAGCATACCCGCCAGTCGTGTTGCGCACAGTTTTGAATATCTCGCCGAAGGCATGGACATGGCCTCCGTTGAAATGGGACACCAAGACTCAGCGGCCAACGCTCAAGATGGCCTGTCACTGATTGAAAAGAGTGACTGCATGGCCTGCCACACCGCAGAAAATGAATCCGTCGGCCCCAGCTTTTCTGCCATCGCAGCGCGCTACAGTCTCCCCGATGACCTTCCAGCCCTGACGAACAAAGTATTAAATGGTGGCGCAGGCGAGTGGGGAGTGCGCATCATGTCACCCCACCCACAGCTAAGCCGTGGTGCCGTCGAACTGATGGTACGCTACATTGTCGACCCGAACGCTGCCGCCGATGACAGCGGGCTGACAACGAAGGGGGTGCTGACTTTCCAACAACATCTCGATAATTTCCGCGACCTGGGCATGGCCGGAAAACTCAATGCCGGTCAGTATCTGTTTGATGTCAGCTACAACGACAAGGGTGCTAACAATGTTCCCGCCTTGACCACACGACAAACCTATCGCCTGCGGCATCCGCTAGTGCTGGCGACTGATTTCGATGAGCTTGAGAATGTACTGGTCATACAGGTCGATCAGTTGGATAGCCAGATCGTTATCATGCGCAGTGGGGAAACCCTGAAAAACCGATCTTTTGCTAGGCTGAACCAGGTGGATCTGACCGCCATCGAAATGCTCCGGGTGGGCGTTACCACATCGATGTTGTTCACCATTGGCGGAGAGCTGACTTTACGCCTGGGCAGTATGGCCAGTGAACCCATCGCCAGCGCGACCATCGAGAACAAAAATATCGGTATCCCCTCCAGCCTGACCTACTACAATTTGCCCGTCGCTAATATCAACGGCGCTCACGATATCTTCCTAGCGTCGGAGACGCTAGCTGCAACCGGAAAGCTATCGCCGAATTTTATTATGTTAACAGTCGAGTTCATTCGCAGTAAGTAAAGACAATCCCAGCAATAGGAAACCATCGCCTTACAACCACAACATCAACTTCTCGACCGCTCGAATCACCGGCCCGTGGTACCACGGCACCTCGGGGTCAATCTCTGGCACCTGGTACTGGGCCCGCAGGGCCTGCAAGCGCTTCTGCAGATCCTTGGTGATAGCGGCGTAACCCTGTTTGCCGTAGAGATTCACCTGATCCTCTGGATCGGTCACCAGATCAAATAACTCCCACTCATCATTTTGGTAGTAGTAAACCAGCTTATAGCGGTCGGTGCGCACGCCGTAGTGGCGCGCGACGCCGTGAAAGCCAGGGTTTTCGTAAAAGTGGTAATACAGATCCCGATCCCAAGGTTTGGGGTTGTCCTCAAACAACGGCAACAGACTGACGCCATGCATCGGTGTTTTGGGTGCTACACCCGCAGCGGCCAGCAGTGTGGGCGCAAAATCGATGTTCTGCACCAAAGCATCCGATGTACTACCGGGCTTGATGTGTCCCTGCCACTCCATCAGCAGCGGCACCTGAGAGGACACCTCGTCCATCCAGCGTTTGTCGAACCAGCCGTTTTCTCCGAGGAAAAAGCCTTGGTCAGAACTGTACAGGACGATAGTATTTTCCATCAAACCATTAGCCTCAAGATAATCTAACAGCCGACCTATCTGACGATCCATGCTCTTCACTGATGCCGCATAAGTTTTGACATAGCGTTGGTACTTCCAGCGCAGATCGTCCTGTCCTGTCAGATCCGCTTTTTCATACTGAAGATTGCCCTCGGCAAATGCATTTTGCCATAGCGCACCTTGTTCAGGCGTCAGATCCTTACCCATACGCAGTTTGACGTCGTTGTCGGTCATGTAATCTTTTATTCGCATACGCGCTTCGCTGCGCGCTTGGGTCAGGTCATCCAAATTTCGAAACAGTGAGTCGGGCTCTTTCAGCTGCTCTTCCTCATCCCAGTCGCGCAGTTCCTCAGGCCCCGGCAGCCAATCGCGGTGCGGCGTTTTGTGGTTGTAGAGCAAGAAAAAAGGGCTGTCCATCTGTTTCGCCTGCCCCAGCCAGGCAATCGTTTTATCGGTCACCAGGTCCGCGACGTAACCCGTCGTCTCTTCCACGCCATTGGGACTTCTGAACACTGGGTTGTAGTAGGTACCCTGCTCGAACACGTTGTCGATGACATCCCAGTGATCAAACCCCACAGGATCGCTGTACAAGTGCCATTTACCAATGACAGCAGTTTGATAGCCCGCCCCCTGCAAAAGACTGGAGAGCGTTTGCTGCTCGCCATCGAAGGGACCAGACCATTCATTACTGTAGAATCCGTTTGCGTGGCTGTGGAGGCCGGTGAGCAGTGTCGCTCGGCTAGGTCCGCAGATCGCATTCCCGACATAGGCGCGATCAAATCGGATACCGCCCGCTGCAATGCGGTCAATATTGGGGGTCTCCACTAAACTGTCACCGTAGGCACTGACGGCGCTAACGGCGTGGTCATCGGAGAAAATAAACACAATATTGGGACGTTCCGCGGCAGCTAAACTCATGCTAAAAGTCAACGATAACAATGTCGAAACCAGTCGACCTGTTTGATTCCCGTCAAACTTAAGCATAGTCATATCCCCATTATTTTGCGCTCAGTAGTACCCCATCTCACCCACAAAGGGAATCTATTTGGAAGCGATATACATTGTCAAATACAACGACATAGGCCATTTCCGCATATCCCGAACAATATGGTTTGGAAGCACACATGTCATAGACGCCCATTGCTTTGACCCGGTAATCGTGTCGAAATTACCCTCCGGTTGCAACGCGCGTTAGAGATCATGCCACATAAGTCTATCCTGACAAGCGCTGCCTGAATATTGTGAGTTGAGCCATGAGTGCTTTTCAGCACATGCGCTGCTACCATAAGCGGCTAATAGTCAAAAATATAATCGAAGAAGACTAGACTAATGCAAAAATCCTCGACGGTAACCGACAAGACAGCTGTTCTTAGGCCACTGGGGAATATTCACCATCTAGCCTTGCGCTGCCGCGATGCCGAACAAACGCGCTGGTTTTATGAAGATGTCCTAGGCCTAACACTGGCGGCGGCACTGTCTCTGGAAAACTCACCCGGCACTGAAAAAGAACGCCCGTTTTTGCACCTTTTCCTCGAGCTTGGCGATGGCGATTACATCGCTTTTTTTGATGAACCGGGTCACGCCAAACCAGAGCAGTTTGAAATCAAAGATAGCTTTGATATTCACATCGCCTTCGAAACAGAAAATATGGAGTCAATGCTGGCTTGGAAAGATAAGATTAGTGCTGCCGGAGATTTTATTTTTGGCCCTATCGATCACGAGTTTGTTGAATCCGTGTACTTCTTTGACCCGAACGGCTATGCCTTGGAGATTACTCACAAAACCGCCAAGCACGATGCCGTACTCTTAGAAGAGAAAAGCAATGCAAGGCAACAAATTGCAGAATGGAGCGCGCGCACACGGGCGAAGAAAATCGAGGTTTTTGGCGCGGATGCTATTGATTCGCGCTGCAGCGCCCTGCTCGCTCCGCACCCCGACACGCAAAAATCGCCTTCGAAGAAAACCTGATGTTTGTAGATACTGATAAGGGTATCGAAAGAACAGCATACCTGATGCTCTTTCAGGAAAAATCTGCCGGCTTCAAGGACGTCTACGGAGGCGTTGACCATGTTGTGTTGCGCTCACACCGAATGCGGCCAGCGGCGTCGCAATCAAAAACCGTCATCATTTTTATGCATCCGATTGGCGGCGGTGAGTATCTACCGCTGCCGATGGCACTTGCCAAAGCCGGACATCATGTTATCTATTGTCAAAGCCGCTACCCCAATAACGACACCGCACTCATCATGGAGAAAGTGGCGTTGGATATGGGCGAGTGCATCAGGGATGCAAAGGAACGACTGGGCTACGAAAAAGTCATTCTTGGTGGATGGAGCGGAGGCGGCTCGCTTGCATTGTTTTATCAGCGCCAGGCCGAGCACGCCACAGTGATCTCTACGCCAGCGGGTGATCCGCCGAATTTACAGGAGGAAAATCTAATTCCTGCGGACGGCATGATGCTACTGGCCGCACATGTCAGCCGTGCGCTGACATTGACCGAATGGATGGACGCCTCCATTCTGGATGAAACCAACCCCGATATCCGTGACCCTGAGCTCGACCTATACAATCCGGACAACCCCAATCAGCCACCCTATAGTGTCGAATTTCAAAAGCGTTATCAGGCCGCCCAAATCGCGCGAAATCGACGTATTACAGCCTGGGTTAAGGCGAAGTTGGAAGCATTACGAACACAGGGTAAACCCAATGAAGAATTTGCGTTTACCGTTCACGGCACTATGGCAGCACCCGTATGGCTGGACAACACTATCGACCCTAACGAGCGGAGGCCTAACACCTGTTTTCTCGGTGATCCAAAAGTCGTGAACAACAGTCCCATCGGACTCGCCCGCTTCACCACATTGCGCAGCTGGTTGTCACAATGGAGCTATGATGAGTCCAATGCCAATGGTATTGATGATGCTGCTAGCATGAGCCTGCCGACACTGGTCATTAACAACGCCGCCGATGACGCCTGCACACCAAGTCACGCAAAAAGGCTGTTTGATGCCGTTGCTAACGACAACAAGGAATTTGTTGAGATTATTGGCGCTACCCATTACTACCTCGGTCAACATGAACAGCTGCGACAAGCAGAAAAAGCCTGCACGCTATGGTTGCGCAAGCAGGGCTTGACGGACGTATGACTGTGTACGTTGATACAGTGAAAAAAAACGGTGTCCCACCAGAGCTATTACAGGAATTGATTAATGTCCGTGCGTAAAAACCTTCAGCTCGCAGCAATCTTAAGCCTTTCGACATCCGCTTTGGCAGAAGCACCACGTCCAATCGAGGTCGCAGAAATTAGCACATCGCCCCCTCCGTTCTCGCGAACAGAAGAGCGCGAGCCGTGCGCCAGTTACACCGCCGAGCGGCGGCCGCATTTTGGCGATATGCACGTGCACACTTCTTGGTCTTTTGATGCCAGCAGCCAGGACACACGCAACACACCGGCTGATGCTTACCGATTTGCGCAAGGTCATCCAATGGGCATCCAGCCCTATGACGAGAACGACAAACCAACACGCACCATACAGCTCGATCGTCCGCTAGATTTCACTGCCGTCACAGACCACGCTGAATTCATGGGTGAGATGCGCATGTGCACGACCGAGGGTCTACCGGGTTACTGGCACCCCGTGTGCATCGCACACCGAAACATACCAAGGCTCTCCTTCCTCACCTTTGCCACCTTGGGCATGGCATACAAAACACGCTGGGGACTGTGCGGAGACAATAATGACATTTGTTTTGCTCAAGCCACTGACACTTGGAAGGACATTCAAAGGGATACCGAGGACGCCTATGACCGAAGCAGCGATTGCAGCTTTACCAGCTTCGTGGGTTATGAATGGACCGCTAGTGGCGGGACCGGGCAGAACCTGCATCACAATGTAATTTTTCGCAACGAGCACGTTCCTAACCGGGCCATGAGTTGGATAGAAACACCGTCTCAGGTCCAGCTTTGGGACTATTTAGATGAAGAATGTGTCCTAGGGAAGCCTGGGTGTGACGCGGTGGTGATACCACACAACTCCAATATATCAGGCGGACTGATGTTTGAAACCGCTCGCATTACCAACGCCGACATTCCAGCAGATCCAGTCACTGCTCAGGAAGCCGCTCGCAGGGCTCGCTGGAATACTCTTTTTGAAGTAATGCAGCACAAGGGTTCTTCGGAGTGTGACAGTCGCCTGCCAGTTTGGTCAGAAGACGAGTACTGCAACTTCGAGAAGTTGGGCTATGATAGCTTTGGCGGAAAAAATACTGGGCACACTCAGTTCGCCGTCCTAGAATTTCTGAGTCCCGTCCTCGGTGAGGACATAATTCCGGTTACAACACCACCGTCTGAGACTAATTTTCTGCGCTATGCTCTCAAGAAAGGGCTGCAGCAGCAGGCTGAACTGGGTGTGAACAGCTTCAAATTCGGCATGATTTCTAGTACCGACACCCATATCGCCGCGCCAGGACTGACTATGGAGAAAAATCATCCGGGGCACGGGGGCGCAGGAATGGGTGCTCGTGATGGTATGCCCGCAGGTCTGCCCGATGAACTGGAGTATGGCCCTGGCGGTCTGGCGGTGCTCTACGCCGAGGAGAACAGCCGCGATGCTTTGTTCGCCGCCATGCAACGGCGAGAGGCCTATGCAACTAGCGGGACCCGCCCTGTACTGCGTTTCTTTGGAGGCTGGAATTACCCAGAAAATCTCTGTGGAATGGATGATATGGTTACTCAAGGTTATGCAGGGGGAGTGCCCATGGGTGGAGATCTGCCCCCTGCCGCCGTCGCCAACGCGTCTCCTCGTTTTCTCGTCTCTGCCAGCATGGACAATGGCACCCCTGAATACCCAGGCAGCCCGCTGCAACGCATCCAGCTCGTTAAAGGCTGGCATGAAAATGGCGAACTGCACGAGAAAGTACTCGGTGTCGCCGGCGGGGACAACAATGCCAGCGTAGATATCAATACTTGCGAGCCCACCGGCAGCGGTCATAGTCAACTTTGCAGCGTGTGGCAGGATAACGACTTTAACCCTTCTGCACAGTCTTTTTATTATACCCGCGTGTTGGAAGATCCCAGCTGTCGCTGGAGTCAGCGCATCTGTGCCAATGCCGGCGTGCGCTGCGACGATCCAGGGAGCATTCCTCAAAGTATGGAAAACTGCTGTGCGCCAGAACACCAGAAAGTTATTCAGGAGCGCGCATGGAGCTCACCCATCTGGTACACGCCGCCAGTATAATCGCCCTGAAAAACACATTATTAGGATACCCTGCCGCTTTCGGCCAAGCGCTCGGGCTTGAATGTCCCTGCAGACCGAGTAATATCATGATCGCACTGCTATTATTTCCCGGAAGCGAAAAAAACGGTTAAAAGCCCAGGAAGCCAACTATGACATCACTAACTCGATTTAGCGCCGCGCTGACTCTGTTACTTTGCCTGCCCATGGCAGGTGCCCTGGCACAATCTGTGGGCAACGTAGTAGGAGAGCGAGTGACTTATGACGGCGGTGTGGTCCGTGTCTGCGGAGAGGGTGGTGGGCTTGACCCCTGCCTCGATGCCAATGGGCAAACCTATGCCGAAGAGGTGAGAGGACCTAGTATCGACAGTGAATCCGAAGACCAGCTCATGGCCGAGGCGGCGCGCATCAGAGCAGAGTCCCCTGAGCAGTTACAGCAGACCATTGGCGAGATGGAAAAGGGCTACAACCCTGATGTCCACGCTACAGAAGGGCTCCCTCACTAATCATGGGGAGCGACACTGCCTGCCAAAGCTGTGACCTGCTGGTGAGCGTAGCGGCTACGAAACACGGCGAAAGCGCATCCTGCCCGCGCTGTGGATGTTTTTTGACCCGATGCTACGATGATGCCAATCACCGTGTACTTGCCTACTCTAGCGCCGGCCTGATGTTTCTCCTTTTCGCCAGCAGCTACTCCTTTCTTTCTCTGTCCAGAAGTGGCGTAGAAAATAAAATCACGCTGTTGCAGACTCCCGCCGCGCTATGGTCTTACGGTATGCCAGAAGTTGGCGCACTCGTCGCCGCATTCATTATCGTTATCCCAGCAACCGTGCTGGCGATGATGGCTGCGCTGTGCATTCTCATCAACCAAGGCCGTTATCATTCATGGTTGGTGCCGCTAGCGAAAGGCATTTTTTTAGGCCAGCACTGGTCCATGGTAGAAGTGTTTATCATTGCCGTCATTGTCGCCCTGGTGAAAATTGCCGCGATGGCGACCGTAGTGATCGGTATTTCCTTCTGGGCTTATGCCGCATTTACGGTCTGCTTCACTCTAGCAGTGTCTAGCCTTGACCGTTACCAGTGCTGGGAGCGTATTGAAGCGCTGAAGGCGCAGTGAGGGCTTTGCCTGCAACAGCAGCACAAAGCAACCTCGCAGCGTGTCATATGTGCCTAAAACTGGCTCCTGCCGACGTGCGTCAGTGCCCTCGCTGCGGTTCCGCAATGCATGTGCGGAAGAACGACAGCATCCAGCGCACTCTGGCACTGCTCATCACCGCCTGCCTGCTTTATATCCCAGCCAATCTCTACCCCGTTATGTATACTGATTCCCTCGGCTCTGCCGAAGGCACCACAATAATGGGGGGCGTAGTGCTACTGATTAACTTGGGTTCGGCACCGGTCGCGCTGGTCATTTTCATCTTCAGCGTGATGGTTCCTTCGGCGAAATTAATGGCCATGTTTTACCTTGTCTGGTCTGTGCAACAGCAGTCGTCCCTAGACCTGCGAAAGCGCTCAACCCTATACCGTATAACAGAGTTTGTGGGGAAGTGGTCCATGGTGGATATCTTCGTGGTGACCATACTGGTTGCGCTCGTGCAGCTTGGTGGAATACTGACCATTAAGCCCGGTATCGCAGCCCTGTTATTCGCCGGCGTCGTTATCATCACTATGATCGCGGCCGAAAACTTCGATTCCCGTCTCATTTGGGACAATATGGAAGAAAAAAATAGTGCCAACTGAACACGCTCAAGTCAGCAAAAGTCGCAAAATTTCCGGCATCTGGTTCATCCCTTTGCTCGCGCTTGTACTGGGCGCCTATATGGTTTTACACAACTGGATGACCCAAGGTCCGGACATCGAGATTGCCTTCAAAACGGCCGACGGTTTGGAAGAAGGGAAAACCAAGATAAAGTATCGCAACGTCGATATGGGTGTGGTCAATGAGGTGCGCCTGAACGAGCATCTCGATGGCGTCATCGCTAAAGTTAAAATGAACCGCCAAGCAGTGCCGCTACTCATCAAAGACACTGGATTTTGGGTTGTCACTGCCCGGGTAGGCCTGGGTAACATCACCGGCCTAAATACGCTTCTGTCTGGCGCCTATATCGAGCTGGCGCCTGGCTCAAGCAAAACAGAAGAAAGAAAATTTGTGGGATTGGACCAGCCTCCGCTAACGCCCGCAGATGCACCCGGACTGCGTCTGAAACTGACCAGCAATCACGCATCCTCTGTTACCGCTGGCGATACAGTACTCTACAAAGGTTATAAGGTTGGACGGGTTGAAACCATGACCTTCAATCCCGACGATAAGCTCGTACACTATCAGATATTCATTGATGCCCCTTACCACGAACTGGTGAATAGCAGTGTCCGCTTCTGGGATGTTAGTGGCATATCCATGAGCACAGGCGCAACTGGCTTCAAGGTTCAAACCGGTTCGATAGACACCATATTATTCGGCGGCTTGACCTTCGGTGTGCCGACGGGCATCAAAGATGGTGGTAAAGTAACGAAAAATTCTACATTCGAGTTATACAAGTCTTACAAGGACATACTGGAAAACCCTTTCCGTTATGGAGCCTACTACGTAGTTTCTTTTAACCACTCTGTCAAAGGGCTAAGCCCCGGAGCGCCGGTTGAATACCGTGGCATTAGGGTAGGCAACGTCGTACGGGTGCTATTTAAAGAAGGCCAGTCGGAGCAAATTGAAGCGGGACAGGAAGGCGAAGGTGCTCCTATACCCGTTTTAGTGTATGTCGAGCCCGGCCGTATGGAACTATCTGATACCGAGGCTTCGCTCGTAGTCGTCGAGGAAACCATCAGATTAGGGGTGGGAAATGGGCTCCGGGGGTCCATGGAAAGGGGTAACCTACTCACAGGAGCACAATATATTAATCTTGATTACTACCCTGCTGCTGAAAAAGCCACGCTCGGAACCTTCATGCAATACACCACCATTCCAACTATTGAGACCGGACTGGCGCAAATGGAGGAAAAAGTGACGTCCATCCTGAACACCATCGATGCGCTCCCATTAGCAGACACTGTAGCGAGCCTCAACCAGAATCTAGAAAGCCTGGAGTCCATTTTGGATAATCAGAGCACGCAGCAACTGCCGACGCATCTAGACCAAACGATACAGGAACTCAGAGACGCAATAAGCAGTCTGGCGCCTAATTCGGACGCCTCTCAAACTCTCAATTCGAGCCTGCTGTCCCTGAACCGCACTTTGGCCAACTTGGAATCCCTCACAGGTACATTATCCAGACAGCCTAGTGCTGTGATATTTCCTTCCAGCCCAGAGGTCGACCCTATTCCGGAGGTGAGCGAACAATGAAAGTCGCGTGTCTATTATTAGTAATGCTACTGTCCGGCTGTGCAAGCCAGGCAGTTGAGCCTAGCTATTATCTGCTGCGGTCAAATCAGGATTTACCGTCTAGCAAGCTCAGCCCATCCGTCGACTTTGCCCTCGGCACAATAGAAATTGCGCCCTACCTAAACCAGCTCGGACTGGTGATAGACATCGCTGACAGCCAAATTCGTCCAGCAGTCAACCATCTCTGGGCTGAGCCCATCTATGATGGCGTGCGCACTCTCCTTACCGCAGACATTGCAAAAGCCAATGGGCAGGAGCTGATGCCCGCAAAACTTAGTAAAGATGCTACCGTGGTTAACATCCGTATCGATAAGCTCGACGGAACGCTCGATGGTAGGGCGCAAATTGTGGCCTACTGGTGGCTGGTTCGTAACGACGAGGTGATCGATCTCAATCGCTTCTCTAAATCACGCGCTCTGAGTGCAGACGGGTACAGCGCCATGGTCGACGCTGAGACGGCACTGCTAGAAGAATTGGCAAAGAAGATAGCCGCGTCACTAGTCCCGCCGCCACACAAATAAAAATCAAAACCTAAATTGGGAGCGGGATAAAAACCTTCGACACTGCATACACGGCACCCGTCACGGTGCGGTTATCTGAATCACCGACGATACCTGCCATCATCTCCTGCAGCACAATGATCTCACCGAACAGACGCTCAAAGCTTAGGTTGTCTACCACGCCCCATTTTTCATAGGTAATTATGTAGTGTTCACCATTAGGCTTGCGAGTGTTTTTTAGTTTCCACACTAACATCTCTACGTTCTGGGCACTGGTTAACAACACCTCTGCCTCAAGTTGATCAGGCAAAAACATCTCAGGCTGGTAGGCATAAGCCTGCCGCAACATACTTCCCAAGCCGACGACCAGGGCAAACACGCGGTCGCCGGTAAAAGAGGGACTGAAGGCCAGGTTCATGGCATCGGTCCCCTGATTATATTCAAGTTCCAGGAACTGCAATCTGTATCGATGGACTTTGAGCTGGGCGAGACGACCTTCAATGGTCATGCCAGGATTTTTAGCTAACTGTTCAGGGTTGCGCTTATACAACATGACCACCAGCTCACTGACGTCTTCTCGTGTTTTAGTGATAAATTGGTCGGTGACGAGGTCAATATCCGACTTAACCAAATTTTTTAACTCATAACCACCACAGGAACAGAGAAACAACGGGACAAGCGCTATGAGCAGTAATCGCATCAATAAATGTTATCCTGAGTCACCACAAGCATCAACTCTATGTCATGGCATTATTCAGCCCCATTAATGCATTGCCAAATCGAAACGCTCGCGTAAAAACCGTGAGATGCCATCTTCATTGTGGTGCCCGATAACCGCCGTGGCGACGGCCCGGACCTCATCTTTTGCATTACTCGGCGCATAACTCTCATCTGCCATCGCGAACATACTGAGATCATTGTCGCTATCGCCAAAACAAATTACCCGACTAACACCAAGATCCTGCTTCAGCTTAGAAACCGCCCCTCCCTTGCTGGCAGCACTGTGATGAATATCTATCCAGTAAAGGCTTTCGCCTTCAATTGCAGTGCCGGCATAGGCCATCAAGTGTTCTTGAGTTTGGACTAGGTCAGCGACAGACTCGATCGCCTCGCGCACGCCCAATGCGCTGATGTTGGTTATTTCGGCGCCAGAGGGCATTTCGGTGACAGGAAGGATCTCTATACCCCGGTCTTGACTGAAGATCTTGGCGAGCCGCCGCTCTGCATCGTTCTGCATTGGCAGATGATAGACGACGTGGCGATTACTCGGCTCTACTGTAAAAATAAACGGCGTTACCGCGACGGATAGAAAGGCCTCTAAAACAGTTCCAATTTCAAAACGCGTTAATAAATTACTGTGACTGTAAAGATCACTTTCGGGGCGCCAGATCAGCACCCCGTTTTTATAAATATGCGGCAGTGTAAAGCCCTGGCCATCCAACAAATTCCGCGCAGACTGTAATGTGCGCCCGGTGGCAACCGTATAAGCGATATCGCGCTCGCGTAGTTGCCGCAGAGTATCGCGTGTATGCTCGGACACCTGCGATTTCTTATTTAACAAGGTGCCATCCAGATCAAAAACTATGAGGTCCATCGACGTCGATATCCATTTTCTTGAAATACATTCTCGGACCTCAGTTTGGCCCCCATTTTTCTCATCTGAATTCAAATCCAAACAAACGCGAGTAATAGTACAACCGAAAGGTATACAGATGTATACTTTTAAATAACTTGATAATATTCACTCAAGCAATACATTAGCCACGCAGGATAGTGAAGTCTTGCACCTGCAATGAGGAGACAAGCATGGTCGCATCTGCCGAGAACCTGCCGCCCATCGAAGATATTTTTAATCCTAATTCGCAAGAATACATGAAAAATCCGATTACGCAGTGCCTAGAATTGGCGAAGCGCGGACGACTTGTTTGGTATGAGCCCTGGCAGGCCTGGATCATTACCCGCCTGGACGACATCATGGCATGCTGGAAGACAGAGCCTTTATCCTCTGACTTTTATGATTGGGAGTTCGCTCCAAGCAGGCCGCATGAAGACGAATGGAGTAACTTCGAGCGCGCCCTGATCGGACACAGCCTGCTTGCGGACCCCGACCATCATCGCCTAGTACGACGCGTCACCGCTCCAGCTTTCTCTCGCAATGTTGTAGACAAAATCCAAGCTAAAATTGAACCCGAGATCAAAAAACTTTTCGATGAACTGGGTGAGCCCGATGTTTTTGACTATAACGAAAAAATTGCCTTCCACATACCTTTTATATCCATCACGCGCATGGTGGGAATACCTGAAAAATACTGGCCGGAAATCAAGCAAGTGATCGTCACCTTCACCGAGACGTGGAACCCCACCATCTCCGATGAGCAACGCGAAAGTGCCCGTCAGGACAGCAACCGAGCTATCGATATTATCAAGAAAATTATCGACGAGCGACGCTCTGCGCCAGTACAGGATGATTTTCTCAGTACGCTGCTGCGTATCGAAGCGGAGAACGAAGGTTTTGAGGAAGGTGACATCATCACACTTGTTCTCGCATTAATCGGCGCTGGCGCAGATACTACTCTGGTAGCCCAGCAGTGGACGGTTTATGCCCTACTTAAAAACGATCGGGACCAGATCGCAAAAGCGCTTGCAACGCCGGACAGTTTCGCTAACGCGTTCTGCGAGGTCAATCGCTGGGGTCTCTCCTCTAAAATGGGTTTCGCGCGTTATGCACCGCAAGACATGGAGTTTATGGGCCAGCAGTTGCGCAAAGGGGTGATGGTACTGATGATGCCGCACCTGAAGGATTACAATCCAGACTACTACGAAAATCCTGAAAAATTTGATGTGGAGCGGGTGTTCGATCCGGATGTCCTATTCGGCTACGGGCCCCGCTTCTGTATCGGTGCGGCCCTGGCCAAGCGCCAGCTCTACCTAACAATTTCGGAACTGTTCAAGCGCTTTCCTGATGTGGAACTAATGAAAGAGCCAGAACGTGATGCCAGTGATCACAACGCGGTCGTATTTAAGCAACTGCTGTTAAAAACCAACAGCGGATGATGCCTATTCCTGGCCTGTCTGCGAATTAAGCGCCGACCCGCTATGTTGTAATAACAGCCAAGGCGATACGTAATTGAAACGCTTCGAACACATTAGTCAACGCGCTCGTGACCATCAAGGGGGACAGCTCCGTCTGGAAGAGATGATGCCCACGGTGCGCAGCACTCGAGCGTTGGCCCAAACCAAGGATAACCGCTGGCTTGCGCAGATGACCCGCTGCGTCTTTCAGGCGGGCTTTGTATGGCGCGTCGTTGATCACAAATGGGATGGTTTTGAGGAAGTATTCTTTGGTTTCCCGCCAGATAGAATTGTCATGCTCAGCCCGGACCAGATCGACCGCTTCGCGCAGAACCCGCGCATCATTCGCAACCGCCAGAAAGTACTGGGAGTCCAGGCCAACGCTCAGTTCATACTGGATATCACTCAAAAGCACGGTAGCTTTGGAAAATTTATCAGCAGGTGGCCCACACATGATTTGATTGGACTGTTCGCCACAATGAAAAAGCGTGGCAGTCGACTAGGTGGCATGACCGGGCAGCGCGTCTTGCGCAATATGGGAAAAGACACCTTTATCATCACCGGTGATGTCGTTCGCTGCCTGCAACGCAGTGGTCTCGACATTGGCAACAATCCCAGCAGCAAGCGCGAGCTGGGGCTTATACAGAACACCTTCAACGTATGGCATAAAGAATCAGGACTTCCTTACAGCCATATCAGCCGAATCTGTGCACTCTCTTTGTAGCAACTACACGTGTGTCCAGAAAAACGACCAACAAGAGTACTTTACAGACTGTTATTGACGCAGCTGCACGTGACTAAGGAACACCGTAGCCGTCAGCAGCAATACCGCACCACCTTGGTGCGCGGTCGCGAGAGAAACCGGCACGTGCAGTAACAATGTACTAATACCCAGAATCATCTGCATCCACAACGCCGCCATCAATAAGACTGCACCAAGTTTTCCATACGTCTTTGGCGAGCTACGATAAACTATCAGGGCAAACGCATTCAGCAAGACGAACAGCACATAAGCAAGCATGCGGTGATTAAATTGTATGGTAGTAATGTCCTCAAATATCGCAAGCCATGGTGGTACAGACGCATAGAGTCCAGGTGGGATAAAAGAAGTGCCCATTAATGGCCAAGTAGAGTAAGCCAGACCAGCTCGAGTGCCGGCCACCAGACCCCCCGATAGAATCATCAGATACACCAGAGCCACCAGTACTAGGGTCCATCGCGCGTTGTTGTTGTGCCTTTTCTCTTGAGTAGCTCCCTTTGTAAACAACAAGCCAAACACGAGCCACAACATATAAGCATAAATAGCTACGGCAACGCCTAGATGCGCTGTGAGACGGTATTGGCTGACGCGTGGGTTATCGACCAAGCCGCTCTTCACCATGTACCAACCCAAAAATCCCTGTAGTCCTCCCATAAAGAGCAAGGCCACCAGGCTTGGCGCAAGTCCCGGCCTCACGCGCCCGCGCAAGAAAAAATAGAGCATCGGCAATGCAAATAAGATACCAATCACACGTCCCAACAGACGATGTAGATACTCATACATAAAAATGGATTTGAATCCGTCAAGGCTCATGCCGGTGTTGATTTTTTGATATTCAGGGAACTGCTTGTACTTATCAAATTCCTGCAGCCAGTCCTGCTCCGTCAACGGGGGAATAGCGCCGACCAGAGGCTTCCACTCAACCATCGACAGCCCCGAATGTGTGAGCCTGGTAATTCCACCCAGCATAATCATGCCGAATATCACTACGGCACACAAAGCCAGCCACTGTGCTACCTGTCGGTCATAACGTATTTGGTCAATGTTACTCATGGTTTTTTTTGGAAGCTCCCTCGGTCATCCTTCACGGGGCCATTAATCCTTTTTTAGGGACCAACAGGTTTTCGCTCGTAAAAGTGAGACTCTGTGCCAATGTGAATAATCTCAACCTATATTGTCTAAACAACGAATTTCGGCCATAAGAGCTATCTTTCTATGCTGTAAACCGCCAAGACATTTTATACCCGTTACCCGAATGTGGCCAGCGTGTGCATTGCTGTCGTAGAATGCGCATCCATACACTCATTACGGTTACCCATGTCATTTCTAAGTTTAGATTCAGTTCACCTTCAATACGGCACGCAGGTGCTATTGGATGACATAAACCTAACTATCGACCGGGGAGAAAAACTGGGCCTGCTCGGCCGTAATGGTGCTGGCAAGACCACTTTGCTAAAAGTACTGTCAGGAGAGTTGACATCGGACTCCGGCGAGTGCTGGGTGCGACCTGGAGTACGTATTGCCCGCCTGCAGCAAACCCTGCCCGAAGCAGACCAACTCTCGGTTTATGATGCTGTTGCATCCGGAATTGCCGAAGCCGGCCGCCTCTTAAGCGAATATCACCATCTTATACAAGCTGACCCTCCAGCAGATATGGATGTCCTCGCACGCGTTCAGCAGCAGCTGGAAGCGGCCGATGGCTGGACATTGCAACAACGTGTTGAGACCACCATTAGTCAGTTACAACTCCCCGCAGAGGCAACCATGAGCGAACTCTCTGGGGGTTGGCGCCGGCGGGTCGCCCTAGCGCAGGCACTGGTAAGCCAACCGGATATATTGCTGTTGGATGAACCAACGAATCACCTGGACATTCCTGCTATACGCTGGCTAGAGGAACAACTGGCCAATTTCCAGGGTGCCATCATCCTCATTACCCACGATCGACGGTTCCTGCAAAACGTAGCCAACAGTATCGCTGAGCTCGACCGAGGACATCTCACTCAGTGGCGCGGAGACTATCAGGGCTTCCTGCGCCATAGGGAACACCAATTGCAGGCCGAGGAGCGAGCCAACGACCTATTTGATAAAAAGCTGGCACAGGAAGAGGTGTGGATTCGCCAAGGTATCAAAGCACGGCGCACCCGCAACGAGGGTCGTGTTCGCGCCCTCAAAGACATGCGTAATGAGCGTCAGAGTCGGCGCGAGCGCACAGGCAGCGCTACCTTTGCTGTAGAAGGATCAGGCAAATCCGGAAAGATTGTGGCGGAACTAAAGCACGTGGACAAGCACTTCGGCGACCTGTGCGTACTGAAGGATGTCTCTACCATTATCCAGAGGGGAGACCGTGTGGGAATCGTCGGACCCAACGGTGCCGGTAAGTCCACCTTGGTGAAGATCCTGCTGGGGCAACTGCAACCAGACGCTGGAAAAATTCATTTCGGCAGCAAGCTGGAAGTCGCGTACTCCGATCAACTCAGAGGCCAACTGGATCCACAGAAAAACCTGATCGACAACGTCTGTGGTGGTCAGGATTTTATCGAAATCAATGGTAAGCGACGCCATGCGATTTCCTACCTGGGCGATTTTCTCTTTAGCCCCGAGCGTGTGCGTACTCCGGTGAAGGCCCTTTCTGGAGGCGAGCAGAATCGGGCCATCTTAGCCAAACTATTTAGCAAACCCGCCAATCTACTAGTACTCGATGAACCCACTAACGATCTAGACATCGAAACACTGGAGCTTTTGGAGGAGATACTACTCACCTTTGATGGAACCGTGCTGTTGGTCAGCCACGATCGAGATTTCATGGACAACGTGGTCACCAGTCTACTCGTGCTCGAAGGCGATGGTGTCGTTAGCGAGCATGCAGGTGGCTACAGCGATTGGGACGCTCGGGGAGGGAAGCTTCAAGATAGTATGGAAAAGTCGGCACCCGAATCAGCTACGACGAAAGCGAGTAAAGGTTTAGCCACGAGTGCCACAAAAAAATCCAAACTCTCCTACAAAGATCAACGAGAGCGGGACAGCCTGCCCGATGTCATAGAAAGTCTGGAGCAACGTCAACAGGCCCTTGAGGACACTGTTTCCCAGTCTGGTTTTTACCAGGGCGATCAGGATCAGATCCAGAAGATACTAGGCGAATTAGCGACGGTAGAGTCCGAAATGGAAATAACCTTTGCGCGCTGGGAAGAGCTGGAAGGTTGATCAGTTTAGTCTCAAAGGCCATGCGGTGGCGGCAGATTGTCGTTACAATAGCGCGGGCACTGTAAGCGGAGAAGTCATGAGCACTTACCAGCAACAGGTTCACTGCTCGGCCAGTGAAATCGATATCGATTTCTGGAAAGCACCGGAGGGTATCGCCATACCCGATGATGAACTCTCCTTTTTGCTTATCCCGGATGCCGTTGAGGCCATGGCCGTGTTCGCATTGTCACAACAAGTGCATCAGTATCAGCGCGAACAATCGCCGGACAGAGCGCCTATAACACGCGCACTGATGGCCACCATGGGCGGCATGCTACCGGGCATACTCCTCCACGATCACTTAGGCAAGGGCCGATCTCAGGGAACACCATCGATAGAGTTTGGCACCATTGGCATATCGCTTTATAAAGGCCCCAATGAGCGCCACGAAAATCCGCAGGTGCAGCAGGACATTTCAATACCGATTCTCGACGAAACTGTGCTCATCATTGATGACTTAGGCGATCGCGGCGGCACCATGGAATTCCTCATCCAGTATCTGGCAGAGAAGGGGGCGAAAAAAATATTGACTCTCGCACTCTATATGAAACCCATGGCAATGAGTGCCTGTCCGGTAGACTTTTTTTTTGGTGAACTACAACAAGACACCTGGATCATCACCCCGCGGGAATACGTTGAGACCATGGTGAGGCGCGTACCTATATGGAAAAGCCGGGGCGCAAACCTTGCCGAATGTCGTCGTCGACTAGTCGATATTATTGGCTACCCGCAGGCGCTGACCGATTATTATCTCGAAGAAGTGTTTGCCGCGGGCTAGAGTACTTTCGACACTGACTCTGCAAGATAATCGATGTTCCGAGTATTCACGCCCGCCACATTGATACGTGAGGAATCGAGCATATACACTCCGTAATCCTGCCGCAGGCGCTGCGCCTGCATGGCACTCAGACCGAGAAAAGAGAACATACCTTTTTCCCTCTCAATAAAACTATAATCTCCACCGCAGCGGACTTCCAACGCCTCCCGCAAGGTACTGCGCAGGCTATTGATACGCTGGCACATAACCTCCAACTCCGCACGCCAGATACCACCCAGATGATCATTCGTCAAAATGCGGCCTGCCAATAGGGCGCCGTGTGCCGGCGGCATGGAATAGATCCGCCGCGCCGCCACCTGAGCCTGACTCATGACTGCGCGGGCGTTGGCGGGGTCGCGACAAACAAAAATAGTCGCGCCAGTGCGCTCACGGTAAAGCCCCAGATTCTTGGAGCAGGACGTAGCGATAATCACCTCTGGCAGGCGTGCTACCAGCAAGCGTAAACCCCCAGCATCCTGTTCCAAACCATCCCCGAACCCCTGGTAAGCGAAATCGACAAACGGTGTAAAACCCTGTTCCTCGGCCATATCAGCAATGACGGCCCATTGAGACAAAGACAGATCAGCGCCGCAAGGATTGTGGCAACACCCTTGCAGCAGCACTACATCTCCTACCACAGCTTTTTTTAGGTCCTGCACCATGCTGTCAAAGTTGACGCCGTGTGTCTCAGGATCATAATATCGATAGGTCTGAAACTCGAGGCCGACACTTCCCAGCAGCGGTATATGTACCGGCCAAGTGGGATCAGACAGCCATACTCGTGCGCCGGGTGCCGCCGCATGGACAATCTCAGCACCTATGCGCAAGGCGCCACACCCACCGGGAGTCTGTATGCTGCTGACGCGATTTTCGGCAAGCGCGGCACTAGCCTCGCCCAGCGTCAGGCGCTGTATGCCAAGATTGAAATTTTCATCACCAGCAGGAGGCAGATAGGCTTTGGTGACCTCCTCTGCCTCAAGCCTGCGCTGAGCCTGCTTCACAGCTTCGAACACCGGACATACGCCCTGGTCGTCCATGTAAATGCCAACGGTCAGATCAACCTTATTAGGATTAGAGTCTGCTCGGCAAGCGGCCGCCAGACCAAGAATTGGATCGACGGGCAATGGTTGGAGGTCTTGCAGCATGAGGATTCCCTAGTGATTTACATCTGTTTCGACCGCGGTCTCAGGACCGGCTAGACGACCAGAATATTATAGCCCAACACTTGCCACGTCGACATGACTTACAGAATTCACCCCGGCTTTTAATTCATGCTAGAATTATAACTTAGATCCATCGTGTATACATTTTACCTATTTTCGGCGCTGGCATTATTTGTGACTGAAGACCATGATTCACTCTATGCCGACCCGCTGTCCGAACACGGCCTATTTGCGTTCGATGAGAGCGTCGCTCGCGTATTCCCGGACATGATCAAACGCTCTGTACCCGGCTACTCCACCATTGTGGCTATGACCGGGCTGCTCGCGGGAAAGTACGCCACTGCCGAAAGCTCACTGTATGATCTAGGTTGCTCTCTGGGCGCGTCGACCTTGGCGATGCGTCAAAATATCCTGCAGCCGAACTGTAAAATCATTAGCGTGGACAATTCTACCGCCATGCTGGATCGCTGCAAAAGCATCATTGATACCGATACCCATGACACCCCCATTGACCTGACCTGCGCCGATTTACAGGATGTCGTCATCCAGAACGCCTCAGTGGTAGTGCTCAACTTCACCCTGCAATTTATCCCCAGAGCGTTGCGCGACGAGGTGATCGAAGGCATCTATCGAGGGTTGCAGCCCGGAGGGATTATGGTGCTATCAGAGAAAGTCACCTTCGAAGATCCGTACCTGGATGAGCTCAATATCGAACTACATCATCAGTTCAAACGCGCCAACGGCTACAGTGATCTGGAAGTTGCAGGCAAGCGCAATGCGCTGGAGACTGTGCTGCTACCAGAGACGCTTAATCTGCACAAACAACGCATTAACGCTGCCGGCTTCAGCAGCTGCGACGTCTGGTTTCAGTGCTTCAATTTTGCATCTCTCGTCGCACTTAAATGATAAATTATCAGCCCCTGATAGATCGCTGGCGCGATAGCGAGCTGGACCGGTGGGCACAAGTGCTTGAGCAGCAAATTGACAATGGCCTAAGCCAGGAACGCCACGGCGACCTGCCGCGATGGTTGCAGGCGCTGCAGGACCTGCCGCCCTTGCCGGTAGAGAGTATTCACCTAGACACATCCCGAGTGGGTGCAAACTCTGCCCTCCCTCTCGACGAACCCATGTCGGCACGGCTACGTGACGCGCTGCAGAGACTGCACCCCTGGCGCAAAGGTCCGTTCGAACTTTTCGACATACACATCGACACAGAGTGGCGCTCTGACTGGAAATGGGATCGGCTGCGCGAGGACATCGACCCCCTGAAAGGACGGCGTGTACTGGACGTCGGCTGCGGCAGCGGCTATCACTGTTGGCGCATGCTGGGCGATGGTGCAGAGGAGGTCATAGGCATCGACCCCACCCCGCTGTTTATAGTGCAGTTCTGGGCGCTACAAAAATACCTGCAGCAGGACAATATCTGGTTACTGCCAATGGGCATTGAACAAGTGCCAGCCAAACTACAAGCCTTCGATACCGTCTTTTCCATGGGCGTTCTCTACCACCGACGTTCGCCACTGGATCACCTGCAAGAACTTAAGGATTGCCTACGCCCAGGTGGGCAGTTAGTGCTGGAAACGCTGGTCATCGAGGGTGAGTTGGGAGATACCCTGTTACCGGAAGGTCGCTACGCTCGCATGGGCAATGTCTGGTTCCTGCCCAGCTGTGACACTTTGTTAAGCTGGTTATATAAGCTCGGTTTTGTCGACCCACAACTGGTGGACGTCGGTGACACCACGACGGAGGAGCAGCGCTCTACACAGTGGATGACGTTCCATTCACTGGCGAATTTTCTCGACCCTGAGGACTCAAAAAAATCAATTGAGGGGCATCCGGCGCCACGCCGCGCTATTGTGACAGCTCGTATACCCAATTAAATCCAGCACTAGACACTGCGCGCATACTTGAGGTAACTGCGCGTGACGCCGCATTCCGACAACTCTGTTCGAGCACCGAGGGCTGTGCACTCTTCACCTCTGCACTTGGCCCTACTGATCTAGTGAGATCGGAACTTTCCAGCCTTGCTATCATCAATGCATTTTACTGCCCTGCAGTTATCGTTATACTTGCTCCTGGCAATCGCCACCCCCTATGGACGCTGTTACACGAGGAGAAAGCCGTGCATATTGATCAGCTATCAGTCGCTGAACTTTCGACACAACTGGACAGTGTGCTGAAACAGTACAGTGCACTGAAAGAATTAAACTTGGCACTCGATCTCACCCGGGGCAAACCCTGCAGCGAGCAGGTCGCTTTATCGGATGCTCTAGACGGAATTCTCCAAGGTAATTATCTCGCAGAGAACGGCACTGACGTGCGTAATTATGGGGGTCTGGAGGGACTCGCTGAGGCGAGAGCGCTGTTTTCTAGGGTACTAAATACGCCGCCCGAAGAGACCTTTGTCGGAGGGAATTCCAGCCTAACATTGATGTACAACACTATTGATTTCGCACTTACAGAAGGACTTTCCGGCCCTCCCTCCGCCTGGGGAAACAATGATACGGTAAAATTTCTGTGCCCCACTCCCGGCTATGATCGCCACTTCGCCATTTGCGAACACCTCGGCATTGAGATGATTGCCGTACCCATGCTCGGCACCGGACCCGATATGGACCGAATTGAAAGATTGGTGAAAGAGGACCCTTTAATTAAAGGGCTGTGGTGTGTGCCGCGCTTCTCCAATCCCACCGGCGGCGTCTACAGCGACGAGACCGTGGAACGAATAGCTCGTCTGGGTCTTATTGCAGGGGATCACTTTATCGTAATGTGGGACAACGCGTATGCGGTTCACACACTGTATGACGATGCCTCATCTTTGATGCCCATAAGAGACCTGTGCTACAAATACGGCACGATGGACAACCTGTTCCAATTCGGCTCCACCTCCAAAATCACTTTTGCCGGCGCCGGTGTTGCATTTCTGGCCAGCAGTGAAGAAAATTTGACGGCCCTGAAACAGCACTTGGCCCTCCAGACGATTGGACCGGACAAGGTGAATCAACTGCGTCATGTGCGCTTCCTGGCGAACCCAGAAACGCTTGCAGAACACATGACAGCGCATGCCGCCATCATCAGGCCACGCTTTGAGTGCGTGTTGAATACGCTAAAATACGAACTATCGAACAGCGGGATGGGGGCTTGGTCTTCACCCCGTGGCGGGTATTTCGTGTCCTTCAATACAATGCCCGGACTGGCCAAGAAAGTGGTAAAGCTGGCTGAATCTATTGGCGTAAAACTCACACCGGCAGGCGCTACGTTTCCCTATAGCGAGGACCCACAAGACACCAATATCCGCTTGTCACCGACTTTCCCGCACCTTGAGGACGTAAAGGCTGCCATCAATGCTTTTGTGATCTGCGTGAAACTTGCCTCAATTGAGCACTGCCTGCAACGGAAGCGCTAGAGGCGAAGGCCTGTTTTTGCCCTAAAGTGTGGCGGGGTAGCCCTACTCTTCGCCGCCTTTCTGGCCGGGGTTTAGGCCCGCGAAGGGTAAACTGGTTACATTACTATCGGCAGGTGTGACACTGGAGACCTTACTGCAGCCTTCTTTATCCACCTCATCAATACGAATAATAGCCTGCATGGGGATATAGCTGCGCTTGACGCCATTAAATTCGTTTTTGAGTTTTTCCTCACCCGGATCCACGAGAATCTGGGAGCGCTCGCCAAAAACAAACTCCTCAACTTCGATAAAACCCCACATATCGCTCTGGTAGATTTGACGGGCGAACACCTCGAACACCTGACTGCCGTTCTGAAAAATAACTTTGTATACGGGTTGGTTGGCCATTGTATTCTCGTGTAGCACCTGGAGCGAAGTCACTAACCTACAAACAGGCAGCGACAGGACACCTGATCTTGATGAGCAGCAATATTACCACCGCGTCTGCAGAATACCAGTTTCAGCACCAGTATGCCCCCTACTCTGTGGCGACACACCTACCACACCCCAGCGGATATAGCGTAATGTCTTATCTGGACAGCATCGAATGCCACAAAAAACGGCAGCGGGTCGCACTAGGTTTGCCGCCATCAACTCTGTATAATGCCCGTCCCGTGTTCCGACTCAGAGCGATATCAGCGGTTAACCCGCTGCAACATTCCAGTGAGCAAGAAACTCTACATCAAAACCCATGGCTGTCAGATGAACGAATACGACTCAGCTCGTATGCGGGATCTGTTACAGGAGAGCCACAATCTGGTTCCCACAGAGAATCCTGAGGACGCCGATGTATTACTGTTAAATACTTGTTCCATAAGGGAAAAAGCTCAGGAAAAGGTGTTCCATCAGCTGGGGCGCTGGAAGAAACTGAAACTGAAAAACCCCGACTTAATCATCGGCGTAGGCGGCTGCGTTGCCAGCCAGGAGGGGGCAGAAATTGGCCGTCGCGCACCCTACGTTGATCTCGTTTTCGGCCCCCAGACTCTGCATCGGCTGCCCGAAATGCTAGAGCAGCGCGGATCCGGCGACACACTGATTGTGGATGTCAGTTTTCCTGAGATCGAGAAATTCGACAATCTTCCTCAGCCCAAGGTCGAGGGCCCCAGTGCCTTCGTGTCCGTCATGGAGGGTTGCAGCAAATACTGCACCTTTTGCGTCGTGCCCTATACCCGCGGTGAAGAAGTCTCCAGGCCACTGGATGATGTGATCGCAGAAGTCGCCCACTTGGCCGCTGGCGGGGTCCACGAAGTGAACCTGCTGGGACAAAATGTAAACGCCTATCGCGGACCCAACCACGAGGGCGAGATTGTCGACTTTGCGGAACTACTGCATTTTGTCTCGCGCATCCCCGGCATAGAGCGCATCCGCTATACAACGTCCCACCCCGTGGAGTTTTCCGACGCACTGATCGACGCCTACGCTCAAATACCACAGCTAGTAGATCATCTGCACCTGCCAGTGCAAAGCGGCTCTGACCGCATCCTGGCTGCCATGAAGCGTGGCCATACTGCTGTGGAATATAAATCGAAAATACGCCGCCTGCGCGCCATTCGCCCCAACATCAGCATCTCTTCGGACTTTATTATTGGTTTTCCCGGTGAAACCGAGGACGACTTTGCTGCCACCATGAAATTGATTGAGACGATAGGATTTGACAGCTCATTCAGCTTTATCTATAGCGCTCGCCCGGGCACACCTGCAGCGGAACTTCCGGATAACACCGACGAGGACACCAAGAAGCAGCGGCTGCAAATATTGCAGGCTCGAATTCTCCAGCAGGCTGCCGAAATCAGTCGCCGCATGGTCGGTACGACACAACGTATTCTGGTGACAGGCCTGTCCAAAAAGGACCCAGGGCAGCTGCAGGGCCGCACTGAAAACAATCGGGCGGTGAATTTTTCAGCAACAGACTTGTCACTAATCGGACGTTTTGTGAATGTTGAGATCGTCGATGCCCTACCGAATTCTCTGCGCGGAGTGATATTCGATGGTTGACGCCCGCGAATTCCGGTATATCCTTACCACTAATTGCATTGCCCTTGGTGGCGACAGGATACTTTGAACAGCAAACCTCCCCCGCAACCGTCACCTCGACAGTTGATTCAACAAAGCCTGACTCTGGAACCCGATGATGCACGTCAATTGGCGACATTGTGTGGCCATCTGGATAGTCATTTACGCCAAATAGAGCAGCGCCTTGGAGTCATCATCAACGCACGGGGTAACCTGTTACGGCTTAGTGGTCCCGCCGTCAATGTGGCCGCAACTGAGCAGCTGTTGATTCGCGTCTATACTGAGGTCTGCCAAGGCGTGGCACTGAGTCCAGAGTCACTGCACCTGCACTTGCATGAGGCAGAATTGGGAAGCCTGATCCAATCATCAAGCCCAGAGCCCTCCATTGAGCCCAATCAGATCATTCGCACCAAACGGATCTCCGTCAAACCGCGGGGCGAAAACCAGCAAGCCTATGTAAGAACCATCAAGGAATTTGATATCACCTTTGGTATAGGTCCCGCCGGCACTGGCAAGACCTACCTTGCGGTTGCATGTGGCGTCGAGGCCTTACTTGAGGAACGGGTGCGCCGTATTATGCTGGTGCGCCCAGCCGTAGAGGCGGGCGAAAAGCTAGGTTTTCTACCCGGCGATCTGAGCCAAAAAATTGACCCGTATTTACGTCCACTCTACGATGCCCTCTATGAAATGCTGGGCTTCGAAACGGTCAGTAAATATATCGAGCGCAATATTATCGAAGTGGCCCCCCTGGCCTTTATGCGTGGGCGAACGTTGAACAATGCCTTCATCATTCTCGATGAGGCCCAAAACACCACCCGGGAACAAATGAAGATGTTCCTCACCCGCATCGGCTTTGGATCCACCGCCGTAATTACCGGCGACGCCACACAAATCGACCTGCCCCGAGGCTCACCATCGGGACTGACGCATGCAAGCAATATACTGGACGGCGTTCAAGGCCTCGGGTTTACCTATTTCGGCAACAAAGATGTGGTTCGTCACCCACTGGTACAGCGCATTGTCGAGGCCTATGATATCGCTGAGAATAACGCTACGCCTGTGGACAAGAGCCAATGAAGCTGCTCGTGGATATTCAGACAGCGAGCAGTGAGCCTCTGCCAGCGGAGGAAGACCTACGCAAGTGGATAGGCGCAGCATTAACCGGTCGAACAACACTGGAGCAGGTGGAAGTCAGTGTTCGACTGGTCGACCAGGATGAAATGGCACAGCTGAACGAAACCTATCGCGGCAAAAAAGGGACGACTAACGTGCTTAGCTTTCCAGCGAATCTACCCACAGAACTGGACATACCTCTGTTGGGCGATATCGTCATCTGTGCGCCCGTAGTCGGGGTTGAGGCGACGCAGCAAGGTAAGAGCCAGAGCGCACATTGGGCCCATATGGCCATTCATGGCGCGCTCCATCTGTTGGGCTATGACCATATCGAAGAGGAAGACGCTAAAATAATGGAAGCTCTGGAAAGCACCATTCTTATGGACCTGAATTACGCGTGTCCATACAACCTAACTCGGCCCTGCGAGTATTTACTGTGACGAACGACGACCGCTCTGGGAGTTTGGCCAGCGATAAATCCTGGATAGACAAAATAGCGCTACTGTTCAACTCTGAACCACGCACCCGCCGGGATCTTGAAGATGTGCTAACCGTGGCCGCTGACAACGAGGTCATAGACCAGGACGCTCGCAGCATAATGGAAGGGGCGATGCAGGTGAGTGATATGCAAACCAGAGACATCATGATCCCTCGCTCGCAAATGGTTTCTATTAAGGCGGAAGCGACTCTGGACGACATTTTGCCCCAGATCATTGCGTCGGCCCACTCCCGCTACCCGGTGATTGGAGACAGTCCTGACGAGATTCTGGGCATTCTGCTGGCCAAGGACCTTCTGCCGCAAATTCTCGCTCCGGATAATGACGCGTTCAAGGTGACAGATATGCTACGCACCACGATGGTGGTCCCGGAGAGTAAGCGCCTCAACATCCTGCTGCGCGAATTTCGTGAAAAGCACAATCATATGGCTATCGTTATCGATGAGTACGGCGGCGTAGCCGGACTGGTGACTATCGAAGATGTGCTGGAGGAAATCGTTGGCGAGATTGAGGATGAGACCGACACAGAGGCCGATCGATTTATCCACGTTATAGCTGACCAGTTATTTATGGTGAATGCGCTCACACCGATTGAAGAGTTCAATACTTTTTTTGAATCCGAGTGCAGCGATGAAGAATTCGATACTATCGGAGGGCTGGTCATACATGCGTTTGGACATATGCCTGCGCCTCATGAGTTTACCGTTATTGATGGTTTCAAATTTGAGGTGGTCAAAGCCGACCAGCGAAAAATTTACAGCCTCCACGTTAGCCCGTCACAAGACTAGCCAGCAAACAGCGATAATAATTCATGCGCGCAGAAACCGGCATCGGCCTTAACCCTCTAGTCGTCCTAGTGTCTGCCCCACTGGCCGGAGCCATGGTCACACTGTCACTGTCGCCCTTCAATATCTGGCCGGCGGGCATTTTAAGTTGTGCCATTTATGCCTACCTACTGTGTGCCTGCAGCGCTCGGCAGGGCCTGTGGCGCGGCTGGCTTTTCGGTCTGGGCATGTTCGGTACCGGAATTTCCTGGATCTACGTCAGCATCCATGTCCACGGCCATGCCAGCATTCTCCTCGCCGCGGGGTTGACCGCACTGTTTTGTGCCGCACTGGCACTGCTACAGGCACTGTTTGCGTGGTGCTATGTGCAGTTTATCCGCCCCCTGCCCGGCGGCATGCTGGTAGGTTTTCCGGCTCTTTGGGTGCTGTTTGAATGGCTTCGTGATTGGTTTCTCACTGGCTTCCCTTGGCTCTATCTTGGCTACGCCCATGCTGAAACCTGGCTATCAGGATGGGCGCCTATAACAGGCGTGTTCGGGTTGTCGTTCATCTGCGCACTCTCAGGCACCTGTCTGTTTCTTGCATGGCGCAGTCGAAAATTAATCACATGTACTACCTATGCGGTCATAATGGTCACTGTGTGGGGCGGCGGTGCTATCCTCAAGCCAACGCAGTGGGTTGCCAAAGCCAGCGAAAAGCCACTTACAGTGGCTATCGTCCAGCCCAATGTTTCGCAGGAGAATAAATGGGACCCACAGTGGTACCAACCCATCCTGAAACAATTAAGTGAAGCCACCGACCCGATATTGGGGCACGATATTGTTATCTGGCCTGAATCAGCAGTCCCCAACTACTATCAGCGGGCGCAGGAATTCCTCGGCCCGTTGGCACGTCGCGCAGCAGACGCCAACACTACCCTGATCACCGGCATTCCGTTTCGTGCGGTAGGCAGCAGTACCTACTACAACAGCATCGCCGCACTGGGCTATGGAGAAGGTATCTATCATAAGCAGCGATTAGTGCCCTTTGGAGAATATGTCCCACTGGAGGACCAGTTACGCGGCCTGATCGACTTTTTTGATTTACCCATGTCTGCCTTCAGTGCTGGGCCGCAAGCGCAACAGCCCCTGCGGGCAGCGGGCTACCGTATTGCGCCTTTTATTTGCTATGAAATAGTCTACGGCGGTCTTGTCGCCAAGAGCGCTCGTGATGCAGACCTGTTAGTAACGATCAGTAACGACAGTTGGTTTGGTGACTCCATCGGTCCCTGGCAACACCTACAAATCGCCCAGATGCGGGGCCGTGAAAATGGACGATTTGTGCTCCGAGCTACCAATAACGGCATCTCCGCCATTATTGATCACCAGGGGCACATCGTGAAACGTACCGAGCAATTCGTAGCCACCACGCTAACAGGGGAGGCAGAAGTCATGCTAGGCAATACGCCCTTTAGCAGTTTTGGCAACACCCCCATTATCGCCGGCTGCTTCATCAGCCTGCTACTCATGGCGCTTATGTACTTTGGATTCTGGCGCGACAACTAGCAGAGCTTTGCACCTCACGCGCAAGTCAATCTTTTTATGGTGTGTGCTGAGCGGCCAAGCTCACCGCGGTAAGCCGTGCACCACAAATAAGCCGCTTCTAACCAGACCCTTCGCAGCCAACCACAATAACTGCTAGAATCCACGCTTAATTTTCGCTCGCAGCAGCCTCATAAGAGATTGCAATTCGTTCGATTTCTCACCTCATACCAAGGACGCTTCGCGTAACTCGTAATGGATCAGCACTACAACCCACAGACTCTGGAAAAGGTCGCACAGGAACAATGGCTTTCAAGCAATAGCTTCGCCGTAAAACAGGACGATACGCGAGAAAAATTCTATTGCCTCGCCATGTTTCCCTACCCCAGCGGTCAGCTGCACATGGGGCACGTACGCAACTACACCATTGCCGACGTGATCGCTCGCTATCAGCGCATGCAAGGCAAGAATGTCCTGCAACCCATGGGCTGGGATGCCTTTGGCCTGCCTGCGGAAAACGCGGCTATCAAGAATAACGTTCCACCGGCGCAGTGGACTGCCCAGAACATCGATTACATGCGAACACAACTGCAGCGGCTAGGTTTCGCCTACGACTGGGACCGAGAGCTGGCCACGTGCGATCCAACATACTACCGCTGGGAACAGTGGTTTTTTACCCGCCTGTTTGAAAAAGGGTTGGCATACAAGAAAAAGGCCGAGGTCAACTGGTGTGAAACCGACCAGACCGTGCTGGCTAACGAACAGGTCGTCAACGGCTGTTGCTGGCGCTGTGATACTCCGGTGGAACGGCGCGAGATCGACCAGTGGTTTATCAAGATAACCGACTACGCCGAACAACTGTTAACTGACCTAGACAAACTAGACCAGTGGCCGGAACAGGTGCGCACTATGCAGCGCAACTGGATCGGCCGCTCCGAAGGAGTGGATCTGGATTTCACCCTCGCTGATGGCGCGACACTGAGCGTTTACACTACCCGCCCAGACACACTGATGGGCGTGACCTACCTGGCGGTCGCACTTCAGCATCCTATGGCCAGAGCAGCGGCTCAAGACAAGCCGGAGCTGGCTGCTTTTATTGAATCACAGGGCAACATCAAGGTCGCCGAAGCCGACATGGCTACAATGGAAAAGGTGGGCATGGCGACCGGTCTAATGGCCACCCACCCCATAACCGGCAAAGAGCTGCCTGTTTGGGCCGCCAATTTCGTACTCATGAGTTATGGCTCGGGTGCCGTCATGTCAGTGCCCGGTCACGATCAGCGCGACTGGGAGTTTGCGACACGCTACGACCTACCCATCACGCAGGTCATCTCCCCTGCAAACGATCAAGCGTGTGATCTTAGCCTTGGCGCGTTTACTGAAAAGGGGGTGCTGGTCAATTCAGGCGAATTCGACGGTCTGAATTTCCAGCAGGCCTTTTCGACTATCGCTGATCGCCTTGAGGCTGAGGGCAAGGGGAAGCGTTCTGTAAACTTTCGCCTGCGGGACTGGGGCGTCTCACGCCAGCGCTATTGGGGCGCACCCATTCCCATTATTAACTGTGACAGCTGCGGTGCGGTTGCTGTCCCTGCTGAGGACTTGCCGGTCGTCCTGCCCACCGACATCAAATTTGTGGGAGAGGGCTCTCCCCTCAAACAGATGCCTGAATTTTACCAAACCCATTGTCCCCGTTGCGGCAAAGATGCCATCCGAGAAACCGACACCTTCGATACCTTCATGGAATCCTCTTGGTACTATGCACGCTACACTTGCGCCAATAATAACCAAACTATGCTGGATGCCGAGGCGGATTATTGGGCCCCGGTGGACCAGTATGTGGGTGGTATCGAACACGCTATCCTGCATCTGCTGTACTCGCGTTTTTTCCACAAGCTGATGCGGGACGAGGGGCTGGTGAATTCTGATGAGCCATTCATCCGTTTGCTGACTCAAGGAATGGTACTGAAAGACGGCGTCAAAATGTCCAAATCCAAGGGCAACACCGTCGACCCGCAGTCGTTGATTGATCGCTACGGTGCCGACACTGTGCGCCTGTTCAGCATGTTCGCGGCGCCTCCAGAGCAATCTCTGGAGTGGTCAGACTCAGGTGTGGAGGGTGCCAACCGATTCCTCAAACGCCTTTGGAAAATGGCGGCTATACACACTGCATCCGGTCCTGTTTTGGCATTAGACATAGCCGCCCTGAACGATCAACAAAAAAATACCCGCCGCAAAACGCATGAAACCATTGCCAAGGTGAGTGACGATTATGGTCGCCGTCAGACATTTAACACGGCCATCGCCGCGATCATGGCGCTGTGCAACGAACTGGGCAAACTGGACAACGATGAATCCAGTCGTAGCATAATTGACGAGGCTCTCCACGCTATCGTGTTGATGCTCAATCCCATTGTGCCCCATGTGTGTCACGCACTGTGGCCGATCCTCGGCGGCAAGGGTGATATTCTCAATGCCCCTTGGCCCAATGTTGACGAAGGCGCTCTTCCCCGCGACAGCATCGAGATAGTCGTTCAGGTGAACGGCAAAGTACGCGCAAGAATAGAAGTCCCCGTCGATGCCGACAAGGATACCGTAGAATCGCTGGCACGTTCGCAGCAGAACGTGGGGCGCTTTTTGGAAGAACTCACCGTGCGTAAAGTTATTGTAGTGCCGGGCAAACTCATTAATATCGTGGCCAACTAACCCCTGACAATGAGACTCACCATGGACAGTCGCCTTAGCCAATACAGCTTAATTTTTGTCATGACTTGTCTGCTTGCTGCCTGCGGATTCCAACTGCGTGGTGTGGGCAGCATGGCCATACCGGAAGCATGGAAGAGTATGTATCTGGTCACTAACAGTCCAAACAGTGACTTCAGCCGGGACGTGGTGTCACAACTTGCCGCCAATGATGTGCAGTGGACCGATCGTGAAAATGCCACTTTCAGGCTGGTGCTGAGTCCAGAGCTCTTTAAACAACGCAATCTTTCTCTCAACTCCGAGGCCCGAGTCGCCGAACTCGAACTCACCATGAGCTCGAAATTTAGGATAGTCGATGCCCGCAACGAGGAGGTTATGCCGCTAACCACTGTAATGGTGGTCAAGCAAATGGAGAATAACCCGCGTAATGTGGTCGGCAAGGCCTCGGAAGTTCGGCTGATTCAGGGCGAAATGAGCACTGAACTGGCCGCACAGATTATGCGGCGTATTAGTTTTTACGCTGCCAGTTTCCAGTACTCGACACCCGCTTCACTTCCAACGACAACACCAGCCTCTGTCCCGGCGCAATAGCCAGTCATGCGCCTATACCCCGAGAAACTGGCCGACCATCTGCAGCAAAAACTTCTTCCTGTCTATCTGGTGAGTGGCGATGAGCCCCTGTTATTGCAGGAGTGCTGTGACCAAATTCGCCAGAAAGCACGGGCAGAGAATTGTAACGAACGTGAGATTATCGAAGGGGGCGTCTCTAATTTCAACTGGCAGGATATCCTGCATAGCGCTTCTAACATGTCACTGTTTGCCGATCGCAAGCTGATTGAGCTGCGTCTACCCAGTGGCAAGCCAGGAGCGGAAGGCAGCAAAGCCCTGTGCGAATATCTAGACATCGCCAGCGGCGACGATGTACTGCTGATTGTGTCGGGAAAAATTGACAAACAATCGACCAATAGCAAGTGGTATAAGGCCCTCGACAAAGCGGGTGTCACTGTCCAGGTGTGGCCGGTGGATGCCAAGAATCTGCCCCGCTGGCTGCAACAAAGAGTCCGCAACGCTGGCATGAGTATCGATGACGATGCCCTGCGGTTGCTGTGTGAGCGGATGGAGGGCAACCTGTTGGCCGCGGTGCAGGAAGTTGAAAAACTGAAACTGTTGGCAGCAGATTCTAAAATTACGATGCAAACGGTCACTGAAGCGGTATCCGACAATGCCCGCTACAACTTGTTCGACATGGCCGATAACGCCCTGAAAGGCAACACCAGCGTCAGCTTGCGCATGCTGTATGGACTTCGCGCAGAAGGTACGGAGCCCCCAGTGGTATTGTGGGCCTTAGTCCGGGAGATTCGGACTCTTTACGAAGCACAACTGGATTGCGACAGCGGTCAAAGTACACAGCAGGCGCTCAGCTCTCGGCGCGTATGGCAAAATCGCATGCCCTTGATGCAGGCCGCGCTAACGCGCCACAACACGCACTCGTTATCTTTGCTGCTGGAGCAGGCCGCTCGAGCGGACGGCAGTATCAAAGGTTTTGCTGACGGCAAACCCTGGGATAATCTCTCACGTCTGGTCATCACGCTATGCCGGGCTAATTAAGTACTCGCTTGTTTTCTGGCCTATTATAGAATTCGACAGCTCCCAACCCCGTCATTCATAGCTTGCATTCTGTCTTTTTCAATACTACTGTATGTATATACAGTTTTATAGACAGACAACCCCGAGGTGCAGGCTATGAATGAGATGCTGGAACAGATTATCAATCGCAACGACACTTGGCGTGGGCGCCCCCCCCACTTTCAGGGTCAGAGTATTTCAGCGAATAGCGATTGCAACGGCTCTTCGAGCCTTTCCTCTGGCCATGCAGCACTGGATGCACAATTGCAGCAGGGCGGCTGGCCTCTGGACGGTACCATTGAGTTGCTAAGCGACGGCTGTGGGCTGGGCGCCATGGGCCTGTTCCTGCCCGCCATGGAGCGCCTTAGCGACCAGGGCCGCTGGCAAGTATTTATCGCTCCACCCTATATACCCTATGCCCCACTTTTGGCCGGTCGAGGTATCGACACCCAACAGATTTTGATGGTCCATCCCAAAAATCGTCAGGAGCGTTTATGGGCGACTGAACAAGCTCTACGCAGCACCACCTGCAGCGCTGTATTCAGCTGGCTGGGCGCACAAAACTATAACTACAGCGAATTGCGCAAACTACAACTGGCGGCCGCCAGTGGGGATAGCCTGGCCGTACTGTTTCGCCCCAACCAGGCACACCACAACAGCGCTCCTTCCAGCCTGCGCATGCAAATGCGCGAGTACCGCAAAGTACACATCCTCAAGCAACGTGGCGGCAACCAATCCATCGACGTGGATCTATCCCCCGCAGAAGATGAGCCACTGCAACCACAACTATGGGAATTACCGGTCTGGACAGCTAATAGCCAACACAGTCCTGCAATGGGCGTATAACCTGCAGCGACTTAATTGCCCGCGCACGCTTGCTTATCCGCCCGCCATAGAGGTGTAGGTTTCCTAATCACACTCATCTTCACTTACCTGCTGGAGAATACGAGTCCTATTTCTCTGCAAGGAGATTGGAGCGAACCTGGAATTCAATGACTTCATCATTGTAAACCCGAGAAAAGTCTTCCACTTTTGCGACCAAAATTAGGTGTTGCTGAGGGGCCATTAAGCCACATCCTATGTAGGCCTCCGCATGCAGCAGGTACTTTTCTGCCGCCAACTGCCCCCTGTACATTACTTCATCACTGGCGACTGCGCCATCAGGCAACACGGGCAACTCGCCCGGCCTCTTAACAGGACAGTCAGCAGAGGCATTGAATGCCAGACAGATCAGGACAGTCATTAATAAAACTTTCATCAGTAGATCTCCCGCATGTAACTTTAAGTAACATAACTCAAAGAATATGTTACCACTATCTACCCATCGCAGATCAATCACAACCTCGATCCTGCATATTATTCATTAAATATTGTACATAAATAGTTATCTAAAGCAGTGATCCAAAGTTCTAATTCGTGCACCAATTTGTCACCTAAGGTAACAATTAGAGGTACAGAATGTGGCCCAGACACCACAAAAGTGGTGCTTTATCGCTGCCGGCAGAGAAATAGATAGCAATAATACTGTATATATATACAGTATTATTGCTATCATAAAAGTGTTGTCTTTGCCGTTTACAGGCCACTACTCGAGGGAAAAAATTATGAGCCTTTGGCTGTGCCTGCGCTTTGACCAGCTACCTCTGCAATGCCTGAGCCACTGTGAGCAACAGCCCGTGGCAGTCATGGCCGCACAGCGCGTAATTCGTATCAATGACTGCGCCGCCGCCCTAGGAATACGTCAAGGCATGGGTGCCGCGACGGTACGGGCACTCGCAGGCGAAGAGGCGATCCGCTTGCTGGAACGAGACAAGCAGGCGGAACACCGCTGCCTGCAGCAACTGTGCTGCTGGGCTTATAGCATCACTCCTACCCTTTACACCTGGCAATTTGACTGTCTGCAGCTGGAAATCGAGGGCTGCCTAAGTCTGTACCAAGGGCTGGATGCTCTGTTGGCAGAAGTGGTCACCGGCATCAGCAGCCGCGGCTATTGCGCACATCACGGACTGGCGCCGACGCCCAAAGCCGCCTGGCTACTGTCCTTTACTCCCAGAGTCACGGCCATGGCGATACAGCAACCACTGGAACAACGGCTGAGCCCCCTGCCCCTGAATCTCCTGAAAGAATTCACTGCTACCGTGAACTCTCTACGCCGGGCAGGCCTGCACACAGTGGGTGATGTGCTCACGCTGCCACCTGCGGCACTGGGCCGGCGCTGTGGCAAAGCGTTTACCCATTTTCTACAACAGCTTATGGGCCAGCGAGAAGACCTGCAGACAGACTACTGCCCCCCCTCGAGCTTCAAAGATGAATATTGGTTTGGCTACGAGGTAAAAACCAACCATGAGCTAACCCCCGCCGTGCAACAACTGCTGCAGTCATTGTGTTATTTTCTGCGCAACACCCAACTGCAGACCAGTGAAATTAACTGGCAGCTAATCAGCAGTGATAAAAAACTACAGAATATCTGTGTGCGCAGTGCCAGCAGCCACAGTGACTGGAAAAACTGGCACCAGCTCACCTGTCTTCGCTTTGAACAACTGAATCTGACCAACAGCGTAGAAGGCCTAGCCCTGGCGTGTCCGCAACTGCAACCCGGCCAGCAGGAAAGTATCGATCTGTTCAACCCCCACAACCAGCGTGAACCTCTGGCTGCCCTGCTAGACCGGCTGCGCAACCGACTGGGATTACAGGCCGTTAAAAAGCTCGGTTGTCGGGACGAGCACCTGCCAGAGTTTGCGATGCTGGTCAGCAACGACCATCCTGGGAATGAACATAGCCCAAGTCCACACTGCGCCCAGCGCCCCTTCTGGTTGATGCCACAACCCGAAGAACTACGCCAACACGGCAAAAATCTGTACTGGAACGGCGCCCTAAGCATGGTATGTGGACCAGAACGGATTGAGGACAACTGGTGGCAAGAGCCGGTGAGTAGGGATTATTACATCGCGGCAGATAAGGGCGGCCAACGCTACTGGGTGTTTCGTGACCGCCTGACCCAGCAATGGTATGTCCACGGGGCTTTTGTCTAACAGCGAACGCCCAGCATCATGCCATCACTCGAACAACACCACCTCCTCAAAACGAGGCAGCGTACTAAAGTGTAATTCAGGATTGTCGGCTGCCTTATCGTGCAGAAATAACCGAGTATCTTCCTGCCCCCCGGAAATGAAAGCCACTGCCTGGACCGGCCCCCTAAACGGGCCTTCCGCCGGCCCTGTGAGACTGTCAAAATGAATAGGGATAATATGCGTGGGTGCGGTGGCATCCACTGTCTCGCGCCAGAACGTCTCGCGGTAATCGGCTGTTTGCGACCCCAAACCACCGACGCCGAGAAAGACAATATCAGCGTCCAGACCCTGCAATGCGCCCTCCACATAACCCGCACTACCCACTATTAACCAACTTCCCTTGGGGTGACTGACATGCAGGACCCACGCGGTACCCACGCGGTAATCAAACACGCGCACCGGTGGCACCAAAGGCACGGTAAGCTCTGGGTTTCCCAGCGCACGCTCGCGAATCGCTGGGTCGGGAAACTCAAAATGTCGGGATTCAATCGGCGTAATCACAAACTTCCCCAACTGCACAGGTTCGCGGTCTACCAGCACCTGTATCTGCGACTCGGGCAGCCCCCATCCACGGCCAATATTGGCCGTGGACTCCGAACCAAGTAATAACGCGCCAGTGCGCCTGGCAACCTCTGGCGCATCCATAGCGTGATCATAATGAGAGTGCACCGGCAACACCGCCGCCAATTCAACAACATGATTGTCCGCCAGACCCCGCTCTATGTTCGACAGATCCGGCGCAATTTTTCCCAATAACAAACGCAGGGGACCAGGGCGACTAAACCACCCATCCGTCATCCATTGTGTCTCGCCGTCACTAAACAACAAGGTCGCTGTGCCGCTAAAGCGCACCGTCACCGCATCCTCCGGTATAGGATCGGCACCTAACACTGCCCACTCAGGCTCTACCGGTACCGATGTGTAAATATTCAGGGCATAAACTAGGAACAATGCCGAGGACAGAACAACCAACAATAACAGTGCCAGAACGCCACGCCGCAAACTCATAAAAAATCCTCTAATTGATGCATTGAGCGCCAGGTTCGTGCAGCGCAGACACCGCTTCCTCAGCCCGCTGAGCCGGTGCAATGCTACTTGATAAACTGTGTCGGCTTTTCAATTTCATAAATTGCTTCAGCGATATTTTCCATGCGGCTTGCCAAAATACCTTGGGCGTCATACAAACCCCGATTGTAAAAATAGGCTCCAATTTCCTCGGCAAAAAAATCCAACAAGAAACCCGCATCGAACTGCCCTACTTCCTGATCGAGCTCCTCGTGCAAATAAAGCTGTATCTTGCGACAAATAATATCGCGCTCGTCACTCGTAAATACAATTTCTGACATGATTACCCTTATGATCGATAAGTCTTAAAAAAGTTTTTATGTAGCACTGTATATCCTAATATACTAACGCCATAACATACATTTTCCCCATTTTGTCTTATCTTATTTGCTGCTATTTTGCATTCGAAATAATGCATAAGCGTGATCGCCTGCATGAAAGAACACCGGACTCATCGGCCTAGCAGTTGGACAGCGATCTCGGTGCGTGCAGTGGTCAACTAATTCTCGACCACGGGGTCGGCTTCCATCTGCTACAGTAGTAGCCAGCGCCTACTTATGACTCTTTCTCAACCTGATAACTCTCTATGTAGTCTTGGGCTTGTTGCTCTAACGTTTCAGTATCCATGCCCCAGTCTTCTGGCAAGTACTGGTGCTTCCCATGTTTACCTTTTGGCTTCTGCGCCAAATATCCTGTAATCGCACGTTGATAATCTTGACTGAAAGCCTTTCCTGCTTGGCGATAAACCCCTTCTAATGCTTTCACCGGATCCCTCATTAAATCACTAAAATGTAAGTCGATAAAACGTTGTGGGAGTTCGCCAGCTTGTCTCCTTCGATACACATCCATCATCATGTCATTTCTGGCATTACCCGCAAGCTCTAGCAACTGCTCTGAACCCTCTCTATCACTACGCATGTACCGAGTGGCCGCTAGAGTCGACAAACCAGAAGGCACTGTTTTTAATGGATCTCTGTGGTTCAGGATAATCCAAGCGTCAGGATACATCGAGAATACCAAATCAAGCATCGGTAGATACGTTGGTGTTTTTAGTACCCAGTGCGGCACTTTGTTACCCGCATGTTTTTTCCTGTGTTCGAACTGCATCACCTGCATAACAACTTTTTGGTATTTCATCGCCGCCTCAGGATCCATTGGAAACGTTTGTACGTCATGAAGCACCCACCAAAGCATGCCACCAAAAGAGGGCTTTTGAACACCGATGCACTCATCCGGAATGTCCGAACGCAACTCATGTATGGCGGCCATTTGCGGGCAGACATCTAGCCATAAGTCTTGCTCACACTCAGTGAGCCGCAACAGGGTTGCTTCGTCACCCAAGTCATCGGTGGGGTGAAAAGCCTTCCATGCGATGGGTGCCAGTGAGTCTACATCCTGGCTGAGCAACTCAAGCGTAATTGTGGTGCCCGAACGTCCTGTGCCGGTAATAATAAACGGCTCAACAATTTCTTCATTCAGGATTTCGGGCTGCTCGGTGATTTTTTTAGTGAGATATAGTCGGCTTTGCAAACAACGTAAAATCTCTTGTCGCACTTGAAGTCGGCCCATAACATTTAAATCGGCTTCGGCATCTAGGCTTGCAACCAAGCCCTTCAATCGGCCCTGCCAATCACCATCAATACGCTCACCAAAATCACTTAACCCAGTGACACGGCGGCTGGCCTCAATCATTTCGTTGGCTTCGAGGCTGATTAATTCAGCCGCTCCGCCGACTGTCTTGGCCATTAAATTAATCCGGTTGACTAAATCTGGACGAGGAAATCTTTCGGCGAGCGTTTTCATAATAGGCACACATTCAGTGGGAAAAAAACAACGCCACGGTAACGCTGCCCAACAATACGCAAAATATACGGATTACGGCCCACAGTTACCAGACCTAGGGGTCTAAGCTCACGATTGTTAACAACAAGGCCTATTCAGATCTCCGGGGCCAGTTGCGCAACAACAGGGGCCTAAGGCATTAGACTAACAATCTGGTCGCTACAGCATATTTGGCGGCAAATGCTTGTTGTTGTCATCATCATCAGGCTATAAACGTGTCAAATGCGCGATCTAGAGCGAGACTGAAGGATGAGTAAAATTTTTCATGACTTACCCCATGGTCTCTATGAATGGGTGGAACAAAGTGGTGGTGGCTCTATTACACGTCTGGAGCGGCACCTTGCGCGCAGGGAAGCATGGGTAGTGGACATTACCGCACCCGGAGGCCACGTGACGGAAGGATTCCTCCGCTTGGACCGAAACCCGATTAAGGGAAGTGCAACATCACTCTATAAAGAAGCTATGATCTGTCAAGCGCTTGAGGACACTGATATTCCGGCGCCAAGGCTGTATGCCTGGAGTGATGACCATTGCGCTGCGTTGCTTGCGCGAGACGCGGGTCGCTCGGACATTGATAAGCTAGAAGACACGGCACGTCAGCGAGCGATTATGCAGGACTTCATCAAAATCATAGCGCGCTTGCACCGTCTAAATACTGACACGCTTGGGCTTGATAAAGTGTTGGGCGCGAAACCGCAGACCGCGGCAGAACTGGCGCTGGGAGACCTCGATCTCCAACTGCGCAACTTTAAACGCTTTTTGGACAACTACACTGATCCGCTAATGACTTATGCGGTCCAATGGCTGCGGCAGCACGTGCCTCTGGAGGTGCCGCAAATGGCTTTGGTTCAGGGCGACACCGGCCCGGTTAATTTTATGTTTCAGCAGAATAAGGTCAGCGTAGTCGTTGACTGGGAGTGGGGTCACTGGGGCGACCCGATGGAGGATCTGGGCAATATCTGTGTGCGTGAGTTCTGGAACCCCTGCGGCGGTCTTGACGGGCTGTTCAAATTGTACGAGCAGGAATCGGGTTTACCCTATCAGCGTTTCTCAGCGCAGTATTACCGCATTCAGCAAAACGTACGCGGCATGGTGGGAATTCACGCAGTGTGTGCCAAACCGCCGCAGCAGGAGCCGCTCGCGTGGTATCTGTGTTATCGCTATGTTACTGACCGAGCCACCTGTGAAGGCATTGCCGATGCGATGGGTATACGCATTGCGCGTCCCGAAATGCCAACCACAACGGCACGGGCCGATCTACTCGTGAGCACAGCCGCCGATAGTTTACGGCGCGATGTTTTGCCACGGGTTGACAATGCGTTTGCTCATTCAAGAGCCCAAGACGCGGCAAGACTTATAGAATGCCTAGACCGGCGTTCGCGTTTTAGTGCCACCTTGAACGACACCGAGCGTGAAGAAATAGGTGAGTTGCTGGGCCACCGTTTTGCTGGTGTGACGCAGGCGCAGCAGGCGCTTGTCACTGCCATTGAAGCGCGGACCCTGGATGATGAAAAATTACTGCAATATCTTGCGCGCAAAGCCTATCGGGATGAGTGGCTCTATGCGCCTGTTGTCGAGCTGTATCCAGGTCGTCAATGGTCAGCTCTGGACTGAGACTCGCGTTTTGGTCTGGCACCACAGTTGAAGGCCTAAGCGTTAGCGCTACTGTGACCAACACATATCTCCGCTGGCATATGTACTACGCAAGCCAAAGGCGGCGACAGGTTCTACAAATCACTAAGCTTGACGACTTTAACATCCGGCATGGGAATGTTGTCGCCTTTACTGCCCAGCCATCGGAAGGTCATGAACCCAAACTCTTGACCACTGGTATCGAGCCAATTTGGGTGCCCAGGATTTTTATGAGCAATCACAAATTCAACCTTGCCATCACCCTCATAAGTCACTTCTTCTAGCGTTAGCGATACGGGACGATGCAAATAATCGGTTGTTTCGTGCCAACGAGATTCTAAGGTGAAGTTCCAATACCGCGATTGCGGGGGCTCAACCCGAACCACCAGTGCTTCGTCTTGAGCCAGTTGATAACTTCCCACCATATATAAATTATCTGCACTACTGATTGCGCCACCCAGTGACTCGGAGGTGGTTTGGATAAACCTGTTTTTTTCCTCCAGCAATTCAGGCAGCACGTATTTGTGCAGCGTTGACAGCTTTAAAAATGCATAGCTTGTACCGATCAATGCGTTGGCAATGTCATCATCAGTGGGCGGCACAAACGGGGGTTTCTCTCCCAGTATTTCGATTGACAGTGTCGGCAGCACTTCAACGCTGCGGTCGGCAATGTATTCTCTAACCAAAATGCCAGAGGCATCTTCAGGTATTTGTATCCAGTTAGCCGGACCAGCAGAGTTCCCGTAAGCATCAAGATCTGGCTGTTCTTTGGTAAGCAGCAACGTGAAGTTGCCCTGTTCATCAACATTCAATGCGAGGTCGTTGATATACCCAACTTGGCGGCGCGGGGTCATACCTTTACCCCCCGTGATCGTAAACCCAATATAGGGGACAGTCCCTCGGGTCCCCGTAATACTATAATCATACTGCCCATCAATCTGAACATGATGATACTCGGCGTCCGGATTATCACCACCGACCTTGCGCACTAGCGTATCCATTTGCTGAAAATGCGGATAGCGCGGATTGCCGTCAGCCGCCACTTCAGCACTCATCGCCATGACTCGCAGCAACCAGCGCATGCCCTCTATAGCCTCTTGCTGTGTTTGTGCCTCATCCAACACCATTTGATGCGTGCGATCGAACATAGCCTTAAAATCGATCATCGCCTGATTTGATTTTAATCCGGTATAGTTTGACTCATGATTACTTCCAACACTCGTTATCGCGGCTACAAGGCCGGCACCACGGGGCAACTGAAATCCGATGTAAACACCCACCACCAGCACTAGAACGAATGCAATTAACTTCTTTATCATGTTGGTGGTGCTCCTCACTAATTAGTAAACGTGGTGCCTAGCCTCTGTTCAGAGTATCAAGTCGGCATGAAAATAAATGATATTACAGTAAATTTTCGAACACCAAACTCCTCTAGAGACGTGATTGTGAGCAGCGAGCTGGACTTTCCAGGGCTGACCTGTCTCCATTATATTCCAGTGTCTGTATCATTCAGACTCTTAGCATTCTTCTCCATCCAGTAGTCCCTTATGCCGGCTTCACCATGGTTATCAGCCCACTTAGTCAGCGTGGGCCTCTCTCCCTCTAGTCTGAAATAAGGCACAGCGTAACCGCAAGAGGTCTGCACTAGCTCTATACTCAAGGAAAAAACTTGGCGTGCTCCCGTATAGGAAGGGAACAGCGCTGATAATTCATCCCAGCGCTCGTCACGAGGATGAATCGCCACCGCCTGACCATAGAGACGCATAATCAGTGGCTGCTTGCCGAAAGAACAAAACATCACTGTCATACGGCCGTTTTCCAGGACATGTGCGGCCGTCTCATTGCCACTCCCAGTCAGGTTCAACCAGGCAACAGTAGAATCGTCAAGGATACGAAAACTGTCCATGCCCTTAGGTGATACATTGACATAACCCTCTGCGCCCGCTGTACTCACAAAGTACAGATGCTGCTGCTGGATAAACACTTTATGCGAGTGATCAAGCTTTTCAAATTTCTCAGACATAACTTTTCTCCAGTATGCCAAGGCGACATTGTCTCAAAGGCGATGTGCTGTTCAATCCTCACTATCAACGTATACAGCCTCGGAAAAACGAGGTGAACAGATCGCCAGAAATACCAGGTCACTAGAGCCCGTGTTAGTGATGCGCTGGTGCGCCTCAGGCGGAATCAGCACTACATCTCCAACGCTGACATGATTTGGCTTGAGATCATCAATCTCCACTAGACCAGAACCCTCAAGGACAACATAACGCTCACCCGTCCCCTGTAAATAATGCCACCGAGTTGTCTTGCCTGGCTCCAGACGTGCTCGTGCGATAGAGATATCGGGATCATCTGCGGAGTTCGATAACTCGCTAATGAAGCAACCTTCGGCGATGAGGTGCTCAGGGGTCGCACTGTTAGATTTTGTACAGGCCTTCATCGCACTCGCCAGCTCTGTCATTTCACTGTTTCCTATTTTTAGGTTTACTGAGGACTTATATTGCAATGACCCATAACGGTAACACCGCCAAGCGACTGGCGACTAGTACTGCACAATCGGCACCCGACCTCGCCATGTGTCATGTTCAAGCATTTCCACCATGGCGTGCGCGCAGTCGGCAAAGGAAATGCTGGATAAGCCACTGAATGCGTTGTAGCCCAGTCGATACTCACCCTTCTTTACCCCGGGTCTCATCTGCAGTGGCCGCACTCCCATCCAGCAGAGATCCGTATTCTCATCTAAAAGATTCAACTGATGCTCTTTGTCTGCATGTCGATGCCTGAGAAAGGTTTCCGAGAACCAGCGCACAAATCGTGCCCCAAACGTCATTACATCGTCTACACGAATATTACTACCACCGCCACACCAGACCAGCTTCAGGCTCTGGTGCTTGCGCATAACGGCTAGAATATGACGCGTAACATCTGTACACAGATCAGGTGGCGAGGTTCTTTCATCAACCCCTATCGCAAACAGAATTGCATCTGTCCCGGATGGAATAGCACGGGCAACATCCTCAGCGATCAAGCCGTCACCCTTGATAACGGTAATGGCGTCTCGCAATCCATCCGGCAGTTTTTCTGGGCTGCGCACTAGTACGGTCATGTCATGACCGGCCTGCAAACATTGGTCGAGACATTCCCTACCCAAATTACCAGTAGCACCGAAAAGAGACACTTTCATATCAATACAAATCCTGAACAACATTTCAACGGTGTCACCGCATGATAGCGCGACTCATCACCTCACCATACAGCTTGACAGTATACCGCGGCTCTATACTATCGTGTTGCACACCTAATGTTTAGCTCGGTGCTTTTCCTGCTTAAGAGCAAGGCAAACAGCTGCCAGCGACTGGCTTAAAATCTTATCCTATCATTTCGATTCGCCATTGAATCTCAAACCAGGAGAAACTCCATGCCCAAAGTCCTAAGGTTCGGAAAAGGGCTTCTGATTTTTGCTCTTCTTGCACTACTGTTAGCGTGTGAGAGAGAGCAGCCCACAGATACTACAATAGGCGCTCAGGGCAATACGCCAGCTACCAACGCCACGATCTTCGCTAACGCTAAAGTTCGAAAGGAATTGAATCTCGGCGACCAGACGGACTTCGAAGATGCACGCCGAGGTCTCATCGCTGTGCCAACAGCGCTTGAGGTAGCGGGCCCCGGGGATTCCATTGTCTGGGATATGCCCTCCTACGATTTTATACAAGGCGAGGCCCCAGATACCGTTAATCCCAGCCTGTGGCGTCAGGCCACACTGAATAATAATCACGGGCTTTATGAGGTCACTGAGGGCGTATACCAATTGCGTGGCTTCGATCTCTCCAATATGAGTATTATCGAAGGGCAAACCGGGTGGATCATCGTAGATCCACTGACCTCCAAGGAAACCGCTGCTGCCGCAATTGCTTTTGCCAGAGAACACCTCGGGAACAAGCCAGTTTCAGCGATTATTTTCACCCACTCCCATATAGATCACTTCGGCGGGGTAGCATCCGTTCTAGGTGCTGAAGACAACACAGAGATTTTTGCCCCGGCTGGGTTCATGGATGAGGCTACTAGTGAAAACGTTATCGTGGGTAGCACCATGAGCCGGCGCTCTATGTACATGTACGGCAGCCAGCTAGAACACTCTGCAAAAGGCCACATTGGATCTGGGCTTGGAAAAGGCCCTGCCTTTGGCAGCCCCGGTATAGCTGCGCCTACCCACATTATCGATACCACTGGAGAGTCGACCATCATCGACGGGGTTGAGTTCATTTTCCAAAATGCGGCGGGCTCCGAAGCGCCGGCTGAGCTGACTTTTTACCTGCCAGAACTGAAAGCCTTCTGCGGCGCCGAAGTCGTATCTCGTAATATGCATAACCTCTATACCCTGCGTGGTGCCAAGGTCCGTGATGCCCGCAAATGGAGCCACTACATTAACGAGGCCATCGAATTATTTCCGGATACTGAGGTGTATTTTGGCAGTCATCACTGGCCCCTGTGGGGCAATGAGACGATCATCGATTTCTTGAAGAAGCAACGCGATATGTACCGCTACATTCACGATCAGACCCTACGCCTGGCTGCTAGTGGTCACACACCGAGAGAGATCGCCGATTTACTAGAAATGCCCGAGGCACTGCGCACCAGCTTTTCTAATCGTGGCTACTACGGCACGCTAAAGCACAATGCCAAAGCCGTATACCAGATGTACTTTGGCTGGTATGACGGCAACCCAGCCAACCTCGACCCCTTGCCACCGCGAATGTCAGCCGAACGCTATGTTGAGATGATGGGCGGCAGTGACGCCATCATGAAACAGGCCAGAACAGACTTCGCTGAAGGCGAGTATCGTTGGGTTGCAGAGTTGCTCAATCATCTGGTGTTTGCAGAACCGGACAATAAAGCAGCCAAAGCTTTATTAGCGCAAACCTACGATCAAATGGCCTACATGGCGGAGTCAGGCCCCTGGCGCGACGTGTACCTTACAGGCGCACTCGAGCTACGGCAGGGCGCTCCTGCAGCAGGCCTCGACCTCTCCAACGCGATTGACCTGATCGAAGAGACGCCCGTTGATCAATTCTTTGAGCTTATGGCGGTCATGCTTAACGGGCCTAAGGCAGACGGCGAGACCTTCGTCTTGAACATCACCTTTACCGACCTAGAAGAGAACTACGTCCTGGAGTTAGAAAATGCCGTCCTCCACCAGCACAAAGGAAGTCCCTCACCCAATGCAGACGCGAGTATTTATATCACACATGCGCTCTTTGTACAGATGCTGACGGGAGGCGCGGGAGCAAGCGACATACTATTTTCGGACGATATTTCTATTGAGGGCAGCAAGCTAGGTCTAGTGAAATTTTTTGCTCTGCTGGACACGCCGGAGGCCTCATTCAATATTGTGACGCCTTAACAGCAGGGTCTGGAATCCAACAGTGCATCCATGAGTGCGCCCTGACATCTTCCCCGAAGAGGCGTCGTAGCTGCGTTATGGATCGCAGTAAATGGATTCCGGGTCATTATCAGGCAGCACCGTATTGGGGGTCGACTGTTCCCCTACATAGAAAACGACAACCTCGACCGGGCCATTGATGGCATGGCCACGGTGAACAGTCCTCATCACTTCAACCACTGACTCTCCCTTATTGAATCTGACCTTCTTCCCAGATTTTGTTTCAACCTCCAGACTCCCTTGCAGGATATACCCTAGCGTCGGAACCGGATGGCAGTGAAACGGCGTCACTTCACCTTCATCAACTGTAAGTATTACCGACGTTATCTCGGGCTCACCCTTGGGATATATTATTTTACCGCCCTCCCATGTAGACGATGTCTCCAAAAGCACATCAGCATAAGCCGCCGTAATAAAGAAATTTAAAAACAACAGTGCAAGTATCTTGAAAACTCTCATAAAATACTTCCTAGTGAACTTTAGTTTTTTTATTAGAAAAATACATTCCTCAAATATTTTTGCGGCTTTTGATAAAACCTCATTTTTTTGCGCCATACGTTGAATTGGCCCAAGGAGATTTTTTTTGGAACGTTGATATATACAATGCCTCAACTTTTTGCCTCGCCCATGGCGTTCTGCGTAAAAACTTGAGCGATGACTTAATCGATGGATCTTTTCTGAAACAGTTGATGGTGATTTTTAAAGCCAAGCCACTCCAGCCGTAGTGCTCGACAAGATTTTCAAGAATGCACTCCAGTGTAATTCCGTGTAGAGGGTTATCGGGCTGTTTAGTATTCATGCTGTCAATACACCACAACCGAATCGCGCACTCACGCCGTACGGTCTTCGGCCTTTTTTACACGGACTTTACTGTTACCAATACTTTTGTTGTTTATAGCCTTCATCGCAACTTTAGCCTCTGCGGCTTTTGGCATCTGTACAAAACCAAACCCCTTGGAAACACCCAGAGCTTTATCCATCACAAGATCACAGGACTGCACCGTGCCATATTCCTCAAACAGAATTTTTATTTCGCCTTCGGTAGTACTGCGGTCAAGATTTCGAATTATCAGTTTCATAAGAAGCTCACCCTTATAGGCGTCCTGTCAATATCAAAAAATTATAAACTCGGCACATGTCACATAACGCCCTTAACCGCCGCACTCGCACAGCCGTAAAACGTGAAAGCAACGATGCCACCGAAAACTTCTTAGTCCCCGGTTGAGCCCCCGGTTAGACTGTTTCGTTTTCATCGTATACGGTGACAGACATATAGCCCATCGCATCAACACGCAGGCTAAAAGTGATTGGCCTGCAGCACACTTGGCAATCCTCAATATACTGCTGACCCGCTTCTTGATGGTCTATCAGAACTCTGATCGACTCTCCGCAGTAAGGACAACTCACTACTTCTTCTAGTAAAGAGTCCATCACTCAGCGACAACCGCTCTGTCGTGCTGTGGAATAGATTTTTTTAGTCCTATTACCTGCATGATACTCACCCCCATAGCGCACAATGAATCTGCAAGTAAAACAGCCGCGATGCAGTGTTAGTCGCGGCGCACCAGCAAGACCCGCCCACCGCATAATCACTAGAAAGCGGAAAGTCTTGCAGGCTTTTATGCTTATTTTTCGTGTGTAATCGGCTTATCTGTAAAGAGATAATCTTTTAACTCTTTGTCAAATCTCGGATCTTGTCGTCTGATCCATTCGAGGACCATCGCCGCGTGCTCTTTTTCTTCATCTCTGTTATGCGCCAATATTGCCTTCAGTTCTTCATTTTTACACGCATCAACTCTTTGATTGTACCAGTCTACCGCTTCAAGCTCTTCCATTAGCGATGTAATCGCTCTATGCATATCTCTAGTTTCGTCAGTAAGTTCGCCTATTGGCTCGTGATAGCCTTCATTTGACATATTTCTCTCCTTAAAAAAGCGTGGTGGAATTGTATTTCATAAAACATCAATCATTGGCTGGCGACTCGCCGCTTCAGCACCGAATACCTAACGCTAATTTACGGGTTAGAACATCCAACGAACAGTATTCATTATTTCCAGCCATGAAGCCATTTATTCGTGTCTTCTAACTCATGCCACTGTATTGGGGCCGCACGACTAGAGATAACAGCCTCTATGAGACAAAGAACTGGCTCTCCTTCTTCGTTAAAGTCGACTTCGGTTACAAGGAAGTGTTTTTCCTTTTCTTTAGGATTGACAGCAGTCCATTTGCTATTGAGTAACTTCCTAGGATTAATTGTATTCACTTAAATTCCTTACTTTACCCACTGTCAGCATGAGATTAAGAAACAATACGCGCGACCGGTGAAACTCAACTTGTCTCATACACGATCTCTATGAATGAGTAGAAAAGTAGCGCCTGCCACTCGGTCTTTTACTTGTAATGACCGACTGATAACGTCGGGAGGCTATAGAGATGCACCCGGCCCCAAAGGTTGTCCATAGCTGAACTCTATAAAATTACCGTCGGGATCTTTGATGCCACAGTAATAGCCCACTGGATATGGCTCGTCTCTGGGCGTCCACTCCAAAATTCCTGCTATTTTCGCGCGCTCAGCAACAGCATCTACCGCATCGCGAGTCGCCAAAGCGAAACCGAGATGAGAAAAATCTTCAGCCGATTGCACTCTCCCTGGACCACCTGGTATGAGCACTAGTATAAAATTTATCTCTTTTTCCTTCTCGGCAAGCCAGACCACACGCTTGCTGCCCGAAACCCGATCATGAACCAAATGCATATCAGCATACGACGTATAAAAATCTATGCAGGCATCCAGGTCCCTCACATGCAACGCAAGGTGTGTCAGTGAGGCTGTCATCCCTCAACCCTTGCAGTATGCTTCAAACTGTTCGCGATTATTGTCGAAGCCCTCCTTCTCCGCTAGCTCCCAAGGTCGTTCACATTGATTAGACCGGCCGCACCATGAGTAACCCGCCGAGGCAATACAGCCATGTATATCTCTATCTGAGCCGGGCAACTTGCCGTCGTCAGAGTTGACGGCGTCACTTAAAGAACAACCACTAAGACAAACAACCAAAACGATGAGCAGTAGATATGATTTCTTCATTAATAGTGCCTCTTGCGAACCAAGGGTCTGAGATTTAAAGCTGCCGCAGCCAGTGCGCAACATGGCGTAACGTATCATCCAACACATAAGGTTTCATATTTGAGCCTTGAAAACCACCACGAATGATACTTTTTCAGCACTCTCGATGAGGTAGGTTTACCCCAGACTCAAGCTCTCACTGATAAGAAACTCCTGTAGCATAACCCCCAAGCCGACGTCACTGGGGAAGCAGCCTGCACAATAACATCTGATCTAATCTGTGAAAAAACACGATATCATCGCCCAAAATCAAATAATATGGCAAAGCGATAGACTAGCTCATACAATAGCGTAGGGCCCTGATCAAGACCCGCTCGGGGTCACGTGCCTTAGTGACTGGCCACAACAAAGATAACAAAACAATTCTAACAGACAAAGAGGAAAGCCCTGTGTTTCGATGCGTGAGAATATGGACTGGCGATGACGAGAACTCCCAGTTCGAAGAAGGCATGATCGACCTCGGTCCCGCGGCTGGTGGCGATCTCTTCAGCGACGAGTCGTTGGTCACAACGACGTCGTTTCGCGAGACGAAGCCGGGCGGCACGCTAACATGGCACACGGCCCCAGTGCGGCAGCTAGTCATCACCTTGAGCGGGACTCTCGAATTCGAAACGCGAGAAGGACAGCGTTTTCAGCTCGCCACTGGCGATATACTTCTAGCGGAGGACACTGTCGGTGGCGGTCATTCCTGGAGGATCATCGACGATCAACCCTGGCGCCGTGTTTATATCGTGTTGGCATCTGATGCGCATGTACCTTTTAAGCCTTTGAAATGACTATCTAAATTTTATATGATTCACGCAGGCCACAACAGCACAGCACTAGAAGGAGAGGTTAATGAATGAGGCTACGGCTGAAGAAGAGATCGATGTAGCCTTAATCGGCGCGGGCATCATGAGCACGACGCTAGGAGCTTTTTTAAAAGAATTACAGCCGCATTTAAAGCTTGAGATTCTTGAACAGCTGCCGGGGGAGGCCCAAGAAAGTTCGGGAGCGTGGAACAATGCCGGTACCGGACATGCGGCTAACTGTGAACTGAACTACACACCAATGGGCGCAGATGGCAGCATAGACATCGCGAGGGCGCTAGAGGTTAACGTCGAATTCGACATGTCGCTGCAATTCTGGTCATATCTGGTCAAAAAGGGTGCAATACCGAGCCCTAACGAGTTCATCCAGCCGGTGCCTCATATGAGCTTCGTTATCGGTGAAGACAATCAGGCCTTTCTCAAGAAGCGTCATGCGGCGATGAGTAGTCATCATTGTTACCACGGTCAGGAGTATTCTGAAGATCACGCGAAGATCGCGGAGTGGACACCCCTGATTATGGAGGGACGTGACCCACACCAGAAGGTGGCGGCAACTCGCACCCTAAACGGTACCCTGTCTCTTATACACATCTGACGCTGCCGACGAATAGAGAGG
>CAJXTK010000002.1 GCA_913061115.1 uncultured Haliea sp.
GTCTCGTGGGCTCGGAGATATGTATAAGAGACAGGCGTCTCAGGTGTGCGCCAAATGATACGCGACATTGACTACGAGGGCTGGCTTGACCAACTCAGTTCCAGCGAGGACTTGGCAGAACGGCGTATGGGTAATGTCTATTTTTTGATCGACGGCCTGCAGCGGGTTATGTCGAACGAACAAGTTGCGCTAGATGAGGCGATCTCCCGTCTGGTGCTGCGAGATCTTCTGGAGCAGCAAGACGAGGAAGAAAAAGGGCCCGAGAGTGTGCAGCTAATGACGCTGCACGCCGCCAAGGGTTTGGAGTTTCCGCACGTCTACATTATTGGCATGGAGGAGAAACTACTGCCCCACCGAGCGAGTATCGAGGAGGATAACATTGAGGAGGAACGGCGACTGGCCTATGTCGGCATCACTCGAGCGCAACAAACTCTGAGCATGACCATGGCTCTGAAACGTCGCCAGTTTGGCGAAACCATCAACTGTGAGCCCAGCCGCTTTATCGCCGAATTACCTCAGGATGACCTGCAATGGCAGGGCGGTGGTCAGGACACGCAGGACGCCAATGAGGAGCGCGGCCAAGAAACGTTAGCCGGGCTAAAAGATTTATTCGCCTGAGCAGATCCTCTTTACTGGCTGCCAGCAACCATGTAGTCCACAGCAGCATACACATCCTCATCAGAACAGCTCATACATCCACCTTTGGCAATCATGCCAGTACCAGGAACACCCCCTACACCCGTGGCATAAAGAGCCGGCATACCCCTGGCAATTCGTCCACTCCAGGCCACGGCATCGCCATATTTAGGCGCACCTGCGGCGCCAGTACTGTGGCAGGCCATACAAGCTGCGTTGTAAACCGCTTCCCCTGAGCGCGGTTCGGCACTCACTACAGTGGCAGGGGCTGCGGCGCAGGTGTTATCACCTTCCACACAAGATGCGCCCACCGGCTTGATCCGCTCCACTATGGCGTTACGCTGGGCATCGCTCAAATCTGCAGCAAAAGCGCTGCCAGCCAGCAGAGCGACTAAAAAACTAAAAGCTATACGATTCATCACGGCGAGTTCCTCGGTTGGTCAGCGGCGCATTATAGCCACATATGGTCGGCGTTAAAACGTGATGATTGAAACTATTGCCCCAGACAAAAAAGAGCGACACACTAGCACCACTTTGGCGCAGGACTCTAGTAGGACCCGCTCACCCGTCATCTTCTCCGCAACAAAAAAGGCCACAAATGAGACTCTATACGTATGACCCCGCCCCCAACCCACGGCGCCTCTCCCTATTCCTCAAACTCAAAGGCATTCAGATCGACACACAACAGATCGATATGATGACAGCCGAGCAACTGAAGAACAGCTACCGGCAGGTCAACCCAGCATGCACCCTACCAGCCCTAGTGCTAGACGACGGCACAGTGCTGACAGAAGTGATTGGCATGTTCTCGTATCTGGAAGAGCTCTATCCCGAGCAACCGCTTATGGGCAGCACACCATTAGAACGGGCCCAAGCTATCAGCTGGTGCCACAGACTGTTTCAAGGCCTGATGGTGGCCATCGCCAGCGCCCTGCGTAACCGCGGCAAAAACTTTCACAATCGGGCGCTGCCGGGGCCGCTAGATACCCCCCAAATACCTGAGCTGGCAGAACGCGGTTTAATGCAAATACACCACATTCTGCCGCAACTGGACGCACATCTGGCCTCATCAACCTGGCTGGCAGGTGACACTTTTACGATTGCTGATATTGATCTACTGGTGATGATCGATTTTCTGACTTGGATAAAAGAATCCATTCCCGACACCTGTCCCGACTTGCAAGCCTGGCATCAGCGCGCAAGCGCCCGGGCAGCCTGACACCCGCTACGCTGCGCTAATAGACTAGAATTGATGCCGCATATCATGGCCCTTTGCGTTATAAGGGAGTGGACCTCCGCAGGAAGCGATTTATGCTGCATCGACGCACTCTTGGAAGTCGGCATGAGCGCAGTCGATGGCTCCTGTGTAGTGCGTTTCTCATTCTGCTAGACGGTTGTCAGCCTGCCGAGCCTGATCCACCGCTTGAGGTTTACCTCAGTAGAACAGGCTCATTCCAATCTATCGCCCCCTCCGACGAATTTAAGGTGCCACCGGTAGTCGTCGATCTGCAGCTGCCTATACCCTGGGGGACTCTCGACACGCTCGATCTAGTGAGTCTGAGTGGGTGTACCGTGCAAGCTACCATTGGCAAGCGCAACAGTAGCCTCGGTCGATATGCAAAACCATCACAGCGCCTCCTGCTGGAACTGGAATATCTGCGGCTCGCCCCTCACTGTATTGACCTGCTACGCGAACGCCACTTGGCACTGGCGAATGTCCTCGATGCAGCCTGGCGTCAGCGGCAGTTGCAATTACCCGCGCTCATCTTTAATGCGACGCTGGGCAGCGACGAATATCGCTCACTCTGGCTAAACCCGGGGGTCCCCGCCGCCTATCCCCCTGTGAGCCACTCTGCGGCCGTGTCTGCGCTAGACCGCATCAACCGGGATGTATGCCGTTGGTTGAGCGGCGATTATCAAGCGCAGAATCGTAACTTCGAGGTATCGCTTAGCGAAGTCGCCGGGGGCGGCGCAGGCGCCTTACTGAACGCATTTTTGACGCACAGCAGTGTTTTATTCGCCGCTGGCCCGCCAAGTGAACGCCTTCAATCACGACTGACACCCGTCAAAACTCTGGAAACGCATCTCGCTAGCATCCTACCACTGCAATATCGCTATTGGATGGATGACCGAAATGATCGAGTGACAGCAGCCGCCCCCGATAAATTCCTCCAACCGCCTCCATCCTTACCCCAACCCTGCGGCATAAATTGACCCCCTTCGTGCCCAAACTCCTAATAATTGGTTACACTGAAGCCACAATCGCAACGACATGCGCCCACCTCTAATGGAGATTCTAATGATCAATTCCTCTGTGACCCCATTGCGAGCACTGACTGTATTTTCAGTCAGCATCTTATTGGCCGCCTGCGCTAGCGGACCACCCAAGCCAACTGTAGATTACAAAGCCGATTACGACTTTAGTGCGGTGAAAACAATCGCTTTTTATCGAAACTCTGGCGAAGTCTTGGGTGATAACCCGATGCAGCTGAGCGACATACAGCGCGACCGTATCGACGAGGCGCTCTCCTATGCACTGACCAACCGAGGCTTTCAGATGGTAACGGATGCGTCCACGGCTGATCTTTTACTCAGTTGGACTTTGGACACACAGAACAAAACTGACGTGCGCACCTATCAGACTCCCACGATGGGCATGGGTATGGGCAGGGGATACGGTGGATATTACGGGGGCTACAATCGTTACAGTGCATACAATTGCTGGAACTGCAGCCCAACCCGTACCGAGGTCTCGGTACAAAACTACACGCAGGGCACGTTCATCGTCGACATGATAGATCCCGAACTGAAAAAATCGGTATGGCGTGGTGTGACTCAATCGCGCCTCAAAGGCCAGCACAGCGAAGACCAAGGTAAATATAATGCCGCCGCTACGGCGATTTTTGCTGCCTTCCCTCCCGAATGATATTGCAGATTTCAGCCGCTAATGCGACACATTGAAGTTTGACGGGTAGGAGACGAAGGAAGGTAACGTAGCGGGCAAGTTGGTCTGACAGCACCCTTCAGATTGACTCGATTACAGACTTGCCATTGCGAACAAGAACGAACGGACCAGGCGTTTCGGGGCCTGCCCCCTCACGTAACCGCCGCTCTAGCTCCTGCAACACGGCTCGAGTGATGTGCGGGAGTTGGTCCATTTCCTGCGCCTTTGACAGCCCCACCCAGTGCAAATCTAATAGCTCTCCCGAACCCTGTGGTCGCTCATGTACCTCCCCTTGAATATGTTCCGCATCAACCATAAAGAAGCGGGCATCAAATCGGCGATCGCGGTAAGGCGGCGTAATGGCTCGGGCAATAAGGTGCAGGACATCCAGTCGTGGATTGACATCGTGCTGCAGAAAATCAGCCCAGTGTCGCGAGCGAGTTTTAATTGTGTGTGTGTGGGGTTCTCCAACGATCAGCCCTGTCTCCTCGTAGGTCTCCCGAATTGCAGCTAATGCGAGCGCACGCGCCCGGACTTCGGAGCAACCTCGGCGCAGACGTTTCATCACTTGCGGGTGCAAATCGTGCGGCGGCACAATGCGGCTATCCGCCGGATCCACCTTGCCACCGGGAAAAACAAATTTATTCGGCATGAATTTATGGCTGGCGGCACGCTTACCCATTAGCACACGTGGCTCCTTGCCTCCGCCACGCACAATAATCAGAGTGGCCGCATCCTTGGGCCGCACCGCCCGCGTTGTATTGCGTAACTCATCAGGCGAAACGTAACTGGAATCACGCTGCTCATTGCAGTTCATTGATCTTCCTTATTGCTCAACCGGAAACAATCCAAACACATCCCCAGATATACCTTTGGTGAAAGAGATCTTACCCGGCGCTGGCTATTTTTAATTTTTGACCTGGCTGGATCGCCTTCTTAACAGAAAGCGCATTCCATGCTGCCAGTTGTTGCGTGGAAACCTTGAATCGCCGCGCAATGCTCCACAAGGAGTCGCCAGTTCGAATAACATACTCGCGCGCCTGTAACTGACCACCGACGATACTCGCGACCGACGAAGGTTGGCCCAGCTTATAGCCCGGCAAGCGTAGAGATTTACCCGCGCGGATAGAGTGATTGCTTAAGCCATTGAGGGCCATCACGTTTGATACAGAAGTCCCGTAGCGTTGGGCTATGGTCGACAAAGAATCACCCGGAACGACGCGATGCATGCGGTCTGGCTTCTGCTGACTGAAATAAGCATTCGAGGGCAAGGACGCCACCGTCTTCTCCAGCGGCCTATTGAGTTGCGCCTTGGGCACCCGCAAAGGATAACCCTGGGGGATATATTTTTCCCCACTCCATACCGGCTCCAGCAGCGCCGGATTGTGGCGTTTTAGCTGATCAAGACTAATACCGGCAGCGCGGGCCAACGCACTGGCTGAAATGTAATCCGGCAACGTAACAACATAGAAAGACGTGGGTGACTCCAATGCTACTTTGCGGAAATAGCGCCCAGGATCACTATCAATCTGCAGCGCTGCAAGAAATGAGGCGTAAAAGTTGCGCGAGGCAAAACCGAAGGAGGGACTCTTGTACTTGCGAACAATAACGCCGATATCCTTGGTGCCCAATGTCTTTGCCGCACGCGTCATTCCGCCCGCACCATGATTGTAACTGGTCAGGGCCAATGGCCAGGTGCCCGTAATTTTATAATTAGTCTTGAGTAGCCTGGCCGCGCCTTCAGTTGCAATGAAAGGGTCCATGCGCTCATCCATCACATTATCCACCCGCATATACTGACGTGCGGTAGCCGGCATAAATTGCCACATCCCCGCCGCTGCTACCTTAGAGTACGCGCGGGGATTAAAGGAAGACTCCACATGGGGCAGCACCCCCAATTCCAGGGGCAAATCATGGTGGATTAGAACTTCGCGGATATGCTGTTTCCATTGTCCAGAACGGGCTAGTCCGGCGAGAAAATGGTCCGACTGACCCAGTTGGAAACGAACCCGCTGAGCTGCAAGGGTAAAGGTCTCAGAGGACGTTTCTAGCGGCCAGGCGGCAAGCACCTCTGTTTCAGTGGCGCTGAAAGCGCTGAGTTTACCCTGGCCGAGGCTGTTCAGTGCGTTCTTGACACGCTGGGTCGCGGCGGCGATCTGCTGGTCTCGTTGGCGCCTAGTGAGCGCAGGCGAAACACTAACTGTCTGGTAGATAACGGACAGATTTTCATCGTCATGGATGAATCCCTGTTGAGTAGAAATTTGGGTATAGACCTTGACCCAAAAACTGACGGCTGGCTCTAACGCCGGGGGCCGGGGAAAGGTTGACGCACTGACACGGAGAGACGCGAGTAACAAAAGAGTGGCGAAAATGACTACTCGGACCATATCTTGTAGCCTTGAAAATGAGCTGTAGCGTGAGTTTATACCAGAGTTTTTTCAACCTGTAACCATCGACCTTCTACTTGGAGTCAGCCGAGGCCTATTCGCTCACCACACTGGTCTATTTTTTTGCAGAGCGATGTCACGGATACCCACTGTTTCGGCGGCCTTGACCATTGAGTTGCCGTTGCCATAGGGCGAATCCTGGCTAAGCTCAGACGCACCTGACCCAGAAAATACTTGCGTTCTCGTCAGGCAGGAATAAAATCGCGCCGACGTTGTAGCAATAGACATCTTATGCCATCGAATGCTCAGTCCTGCGCCTAAGGTTCCGTTGGTCTCGAGCGGCAGTTTACGGCTGAACTGGAGAGAAAAATAATGGTGCTTTGTGCTGAGACCAACCGGCTCTCCCGAAGCCTAACGCCTCATCTAGTGAGCCTGATTGGCTGAGGCTATTACTGTCTGCAGAATACTTCTTTATCTGACTCCTTAGACTCTGGTTTGGCGTCAGCGGCATTATCAGCACAGTGTCTACCACGGCAGACATCGTGCAAACGCGGGTCATTACCCGTAGCAACTGTATAACACGAGATACAACGTATGCCCAAAGAGCGTCCCACTATCACATCAGCTGCAGCCACGCCTGCAGGCTGGAGCAGCGAGCGCAGCGCCGAACTCTATGGCATCAACACCTGGGGCGCCGGATACTTTGATCTTTCAGAGCAGGGCGAAGCACAGGTGAACGTGGATTTCGGCGAGCATCAGGTCGCTGTGTCTATTATGGATATTGTATTGGGCATGCGCGCGAGGGGACTGCACATGCCGGCGGTGCTGCGTATCCGCAACCTGCTTGATCACCGCATCAAGCTCTTGAACGAATCTTTTGCACAGGCCATAGAACAAGGCGGCTACCAGAATACGTACCGCGGCGTATTTCCCATCAAGGTCAACCAGCAGTGCCATGTTATCGAAGAAATAGCCGATTACGGGCGCCGTTATCACCACGGCTTTGAAGCAGGCAGTAAAGCAGAGCTGATTATCGCATTGTCGCAGCTGAAGGATCACGGCAGCCTGATTGTGTGCAATGGCTACAAAGATGCCGAGTTTATCGATCTGGGACTCTATGCCAGACAAATGGGCATTGCCTGTTTCTTTGTGCTGGAATCCATCACCGAATTGCCACTCGTGCTTGAGCGCAGCCGGATACTGGGCGTCGAGCCGCTCATTGGTGTGCGTATCAAAAATAGCGTAGCAGTTGATGGCCACTGGAGCCAGGACAGTGGAGATCGCTCTATATTTGGACTGTCCACAGATTCACTGATCAGTATTGTGGATAATCTACGCGACGCCGGGATGCTGCACTGCCTACAGCTATTGCATTGTCATCTAGGCTCCCAGATTCCCAATATTCGCAATGTACGCAGCGGAGTACTAGATGCCTGCCGATTTTACGCTGGCCTGGTCGAAGAAGGCGCACCGATGGGTTATCTCGATTTAGGCGGCGGCCTCGCAGTAGACTACGAGGGCGCGCGCACCAACAGCACTCACAGCATGAACTACCAGCTGCATGAATACTGCACTAATATTGTAGAGAGTATTTGTGAGACCTTCGATCCACTCGGTATTGCACATCCTGTCATTATCACCGAATCCGGTCGTGCCACCGTTGCCTATTCATCGATGTTGCTCTTTAACATACTCGATGTGCGCACCAGCAGTCCTGGACCGATCGCTGACAATCTGCCGGCGGATTGCAACGAAACACTGGTCAACCTTCAGTCGGCACTCAACACAGTGTGCGCAGACAACTTTCAGGAAAGCTATAACGATGCTCTGTTCTATCGAGACGAGTTACGTGAAGAATTCCACCATGGTCAGGCTACTCTGCGGGAGAGGGCATTGGGAGAAAACCTCTACTTGGCTGTATTGCAGAAGGTCGCAGCGATACTTCCTCAATTAAACAGGGTGCCACCTGAGCTCGAGAATCTACCCGAATTATTGTCAGACATCTATTATGGCAACTTCAGCCTGTTCCAGTCACTTCCAGACATATGGGCAATTGATCAAGTGTTTCCCATTATGCCGATTCATCGGCTCAACGAGCAGCCCACCCGGTCGGCGGTATTGGCCGACTTAACCTGTGACTGTGATGGCAAGATAGATCACTTCTCCACTCCGGAAGGAATCAGCCGAACACTCAGCTTGCATGCATTAAAACCAGACGAAGATTACTACCTTAGCGTGTTTCTTGTGGGCGCCTACCAGGAAACGCTTGGGGACTTACACAACCTGTTCGGCGACACCAACGTGGTCAACGTTGCCATTGATCGCGATGGCACATTCGAGTTTGAGCGTGAATTCCACGGTGACAGTATCTCTGATGTTCTCAGTTATGTTGAGTATGAACCCAAACAGATGCAGGAGAAGTTTCGCTTAGTGGCAGAAGATGCCGTGCGCAGCGGTAAAATAACCATCGCCCAACGTCAGGCGATTTTGCGAGCTTTTAAGGAAAGCCTGCACGGGTATACTTATTTTGAGCATGAATAGAACAGATGAAGACGGGGGAAAGGACAATGTCTAAAGTGATGATCATCGGGGCGGGTGGTGTTGGCGGCGTAGTGGCGCACAAGTGCGCGCAGTTGAGTGAGGTGTTTACCGAAATCGTTTTAGCCAGTCGCACCGAGTCGAAATGCAAGACGATTGCCGCCCAGTTGAGTCGACCCATCCGAACAGCACAGGTGGATGCCGACAATGTGCCCGCATTGGTCAACCTGCTACGGCAAGAAAAACCAGAACTGGTCATCAACGTGGCGCTACCCTATCAAGACCTGACCATTATGGACGCCTGCCTTGAAGTCGGAGTCCACTACCTGGATACGGCCAACTACGAGCCGATCGATACGGCCCAATTTGAGTATCGATGGCAGTGGGATTACCAGCAACGTTTTGTGGACGCAGGATTGACTGCCTTGTTAGGCAGCGGGTTCGACCCCGGCGCGACCAATGTCTTTACCGCCTATATCGCCAAGCACTACTTCGATGAAATTCATGAACTCGATATCATCGATGTCAACGGCGGCGACCACGGCCATCCCTTTGCCACCAACTTTAATCCTGAGATTAATATTCGCGAAGTGTCTGCTACATGTCGCCACTGGGAAAATGGAGAGTTTATAACGACCACAGCCATGTCAAAAAAAGCGCGTTATAGCTGTCCGGATGACGTTGGCACATTCAATATTTATCGGATGTATCACGAGGAACTGGAGTCACTCAGCAAGCACTTCCCCAGCCTCAAGCGCGCCCAGTTCTGGATGAGCTTTTCCGACAACTACCTGAAACACCTGCAAGTGCTGGAAAATGTCGGTATGACTAGCATTGCGCCTGTGGAATACCAAGGTCAATCCATAGTACCCATTCAATTTTTGGCGCACTTACTGCCCGAGCCCTCTACTTTGGGGGCACGCACCAAAGGCAAAACGTGCATCGGCTGTATCGTACGCGGAGTCAAAGAAGGTAAAGAAAAGGTCATGTATATCTACAATATCAGTGACCACCAGCGCTGCTATGAGGAGGTTCAGTCACAGGCTATTTCCTACACTACTGGGGTCCCCGCAGTCATTGGCGCCAAAATGATACTGGAAGGTAAGTGGCGCGAACCCGGCGTCTGGAATATAGAGCAGTGCGACCCCGATCCGTTTATGGACGACATGAATCGCTATGGACTGCCGTGGAAGGTGGTGGAGCTGGATCCAAATTTCCAACTGGACATCGTCGAGAACTAGCGTAACGGAGAGAGCCTTGCAATTCACGAACTTTGAAAAACTCGATCTCAATAGGCTGCCATCACCCTGCTTCGTGGTTGATGAAGTCGCCGTAGAACGCAACTTGAAAATTCTCGCACAGTTGGCAGAGGACAGCGGAGCAAAGGTGTTATCCGCATTGAAAGCTTTTTCTATGTGGCGTCTGGCGCCGCTCGTATCCAGCTATCTCAGTGGCACCTGCGCCAGCGGCCTACATGAGGCTCGCCTAGGGCGAGAATATTACGCAGGCGAAGTTCATGTCTTTAGCGCTGCCTATACCGAAGACGACCTAAAAGAAATTCTCGCTATCGCTGATCATGTGGTGTTTAACAGCTGCGCGCAGTGGCGCCGCTTTCGGCCACTCGCATTGGAGGCCAGAACCCGCCGACCGGGACTACAATTTGGCCTGCGCATCAATCCTCAGCACTCCGAAGGGGACGTTCCAATTTACGACCCTTGTGCTCCAGGTTCTCGATTGGGCATTCCGTTATCGGAATTGGATGCCAATGAACTTGAGCACATCAGTGGCCTGCACTTCCATACGCTGTGCGAGCAGGATTTTCCTCCGCTGCAGCGAACACTGCGGGCGGTAGAAGAACAATTCGCGCACCTGCTGGCCGACCTACAGTGGGTCAACTTTGGTGGCGGGCATCACATCACGCTCCCGGGCTACCAGAGGGCCGAGCTGACCGCCTGTATCCGCGAATTCTCGAGCCGATATGACGTGCAGGTTTACCTTGAGCCTGGTGAGGCTGTTGCTGTTGGCACCGGGGTTTTGGTCACTGAAGTGCTGGACCTAAGCTGGAACCAACTGAATCAGGCCATTGTCGATACCTCTGCATCCTGTCACATGCCGGACCTGCTGGAAATGCCTTACCGCGCGGATATTCTAGGCGCATCGGCGCCGCAAGAACTCGAACATACTTACCGTCTGGGCGGCCTGACGTGCCTAGCGGGCGATGTCATGGGCGACTACAGCTTTTCCGAACCACTGCAGGTCGGGCAGCGCCTTATGTTCAGCGATATGTCCCACTACACGATGGTCAAAACCAGCACCTTTAACGGCACCAAGTTGCCCGCCATTGCACTATGGAATTCCGCAACTGACGCACTTGAAATTGTGCGTGAGTTTGGCTACGAGGCATTTAAGGGGCGCCTGTCCTGACACACTCAATAGGCCTGTGAACCGTATTATGAGAGAAATTCGCTGACATTCGCGGGATTGTTGAGGATAATGTTTCCTTTCCAATTTTGCGGATTTGTTACTATGCAGCGTCCCATATGGCTTTTATCTTTGGATTCAGACACGTTCCCCGCGGCCCCCATGACCACGGGCGGCCTCAAGGCTTATTATCATGAGTTTGGCAAAAACACCGCTCAGACGGACATCCAGCTGGTGCATTTTGTTAATCATCCCGAGCGTATTTCTCAGTGGCTCGAACAATGGCAGAAAGAGGAGCTCCCTCGCGCGCAAGCAGCCGCAGCTCAGGGTATGCAGCCGGTAATTGGATTTTCCGTGTATACGTGGAACGCTGCAGAGTTTCTCGATCTGATGCGAGACGTCAAAGACCTGTGTCCTGAAATATTGATTGTTGTCGGTGGCCCTCACGTGCAAAAAGCCAGTGATTATCTGTTTTCAGAGGCGGTGGACATTGTCGTCATGGGCGAGGGTGAAGCAACCTTTACCGATTTCCTAGATGCGTCGGGTCCTGAGCAGTGGCCTGACGTTGCCGGCCTGGCTTTTGTTCAAAAGGGCGAATTGGTGATGACGCCAGAGCGGCCACGTTTTCGCAATCTCAATCTTTTGCCGTCAGCCCTTGACGTCATCAGCCTACTGGACGATGAAGGTAATCCATATGACTGCATCGCCTACGAAACCAGTCGTGGCTGCCCCTACAAGTGCGCCTTTTGCGAATGGGGAACCGGCGCTATTGGCACCAAAATGTTGTCCTTTTCTGTGGACCGGATACGCCACGACTGGAATTTCATTGTCGATGCCGGCATCAAGAACATCTGGCTGACCGATTCCAATTTTGGCGCATTACGCGAGGATGTAGAGAAGGCAAAGGCGTTATGCGAGATAAAGCAACGTACCGGCCTCCCTCATACCTTTGCTACCTCCTGGTCCAAAAAACATGGCCCACGATCACAGGAAATTGTATTGTTGCTGCATGAAAATAACTTACTCCCGCATTATCATTTAGCGTTGCAAACATTAACACCGCTGGCGCTGGAGTTATGCCACCGCACCAATATGGACGCCAACAAATACGAGCCCATTGCGCGCGAGATGGCGAAAGCCCGCGTGCCGATTGCCTGTGAACTGATCTGGGGGTTGATCGGTGACAATCTGACTAGCTTTGAGACCAATCTCGATCGGCTCTTTGCAGTCTTTCCCACCATTAATATTTTCGGGTACACCCTGCTTCCCGGCACCGAATTCTACGGCAAGCGTGAGGAATATCAGATAGAAACTCTGCCGGTCGCGGGTTACGGCAAGGCCAAGGGAGAGTACGTCGTGGGGTGCATGAGTTTCCCTATTGAAGAGGGTCTGGAAGGCTACTTCCTGATCACCGCGCATTTGTTAATGAGTCGTGGTTACATGATGCCACTCACCCTACGCTATCTTGCCTTGACTGAGGCCGTGCCGGTGGCGGGGATGATGCGTTCAATGCTGCACGCCTTGTGTGCCGAATTTAGCGAAGAAATTCCCGGCCTCAATGCTGCTGACAAGATGGGGGTGTATGAATTTCGTGAGGAGCTATTTGTTACCTCATTTACGTATCCCGAGCGCACCTATCAATGCGTGCAGCGCGTAGCATTACAGTGGATTGAAGATCACATGGATAATAACGCGCAAGCGGCGAACTTAAAGCATCGCGTCACTCAGTTGCTAGAACTGGATCAGGCCTTTGCACCTCACACAGGAGCCACCCGCGACATTACGGCCCACTTCAATTTTGACGCTGATAAGGTGATGGACACATTGGAGGGCATGGATCTTCCCGCTGCGGCTTTGTTTGCTGAGCAGCCCACTGAAATAGGAATCCATATTCCTGGCGGCGTCGGTGACATCATCAAGGATCCGGATGGTGGCGTATGGATTCACGCGGAGCGATCTACCAGCAAAGACGAGCACGCTGCAAAATTACAACCAGTGACAGTTCAAGCTTTAGCACTGCCGGCCTGAAACGCTGATCACCACAGCAGATAGAATCGTTCCAATGGTAGCGCGGATCGATCTGCGGCCTGTATCAATAGATGAGCCAGGCCGACTTTTGTGAGCTGGTTTTCCAGACATCTATTGCAGCATATCCAGCGCCATTGCCTCAGCAACCTTGATGCCATCTATAGCCGCTGACAATATGCCGCCCGCATAACCGGCGCCCTCTCCGGCCGGGTATAGACCACGAGTATTTATACTTTGGCACTCCTCGCCACGCCTAATACAGATAGGAGATGAGCTTCGGGTTTCGATGCCGGTCAGTATCGCGTCTGGCATCGCAAAGCCTTTTATTTGTCTGTCAAACGCCGGAATTGCCTCACGAATGGCGGCAATCGCAAATCCTGGTAATGCCTCGGACAAGTCAGTCAATGTGACTCCCGGCTGATAAGATGGCGCCACGCCACCTAACGCTTGCGATGGCCGACCCTGAAGAAAATCACCGACCAGCTGTGCCGGCGCATTATAATTTTCACCGCCCATTTTATAGGCGAGCGATTCCAGTTCGCGCTGTAGGTCAATACCCGCAAAAATATTGCCCGGGTAATCTTCATCCGGGTTTATGCCGACGACAATCGCTGAATTGGCATTGCGCTCGTTGCGTGAATACTGTGACATTCCATTAGTCACTACACGACCCTCTTCCGAGGTCGCTGCAACAACGGTACCGCCTGGACACATGCAAAAACTGTATACGGTGCGGCCATTATCACAATGATGTACAAGCTTGTAATCTGCTGCCCCCAATATCGCATTGCCAGCGTATTCACCAAAACGTGCCTGATCAATTATCGACTGCGGATGCTCAATACGAAAGCCTATGGAAAACGGCTTGGATTCTATGTACACCCCTTGGTCCAACAACATTTGAAAGGTGTCGCGAGCGCTATGTCCTATTGCTAGTACAATGTGTCTACTCAATAGCGTTTCACCACTGCCAGTGGTCAGCCCGGTTACTTGGCCAGCGCCCTCACTGTCTTGTTCGCGCAACAGTGATTCCACTTTCACCCCAAAACGCACCTCGCCTCCCAAGCGAATGATTTCTGCACGCATTTTTTCCACCATTGTTACCAACTTGAAGGTGCCGATATGTGGCTTGCTCACAAACAAAATTTCATTCGGTGCGCCAGCCTTCACAAATTCGGACAGCACTTTGCGGCCTAAATGACGGCGGTCTTTAACCTGACTATAAAGCTTACCGTCTGAAAATGTGCCGGCGCCGCCCTCACCAAACTGGACATTAGATTCGGTATTGAGCTTACGCTTGCGCCACATTGCCCAGGTATCCTTCGTGCGCTGACGCACTTCGCGCCCCCGCTCCAGCACAATCGGCTTGAGTCCCATCTGAGCAAGCAGCAGAGCGGTCAAAATCCCACAGGGACCAAAGCCAACAATGATAGGCCGCTGCTGCTCGGCCCGCGGGAAATGCGGACCAGCCTGCGCGACGAAACGATAATGCGTGTCCGGACTCGGGCCAACACGAGAGTCATTTTTAAACTGCTCTAACAGCTTGTGCTCTTGTGCAGAGCGCAGATCGACATCTAATTGGTAAATTAACAAGATTTTGGCTTTTTTACGCGCGTCATAACTGCGTTTGAAAACGCTAAAACTGCAGATATCTTCCTCACTGATGCCCAATCGCTCGGCGATAGCCGCCGTCAGATCATCGGCGCCATGATCGAGCGAGAGTTTAATTTCATTTAGTCTGAGCATAGCAGCAGGTTTACTTCATTAAGTTTTGGCTGAACATCAGCGACTAAAATACAGTGATTCTCTCGCATATCGGTGACTGAAAACAAGTCGCCGCTGCGTGCCGAGGCCGATCTCTACGGGCGCGACTTAAGCGGTAATATCATCATTTCAAATACATTATTGCCCGCTAAACATACTGTCCTGCACAAAAACCAGAAGACCAGGCCCATTGGAAGTTGTATCCTCCTAAATGGCCACTCACATCTAATACCTCTCCGATAAAGAATAGGCCATCATGACCCCCGGCCTCCATGGTCCGGGAACTCATTCCCACCGTATCCACGCCCCCCAGAGTAACCTCTGCCGTGCGGTAACCTTCCGTGCCTGAGGGTTTCAATATCCAACTACCCAATAGCGCGGCAAGCTCGGTCAGCCTTCTGTCACTGTAGTCCGCCAGCTTCCGCTCTGCATCATTTGACCACCAGAGCGTTTGTAACTCGGCCACTAGCGCTTTTGGCAATTTTTGCGCCAACAGGCTACGCAGCAAGCTATGACCCTGATCGCGCTTTGACTGCAGCAACCACTGGCTGATATCGAGGCTGGGTAGTAGGTTGATCGAGACTGTGTTGCCAGGGTACCAGTAATTCGAAATTTGCAGTATCACCGGGCCACTGACACCCCGATGGGTAAATAACAAATTTTCAGTAAAGGACTGGCCGTTACAGTGGACCTCCACTTCCAATGCCACGCCAGACAATCGCTCACAGATTGACTTCATGGCGTCACTGAACATCAGCGGCACCAGTCCGGCGCGGCGCTCGGTCAATGGTAATGAAAACTGCGCGGCGATGTCATAACCGATACCACTGCCGCCCAGCGTGGGTATGGAAAGTGCTCCGGTGGCCACCACCAGCGATTGGCAAACGACGGAGCGATTAGATTTTTCTGTATCTGGCCCCTGATCAAAAGACACAGAAAAACGACCGGTTGAATCACCCGCGGCCTCAATGGACCTGACCCCACACCGAGAGGAGACCGTCACCCCTGCTTTATCGCATTCCTGCAATAGCATCGTGAGAATATCCTGAGCCGAATTCTGACAAAACAGCTGTCCGTGTGCGCGCTCTTCGTAGTCGATACCGTAGCGCTCAACCAAGGCAATAAAGTCCCATTGCGTATAGCGGCTCAGAGCTGACTTACAAAAGTGTGGATTGCCAGAAACAAAGTGCTCTGGCTGGACAACGCGATTAGTGAAGTTGCAGCGGCCACCGCCGGACATAAGAATCTTTTTACCCACCTTATTGGCTTTTTCCAACACCAAAACGCGACGGCCGCGCGCGCCAGCGACCGCAGCACAGAATAATCCCGCCGCGCCAGCGCCGAGAATAATGACATCGTAGTGTTCTATTCGTTCGTGCAAAAATTTCTCATCGACTGAAACGTGAACCGCAATTGAATAACCTTCTGAATATACCCGCCATCGCGACTGAACTAATTGTTGTGTGATAGGCTCAGTCTCTACCGGCCCACATTGGACTATTGGCTATGCAAAACCATATTATTGACGCTATCGGCATGTTGGGCGCATTAATGGTGGTACTGGCCTACTATTTATTACAGCTCGAGCGGATTGATCCTAAAAGCCTTAGCTACAATTTGATAAATCTGGTGGGCGGTATCTTTCTCTTTTTTAGTCTGTGCTTCAACTTTAATCTTGCCAGTTTGGTGATTGAAGTTTTCTGGATAGGTGCTTCAATGATTGGCCTGTGGAAATACTGGCGCCGACCCGCAGTGAACGATCATTCCACCAATTGATAGCAAGGCTGATATTTCTCCTGATCCAACTTCATTCGTTTCTGCCTCACCAGCATCTGCAACAGTCGATCCATGCTGGATAGAAATTTCTTGTCACCCGACAGCTGGTAGGGACCGTGCAAGCGCACTTGTTCAATGCCGAATGCCTTCACGTTACCAGCCACTAGGCCCGAAAATACACGACGCAGCGCACTGGCTAATTCATGCTTGGGCAAGTGGGCATCAAGCTGCAATGCCGCCATCACGTCGTGTGTAGGAACAAAGGGCTCCTGCAGATCGGGCGAGATCACCAGTTCCCAGTTGAAATAGTATGCCTGCTGCGTCGCGCGACGTTTTGCATGCACGTCATCGTTGGCCGAACGGATAGCGCGGCCAACGTCTTCCGCGCCGCCCACGATAACACGATAGTGGCGACGCACGTCCTCGCCCAGGCAATCGACCAGAAATCGCTCCAGTTCGTCAAAGTACTCGCGGCAGCATTCTGGCCCGGCGAATACCAGTGGAATGGCTTGATTGTTGTCTGGGTGCATTAGGATGCTAAGCAGGTAGAGAACCTCTTCAACGGTTCCTACTCCTCCGGGAAACACGATAATAGAGTGTGCAAGCCGGACAAAAGCTTCCAAGCGTTTCTCAATATCTGGCATGATCACCAACTCATTGACGATAGCGTTAGGTGATTCAGAAGCGATGATGCCCGGTTCGCTGATCCCGATGTAACGGCCGCTCTTGATATGCTGCTTGGCATGCCCTACCGCAGCGCCCTTCATCGGCCCTTTCATTGCGCCAATACCACAACCGGTCACAATATCCAGCCCACGCAGGCCTAGTTGATAGCCTATGTGTTTAGCATAGTTATACTCTTGACGAGGAATAGAGTGCCCGCCCCAACACACCACTATTTGGGGTGACTGGTCAGGTCGCACGACACGGGCATTGCGCAGGATGCGAAATACCGTGTCGGTAATCTGGGCAGAACTGGGCAGCTTGGGCTGGGCCGCCGTTATTTTAAAATCGGTATACACAATATCGCGCAGTGCGGAAAACAAATGCTCTTGGATACCACGGATCATTTTGCCATCGACAAACGACTGGGGTGGCGCATTAAACAGCTCTAACCTAAGACCACGCGGCTGCGGGATCAGGCGAACATCAAAGTCGGCGTAGTCGGTCAGAAGTTCTTCGGCATCATCCTTCACACTGTCGGTGTTCAGAATTGCCAGGGCACAGTGTCGAAACAACGCCAACAAATCGCCGCCGCTACTCGTGAGCCCCTCTACATCTGTTCTAGAAAGAAGGTTTAGCGACTTAAGGGGATTCACAATGACATGAGTGATTTTTTCCATGGCGTGAATCTAGCACTCACTAATAATAAAATTTTACAACTACAGGAACCCCATCAATACATGATGAGGTTCCTGTGCTTCTAACATCACCAGATCAAGAAGACGGTAAGTCATCTTCCTGACGATATTAACTTTCGCAGAACGCACGCATTTTCTTGTAAGCGATATCAGTCTGCTCCGTCGTTGCGGCTTTAAGCAGCTCTTGCTTCGCCGCCAAACAATCAGACGACTCTCGCACGGTTTCTGCGTTCATCGAACTATAGGCGGGATGCGAGGCGGGAGTTGAACACAATACTGAAGAAACGCGTCTGATATTGGCATGCGTACCCTGCTCCACAGAAACGCAGTCTCCTATCCGAACATCCTGATTTTCCAACACGATATCAATCGTACTATTATTGACCAGACGCACGGTAAATCGCTCCGCAGTGCCGGCGGTTTCCTTGGCGACAAGAGCACCCAGTCCAGCGCCAGCGGCAGCTCCAGCTACCTGCGACGCACTTGAGTGTCCGCTCGTTGCCAGCAGCCCAAGGGCGCCTCCAAGTATAGAGCTTGCACCATAACTAGGCGCCATCGCCACCTGCTGGACGTTCTCGACAATGCCGTATTGCACAGAAATGACCTGATTGCGACTCGAACCGGTTCCGGGGGTTGTACTAGCGCAGCCGGCCAAAGCGACCATTAGGGCGGTGGACAATACTGCAATTACTTTGATAGTCATAACGTGTGCGTCCTATTAAGAGGGAGGGTGTAAACAGTCAAACATTATCGGTTAAGTATGGCAAATCTTGTTGTCGCAGTCACCCAATTGCAATCAGACGGCGGTTAGGCCGCATTCACATGAAGGTACTTTTGCGGGTCTGATGCCACCGTGATCCTGTGAAGCAAGCGATCGTAGCCGTCATAACCGCCGTTAGCCTTATGCAACAGACTACGATTGTCCCAGATCACAAACATATTTTCCTGCCATTTATGGCTGTACTGGAACTCTTCTCGCGTTTGCCATTGATGCAACTCCAACAGCAAGGTAAACGCTTCGTCGTCTGCCATGCCCTCCACACCTACAATATAGCCAAGGCAACCCAGCAGCGTCTCACGACCGCTTTCCGGGTGTTGCAAGATAAACGGATGACCGCGCACGTCTCTGGCATCCTCAGAGTAACGAATAGCCATACTGCGCCCTGCGGCCCTATCCTTCTCTCCATACATACCATCGGGAGCATAAGCTCCCGCGGCGGAATGCAGTGCTATGCGTCCCTCAATTTTTGCGCGCAATGCTGGAGGCATTCCTGCCAAAGCCTTTTGCTGATTGATAAACCCCGTGTCTCCGCCGATTGGCGGAATGATCCGACTGTACAGGCAGGTCCCGATCGGTGGCTCTTGCATAAAACTCCAGTCGGAGTGCCAGTTTTCCGCGAACAGAGGGGCTTTTTCGTCCGCCTTTCGCGTCAAGGCCACAACGTGTTCACTCCCCTCCATTGGTTCGAAATAGGGCTCACTGCCAAAAACCCCCAAGCTTTGGACAATCCTCTCTAGATCGGCATTCGTCAAGGTCTGGTCAGGGAAGGCAAGGATATGATGTTCTAACCAGGCCGACCGGACTGTCCGCAATGTGCCGACATCGAGACGCTTGGAAAGATCCAGCCCGGTGACGGCAGCGCCACAGGCCTGGCCAGACGGGATAACCTTAATCATTGAATGCCTCCCATAGACCGTAATTATTGCGCTTTCGAGGAGACACCAAGCCTCTCATTGAGCACAATCTAACCCCTTGGCAATACTGTATACCAGTGTGCACATCATGCAATAATCATTGCCGACTTTATCTAGCAAAAAATTCGCGAGCAGCGCACCCGATGCGTCACAAAGCGACCACTCGGTCAATCACGGGAGACCAGCAATCATAGCCTGCGCCATTTGCAAGGATCTGCTGGGCAAGGCGCAGACCAACATTTTGTGCCCGCTTTGTGCGGCGTCAAATATGAGGCCGTCAGTCGCGCGAGTTAGCAACAGTGCCCTGCTTTCTCCCTATCGAAAATAATACTCGCTGGTCGCCAGAGAGACCATATTATTGAAATCACAGAATCCGGGGAGTTCTTTCAGCATGGCTACTACGGCTTCCTGCGATCCGAAGTAGCGCTCATCATCCGTAAAGTCAGACAGTTCGCGAAAATGCTCACACACGATAGCGCGGTATGCAGGCGCGTCTGCTGTCAACGGCCTCGCCACAGCGTTTCGCACATAAGACCAGCGAAGAGGATGTAGATCAAATGAGGAGGTGGAATGCAGAACCTGCCAATTGTGATAGAACGCCTCATCAGACACGTCTTGCGGCTTACCGTTGGCGCCAAACTGAGTCACACCCGGCCGACGTTGCCCTCCCTCCCACACCGGATCGAAAACCTGCGGCACAGATTCCGTGACTAGATAGCCGATGATGGCGTCGCTGATATCTGCCAGACTCGCCTCAAGAGGTGCACGCTGATCCAGACAATCGTGCCAAAATGACACCGCAGCTGACAGTCTCTGCCAGGGCCCTATCAGGCGACTCGGAGCCTGCTCTTGTATGCTCGGGTTGAGATCGGCAATATTGATGGTCAGCTGTGACGCCCCCAATGACTGCAGATGCGGTACCAGCTTATTGAGCAGGCTATCCCGAAACGTCTCGATTGAGACCGTCGCGGGCTTTTGCAAAAAATAAATACTCTTTTCCACGCTGCACTACCCTCTCTCATAATAATTAATGGATACCGGACTCCGCGACGGATAATTATCCTTACGCTCGATACAGTGACTCGGCACGCGCCTTAAGGCCCACAGCGCAATCGTTGAAACCCTTCTCCACCTGCGCACCCAACTGCTCAATCATCGGGCCTGAAAATTCGCCACTAAATTCATCAATGCTGCAGTAGCGGCAACTAGATCCATCAATAGGCGTTATACGCTGAATCCGGTCCGCATGAATCGGATCGCCGGGTTTATTCTCCATGGACCATACAATCGTGTGTATGGGCTCAATTTTTGTCACATACTCCACCTGCGTCTGCAGCCCGTTACCCAAATCAACTTGCATTTCAAGCGGCGAACCCAAGACCGCCTCACCTTTCATACTAGGGCAAAATGTGTTCCATAAGCCGTAGTTGGCAAAATCAAGAATGACGCCCCAGACCACTTCGGCCGGTGCATTGATGACAATCTCTTCACTGGAGACACTGTTAGCGGTAATCATGATCAAACTCCTTCAGGTGACAGATGAATAGTACTAACGGATCAATTAATTGGCGTAGCTTATCCCGCCATTGACCCGCCAGGTCTGGCCGTTGACCCATTCGCCGTCATCAGACAACAAAAAGGCTACTGCGCCGGCAATGTCCTGCGGCGCGCCATGGCGCTGGCTGCGCACACCCTTTCGCATCGAATCTTTCATCGCCTGACTCATGTTCGCGTCCAGCTGCTCGGTCAGCACAAAGCCTGGTGATATCACGTTGCATCGAATACCTTCTTGACCCCACTTGGAGGCAATGTGGCGACACAACGAATTAACACCCGCCTTAGACGCGGCATAAGCCGGTCGCTCAGCTTCGCCAATCACCGCTGCATCGGAGGACGTTAGTACCATGCAACCGCTGCCCTGCTCTAACATGTGCGGGAGAGCCGCGCGCACCAACATCGCAGTACCGATCACATTCACCCGCAGGGTGCGTTCCCATAAAGCGCTGTCATTGCTAAGGATATCCCCGTCCACCAGCACCGATTGTAAATCTGCCACGTTGGCGAATAGGCCGTCCAGCCGACCAAAGTGTGCAACCGCTGAATCGACCAGGGTAGTAATCGTTGCCTCATCGGACTGGTCAAAGTACCAAGCCATGGCATCGAAGCCGGCAGCATTCAATTCTTCGACCAAACCCTCGGCCGCAGCCATATTGAAATCACCAACGCCGACGCGTGCGCCCTCTTCGCATAAACGGCGAACAGTGGCGGCGCCAATACCGGTAGCACCGCCACAAACCAAAATGTGCTTTCCCTGCAGGTTTTTCATAATGTGGTCTCCAAAGACCAGTTTCGCCGCATTGCTATGCGATAGAAGAATTTGAGTGGGTTAGACAGATGTGACAGTATCTCTGCCTGATACGCCAATTTCCAGTGTAATTGGGCCGCCACACCGATGGAAACTGAACCAAGATGAATATTTTCATGTTTTTTTGGAACAGAATCACAGCAGCAGTCAGCACCCTGTTATTGCTGATTGTGCTGATCGCACTTTTTATGGGTTACCGTCTGGCCGGCAGCGGGCAATCCGAGAATCAGAACAGACTAAACAACAAACACGATTATCTGACCCAAATCAGCCAACACGATAAAACTGATCGGACCGCTCCCAATATTGTCTTTATCCTTTACGATGATATGGGCTACGGTGATGTTGGCGCAGGTGCCGAAGATAGCCTGATGATCGCCACACCCAATATCAACACATTAGCAGCCGACGGCGTTGTGCTGACAGACTTTTATTCTCCTGCACCGGTGTGCACTCCCTCACGTGCGGGGTATCTCACTGGAAGACTGGCGGCTCGAGCGGGACTGCCCAATGTGGTCTTTCCGAGCGGAGGGGCCAAGGGCTTTTTGTTCAACGCTTTGCTCACTCCCAAGGCCAATATACGCCTACCGGCGGAGGAAATTACGCTAGCGGAACTGCTGAGCGCAGCGGGCTACGCCACCGGCATGGTCGGCAAGTGGCACCTTGGAGATCGCAGTCCATCACTACCCAACGACATGGGGTTTGACAGCTACTTTGGCGCTTTATACAGCAACGATATGCAGCCCTTTGCCCTCTATGCCAACCGCGACATCGCCGCAGAAGCACCGGTAGACCAGCGCTTCCTAACCGAGCGCTACACTCAAGCGGCCACCAATTTCATCCAGCAACATGCCGAGGAACCCTTCTTCCTCTATTTCGCCCACAATTTTCCTCACGCTCCACTTTCTACCAGACCCGAGCGCAGCGGCACTTCGAGGGCCGGCCTTTACGGTGACGTGCTGGAGGAAATAGACGACAGCATCGGTGCAATCGTTGCGGCACTGGAGCGCACTGAAAACCTGGACAATACACTGATCATCATCACCTCAGACAACGGGCCCTGGTTTCTAGGTGACGCAGGCGATCAGCGTGGCCGCAAGGGCAACACCTTCGAAGGCGGCATGAGGGTACCCTTCATTGCCCATTGGCCAGCGGGTATCGCGCCAAACAGGACTGAACATGCAATGGCAATGGGCATTGATCTACTGCCAACGGTGCTGGACCTGTTGCAGCTACCTGCGCCATCGGATCGAACCCTCGATGGTCGCAGTATTCTTAGCATTTTGACTCATGGCGGACCGTCTCCGCACGATTATCTTTACTACTATGATGGTGAGACTCTGTTCGCGGTGCGCGACCAGCACTTTAAGTACCGTGGAGCTGCAGGCGTTCTCTATGGTACCGATCAGGCACCGATAGGTGTCGCCATACCAAAGAAAGAATGGCTTTTTGATCTCGCGGGCGACACGCGGGAATCCTATGATACGTCCAATCGGAACCCGAAAAAGTTAATTCAACTGCGCGCTGCCTTCGAGGCTAAAAACCGTGAAATGGCTGAGAACAAGCGGGGCTGGAAATAGCCGGTGGGCGAAGATCGCCTACCGAGTGAATAACGGAAAACGGTATTCTTGAATACCCCCGGAACTGCGTAGAACCTGACGCAGCTTTTTTTAAAAAATGCATGAGGGCAATTATCATGAACTATTCAATGGCTGGCAGTGCGCTGGCGTGTCTGTTGCTGGTCGCTTGTCAAAATACACCCCAGATCCAAACCGGCGAAAATGCGGAAGTCATTCAGGGCAGCCTCGTTCGCGTTGATCACTCACGCACCAAACTGGCCTATATAGATCCCAGCGCGGATTTCAACAAATACACTGCCATTCTGCTAACACCCCTGGGCGTGGACAATGTGGAGGTCATTCAGCCAACCAACAGCTACAGGACCACTAGAACTCCCAACTGGGAACTTACCGACGCCGACAGACTAAGGCTACAGAAAGACTTTCATGAGGCGATGTCAAAGCAACTTGCTTTGCAAAAAACTTACCCGCTGGTCACGGCGGCCGGTGACGATGTGCTGCTGATATCAGCCAAGTTGACCCGCATCGCACCCACAGCGCCGAAGGACGATAATCGCTCACGGCCTGCAGGGCGCAGTAAAATTGTGACAGAGGGCGCCGGCAAGATCAGTGTCGAGGTTACGTTCAGCGACTCTGAAACCGGCGAAGTGCTCGCTCTGGCAAAAGACACCCGGTCCGGATCTTCCCTGTGGGGCCTAAACAATAGCATCACCAATGCAGCGCAAGTGCGCCGAGTTTTCACTTCGTGGGCTATGCAGATACGAGCGCAACTGGATAGAGTCCACAGCCAGAAAATTGTGGAGTAGCGTTCTGATGACCGCAGGGCGATAACACTGCGGTCGCGTGGTCTGCATTGCGGGATATGATTATTATGTCGAAAAAGATAGCTTACTATCGTTATAGGAACTAATGGCGCCTTCGATGGCGTCCTCGTCATACTCACGCAGGCCCATTAGCAACATATGCTTCTTCCCGCGTCCAACAACTTCTCCATCATCCTCAAGATGAAACGCGAGCTCAACACTACCGCGCTTTCCGTTGACCTCAAGTTTGTTGTAATCGCCACGGAGTAACGGCTTCTCGACGTCAAGCCTGTCAAGGTCGATAGACATGCTCTCATAAATGACCAGCGGACGATCAGGGCGAATCATTACATTTTGCTCAGCGAGAAGTGGCACCAGAATATGTGGGAAGGTTTGGCCAGAAAATTGCACGTAACTCTGCGTTAGATTCTGCAGTAAAGATTCGTCATGAGATACATTCCCCGCGCGCTTCACCCGCAGATACTCCCTCCCCTCCTCATCATTGATGTGCATTTCTTCCGCGGGCTCGGGCATAAGGAGTTGCACGCCTGCGACAACCATACCGGAAAAGACGAATTCCATATGCTGGCTGATCCCGTACTTAGCTAGAATAATAGAAAACAACAGATCGCCGGGGATGCAAAATCGTTTAGCATCAATATCGTGCAGAGGATTAAAATCATCGGCCATTTGCTTGGCAAAATTACTGCCTTGCTCGCGCGTAAAGCAGACATTGCCATTAGGCTCGCTAAAATATCGATCGATGATCATGGTCGAATTGACTCGCCAGTAGTTGCTTTTAATTATGCAGTTTATCAGCTAATTGACTGCAGAGCGCATCAGGAGGCCCATTTGAGTAAATGGCCGTCAATATAGGGGTCAAAAACGCTGAATTTTTTTACCTATAAGACGATCACGTAACTTCCAGAATAGATTGTCCGGATTGACCACAATAATGAAAACCCTACGCAGACGATCTTCAGGACATTCGATCGGGTTCACCGCGTGCCAGGCATGATCCCCACGCAGTATAAGAGAGCTGTAGTTCCCGAGGCAGTCGCATTCGATAACGTTATCGAACTCTTTAATATCGGGGGCCGAGTTATAGTCTAGTCGACCACCATCGTCCAATACCAGCGTGGAGCCGCCCCATGCCGCGTCCCAATCGTCAGTGGAATTAAAATAAAACAGATGCGAACCGTGTTCGCGCTTGGCATCACAATGCGGGGAAACATCAGCACCACTGGGCGTATAATGCCAATGAAAGCGAAACTCTGCTTTTTTCGCACCTAACAAACGCTCGATTTCTTTACGGTAGGCATCGGAGCAAAGCTCACCGATGAATTCCTTCCAAGGTTTAGGCACGGGCATATCCGGCGTATATTCTAGTGAGTACCGGTCATGTGGTGCCTGTCCAGCCCGACGTTCATAACCAAATTTCTGTTCGAACATCTCCTGTGGCGGCATATTCTCCAACAGATCCTGGAAGCCTGATTCAGTCAGAACGCCTTCGCTATTGAAATACGGATAGGGATTAACGGCCAAGAATTCTTCTCGGGATAGACTGCGCAGCTTCTCAATATTTAGGTAGTTCACGCGGCCATTCCCTCTAGATTGGGAGTGCGGTCCAACACTTCAAAAGCGTCATGGCGCACATGATTTTTACTGATTTCGTCTCGGACAAGATCTTCGCTGACATGTCCTGAATGCAGACACTCTTTCAGCAGGCCGAAAAAAAACTGCTGTTGGCGCAAGTCCGGATGTTTTTTATAACGACCCAGCAGGCCATATTGACCAAACATCTTTATCCGCAAGCTATTGGCAGAGTCCAGTAGCGGGTTACCCTTGAATTTTTCAGCGGGCGTATAATCCACAGGCAAACCTGTTTTCCATGGCTGTGTTTTGCGCTTCGTATTGTGCAGTAAGCGCGTATTGGCATCGAGATGGTCAAAGTCGTTCCAGCAGTCTTCGAGGTAGCCGATATTGGCGGGGTCGTCGTAAGCGAGCACCATCCACTTTTTATAGTCTATTTCCGAGCGGAACAGCTGATCGAACTCCAATTCGGCATCCCAATGCTGCAGGCGAGCACAGTCCATCAACATCACACTGGTGGCAACCTGGAGCGCTTTCCTCTGGCTTCCTGAGCGGCGACGGCCCATGACAGCGGCGCCCTTCATGTCCTTTTGTAACAGGTCGTAGATATCACCCACTGCGAAAATGTCTGGATCGGTCAGCACCGCGCGTCCCTGCCAATTCATCAACTTCGGCGGCAAAAAGCGCAGTGGCGTGAAGGATTGTAAATCGTCCATGTGCCAAACACGCTCAGTACCACCGCGCAGGAAGGTCTGGCCTTCCTTGGCGCTGAGATAGGGGTAGTCACGAGTATGAATAAACTTAACGTCAAACTTGTCCGCATGGGCTGAATTTCGACGAAAGGAATATTCAGCAACCAAAGCCCCCAGCCATTGCCGCTCATTGGTGTGAATAAAGACGCAGTTATTCGTCACTATGCCTCCGCGACCTCTGTGCTGGTATAACCGAACGCCGGCAAAAGAAACGAATCTACCATAGCATCCAACTCCGCCACTTGATCGTCATCAAAATAATCGCGGTAACCGCCGACCTTGGCTTTCCGCACCTTGAACGTATTGGGATCATTGACGTCCTTGGCCTGCACGCGACTGCCACTGCGCCAGAAATAATTTTCCTGTTCTTTCTTCCGCAGATTCTCCACCGAAGCAAACTCCGCTGTATCCCGGAGATAGTCTGTATTAGCTTCAAGCCCCAGAAATGTGACAATTTTTGCCATTTCCTGTTCAGGATGTGAGCGCAAGTCTTCATACCGTACCACCAGCAAATGCTGAATTTTCGGTAGCTCTCTAGCCCAATTGTTAAGAAATTCAATGATGTGCGAGAGGCCCTGGTTGTCGTCCTTCACAAAATCGTAAACCGAAATATCCGCCTCATGTGCGGGATAGTGATTCATGGCCTTCTTCTCCGGCCGCATGCGGTACTTCCACTGAAAAAACTGTGACACGGCGACATCGATGGGGTTGCGCACTAGCAGCACTGTCTTCTTGCTATAAAAATCTTTTTTCGAACCGACATTACCCGTGTAGCCGCGCAGGTAGTTATCATGGGTAAAGAAGATTTTAGGGATATCCCCGTTGAGCCGGGTAAAATTATCAAAGCCCATTAAAATGTTGTCGGGCAACTTGTACACCAGCTGGTAGTAGCGCGAGATCATTACCCGCACCCACGTGCGGCCGCTCTTACCGTAAGAGGCAAAAATGTACTGACAGTGGTTGTACTTCCAGAATTCCTCTCTACCTCGACGCCAGCGCTGTAACTCGTGCGCCTTAGCCTCTGGTAAAAATACCGAAATTGCCCGTACCAACCATTTGATCAGTCGCTTGATAATCATATGCATGTAAATTTCTCCTGATCGCGGACAGATCGCGAAGCGAAGGTTATAGGATGATCATGCCATTCTCAAGGATGTGTGGTATTTTTAACGCCTTTCGCAGATCGCCACAAGCAATTGATTTTAATGAGGATTAGGTAAAAACACGGCCTTCAGCTGAAGCTCTCACCGCGTTGACTAAACGTCTTGAGCAAGCCTCTCACCAACCGCCCGGGGAGTTAACTCTCCCAAAGCGGCTCTGGCCCAAGGTCACTTTTTTCGTCACGATGGTTATTCAATATGACTAAGCTAGCTAGAATTATCTTCATCAACGTGTTCATGGCGCTATCCAGCGTTAGTCAGGCCTCTACCATCGAAGCCCCGCAGCTACCTGAGTGGCGTGTAGTGGAGTTCGAGCAAACAGCGTTTTGGGCCACTGCGCGATCACGCATCGAAGTTCTTCCCGTCGCTGATGATCCGGAGCGCTGGGAATTGTACGTCGAGAGCTCTGTAGTGAATAATTCAGAGCGAGTGCGGGTGAATTTTGAGCCAGCCACGGGCCGGGCACTCACCCGCTCGCGCCTTAGCCAAGGCAAGCAAGAACGGGTGAAATCCTACGAGTATGAGGCCGATTTTATAGTCCGTGAACGTCGCGAGCCGGTGACTGATGACGATACCCTACCCCAGGATTGGCCGGCAACGTCGCGCACGGAGCTTGTCTATCCTGCTTCGGCGAATGAAATCATGGTGACAACGCCCTACATGCTGCTGCTGCTTGCACAACAGTTGCAGGCGCAAGGGCCGGGAAAATCTATGGATGTGCTGATTCACACTGATTTGAACTTCTATCGAGTACATCTCACCAGTGGCAATGGCATCCCGATCACCGTTGACTACGACATCACGGGGGAAGACCGTGCCGCTGGCACGCGTGAAACACTGGCCGTGGCCATACACGCCAAGCCGGACACGATACTCGAGAAAAAAAATGACTTCAGGCTGCTTGGACTGAATGGAGAGATTATTTTGTTCTTCGACCGCACTACTGGCTTGCCACTTCAAATACGCGGGCAAGCACCGCGCATTGGCGCCACCGAAATCAACCTCAAGTCCGTCACTATGAGGGAATCCCTATTGTGAGACCGATGGCAGGTCCGATAGGTCTGATCAGCAACCCCAGCAGCGGCCACAACCGCGACCAATTCGAAGGCATCCGCTCACGTATCGAGCGGCATCCAAGCATCCACCACCGTATTACGCACTGTACGGCTGATATCGGGCCTGTGCTGCAGGAACTTGCCGACCTCAATGTCCGGGTACTGGCAATCAATGGCGGCGATGGGACAGTGGCGGCCATTCTTGGTGCGCTTTTAGAATCGAAACCCTTCGTCACACCACCTCTAATCGCCCTACTGCCGGGCGGCACAGCCAACATGAGTGCTGGGGATGTAGGCCTGCGTGGCTCACTTAATAAGGCGGTCACGGACTTCTGCCGGTGGAGTGAAGGCAACCGTGAAACTGCTAATAAAATCGCGCAACGGGCAATGCTGCGGGTGGTCATAGACACCGACCAACCCGAGCGCTATGGAATGTTTCTCGGTGGCGGGGCAGTCATTCATGGCACGGAATACGCCCACAAGGAAATCCACTCGCGGGGCCTGCGCGATGATTTTAGCCTCGCGCTGGGCACACTGCGCACTGTGTGGGGGGTCGTACGTGACGACCCAGATTTCAATCAGCAGGTCGACATCACACTGTCACTTGAAGACAGTGATCCGACCCAATACAGCACCCTAATCCTCGCCGTGAGCACTCTGCAGCGTCTGGCTTTCGGTATGCGCCCGTTCTGGAGCACAGAGCCTGGCGCCATTCGCCTGACTCTCATGGAACAGGGCTGTACTCGCTTTGCCCGCACCTTCTTCTCTATTGTGCGCGGTCGTCACAGTCGCAATGCGATGCCGACATCGGGCTACCATAGCCACAACACCAATAGGGTAACGCTTAAAATGGAAGGTAAAATCAATCTGGACGGAGAACTACTGCAGGTTGCCCAAGCTGCGACGATAAGCGCCAGCGAACCTCTGGCATTTTTGCGCCTGTGAATACCTACCCCAAGGTCGCCGGTCCCGACGCAGTATTGGACCCGACGCTAGCGGCGCTGTTGGCACAACTTGATGCCCGCCATCACGGTACTATCTGCAGCACGTTAGTGTATGGCTCCTGCCTGCGCAGCGGCGATATCTATGACGGGCTGCTGGACCTGTATCTGATCTGCGATAGCTATCGCGCAGCCTATCGCCGCCCTCTACTAGCGGCTGCTAACTGGCTGTTACCTCCCAATGTCTTCTATGCCGAGCAAAAGCCGGTAGACGATGGCAATGAGGGCAAGACCCTGCGCAGCAAAGTCACCGTCATTTCCTTGCGCGATTTCCAACGAGGTTGCTCACCAGCCTGGTTCGAGTCCTATATCTGGGGCCGTTTCGCGCAGCCCACCCGCATCTTATATGCCCGTGACCAATCAGTGCGAGGTCAGATAGAAACAGCCCTCACGCAGGCAGCGCATACCCTGCTGCGAAAGGCTCTGCCAGCTCTACCCGCTCAGGGCAGCCTTCTGACCTTGTGGGAGCAATCGCTAAGCCTAAGCTATGCGACAGAACTGCGTACAGAGCGCGGCGGGCGGGCCCAGGAGTTAGCAAGCACGTCCCTGGACTTCTATGGAGCCCTGACGCGGCATCACGCAAGCGACCTCGGGTTTTCCTTCTCCTTGCACACGCAGGACGAGGAACTGCATTATCGCAGCCAGATTGGCACCATCAGGCGCCGACTTGCGACGCTGGCATGGGCGCTTCGACGGGGCCAAGGTAAGCTCCTATCTATCGTGCGGCTGATCAAAGCGCTGTTCACTTTCGAGGGCGGATTGGACTACATAGCCTGGAAGCTCGAGCGTCACTCGGGGGAGGAAATCCTCATCCCCGATGCGGTCAGGCGTGCGCCACTCATCCACCTATGGGGATTTTTTTGGGGTCTTTACCGCCGCGGGATTTTTAAGTAACAACGGACTGATATCCAGCGTAGCGCGTACTATTCACGTTCAAAACAGTTCCTCGAAATAGCAAATTAAGACGTATTCCTTTATAGTTTTAGGATCATTAAAGTGACCTCTGACAGCCTTGGCAACCCCATGAAAGCCTCCGTATTTATTCAAACCAACCATAAGCAAATTACCGGTGCCATCGTCGCCAAACACGCCCTGCGTCGCTACTCCCTCAACAACGACAAGTTCGATGTGCAGATTATGGACAGCCGCGACTACCCCTTTTTCGCTGCTAGGGAAGGTCAAGAGTACCTTCGTGACGGCGTCAAGCGTACCTGGCTGAATGACGATTTGCAGTCTTTTACGCCAACACGGTTCATGCCGCCAAAGCTGATGAATTACGAGGGCCGCGCTGTGGTCATCGACCCCGACATCTTCGCCACTGCCGATATTTGGGCGCTACTTAGTCGGAACATGGAGGACAATGCCATCATGTGCCGCATGCGATCCGGCCCCAAGGGTCTGATCGATAAATGTATGGCCAGCAGCGTTATGCTGCTTGATTGCGCCAAACTCCCCCATTGGGATGCCCACAAAAGCTTTGAAGCCATGTTCGATTTCACCCAGGACTACCAACCTTGGATATGTCTGAAGGAAGAGGATCAAGCCTCAATCGGTTTTTTCGAGACCCAGTGGAACGATTTCGACAAGTTCTCACTGGACACCAAATTGCTCCACACCACACGGCGCAAGACTCAACCCTGGAAGACCGGCCTGCCTACCGACTGGCGTCCCGCGGAACGCTTTCGCCTGTTCCCCCCTGCGGCCTGGATCATGCGCGCACGCCGCAAACTGTTTGGCGAGTACGCTTTTTTGGGCAACTATAAGCAGCACCCCGATCGCAACCAGGAAGCGTTCTTCTTTGGCCTGCTTAAGGAGTGCATACAAGAGGGCAAGATTAGCGAGGACTTCTTACGCGCTGAGATGGCACAGAACCATGTTCGCCATGACGCATTGGAAATTCTGGCCAATACACCCGATTTACCCTCGGCACCGCTGCATCCGCTCAGCGCGTTATCACAAGCTGCCTGACCGTCTGCGCTGCGCGCTTCAGTTCATTGTGTGCAACTGATCCGGACCCCTGCGAAGGAGCAGAAGGCGACGCGATAGCCGCCCTCAAGCCATCTGCAGCAGAGTGGATCATACTGGGCTCCAACCATCGTGCCCCACCATCGCGCACCAAAGTATTCTGAATATTACCAATATCGCGCCGCATACGGGCGGGCCCGAAACGCATTGCAACGCGGTGACTGAGCGGTTTGTAGCGGTAGCTGTGCGGCAGCGTCCACCAATGCGCCGCGCCGTCGCCCACATCAAATATGTAAAGCGGCCGGCCCGTATCGACGGCTTCGCCCAGCATGGACATGGACTCGCCAGTGACCACAAAAGCATCTGCCAGCGCCAACAGTCCTCGATAAGGGTTGTCATCCCCACTGCCCCAACGGTAGCAAAGATTCGGAGCGGTCAATTGCGCCTGCAAAGCATCTCCGGCCGCACGCGGTGTGCGTGCACTGTCGGTCAACAACACAGAGCCGCCTGCAGCAGTAGCAAGATCCGCAGCCAGTGAGCCCAGCCGCCGACCCTTCTCACCGGTCATGACAAAGCGGCCACTGTCACCCCCTACAAGCACTGCCAACCAAGGACGCGGAAGGGCCGCCAACTGCGGGCGCAACTGATTTTCGGCACGTCTGAGGCCTTCCAGCGACACACGGTGCAATGGCAGAGTGTTGTGCAGGATGTTGTCCTGCTGTGGCAAAAAGTACTGTGGGGTCGTCACGATCAGATCCCAACTCGACAGAGACGCCCAGGGGCGGCCAATATGGACCAGACGAGTGAGTCCACCAGATTGCTGCCTTATCCACTGTGCTACAGGCTCATTGCGACGCCCGGCGCTGATCACAATATCCGGCCAGGGAGCCTGCAAATCACTGGATTGACGGCGATCGATCCCCACAAGCGTCGCCCCAGTGCCGAGATGACTCAACAGTTCCCAGGGCCTGGCCGCTATAGACTTCTCTACGCTGTCCAAGTCCAATTCCGCAGCCAGAGCGCGCACCTGCGTATTATCGCCGGCTTTCTTCCCCAGCAGACACCAGACTGTTAATTGATCCTCGCCCACGCAGTTTCCTTATTACATCGATTGTCGGTAACGGCCACACCAGAGCGTCGCTCCAAAAATTGCCAAAGCCAGACGTTTGTAGAAGATCGCAGTAGCGTTAAACTATCCCACACATTATGCGCGAGAAGAAACAGTTTGAAACCAACCGTTTTTATTCACACAAACCACAAGCAGATGCTAGGCGCACTGGTCAGTCGTTATTCGCTGCGCAAACGTTCTGCTCACACGGATAAATTCGATGTGAAATTCATCGAGTTAAAGAGCTACCCCTGCATGCTGGAGCGTGAAGGACAGCTCTACCGCCGCGACGGTGAATTGCGCCCGTGGCTGAATGACGACCTACAATCCTTTACCCCGCTGCGCTTCGCCCCACCCCAACTGATGAACTACGAAGGCCGCGCAGTGATCATGGATCCAGATATTTTCGCCGTTGGGGATATTTGGGAGTTACTGAGCCGTGACATGGCAGGCGCGTCAATCATGTGTCGCCCAAAATCTGGACGCAAGGGTCGCAAAGGTGCTTACGCCTCTAGTGTGATGCTGCTTGATTGCGCCAAACTCCAGCATTGGCAGTTTGAAAGCAACTTTGCGGATATGTTCGAGCCAGCAAAACGGGATTACATGGAATGGATATCGCTTAAACTGGAAAACCCCGCAACAGTTAACCCACTTGAAAATCAATGGAACGATTTCGATCATCTGACTGAAGACACTAAACTGCTGCACAATACCAAACGCAAAACACAACCCTGGAAAACAGGTCTCAAGGTCGACTATCGCCCCGCAGACACGTTCCAGTTATTTCCCCCCAGACACTGGTTGCGACGTGGTCGCCGTGCCTTGTTTGGCGATTATACATTTGCCGGCACCTACACCGCTCACCCCGACCCAAGGCAGGAAGCCTTCTTTTTTGGATTGGTGCGCGAAGCACTCGAAGATGGAGAATTTACCGAAGCCCTGCTGCGTGAGGAGATTGCTCAGGGGCACTTACGCCCTGATGCACTGGAACTGATCGGCGCCTGAATCCACCGTTAACGATTCACGATCGATACGAGCAAGACGGCCAAAAACACTGGTCCTACCTATAACTAAAAGGGAGAAAGCACTCGCCTTGCGTTGGCCGAGAATCCGAAGTGACGGGTTACTTGTAATTAAAGAGGGGGGCCAAGGTGTCCGCCAGTCTGGCGTCGATTGTGGCGACTTCTTCATCAGTAAAGTAATCACGATAACCACCGACTTTGGCGCGACGAACCTTGAAGCTGTCGGGGTTATCCTTATCGCGAGGCATCATGCGACCGCCAGCGAGGCGAAGCTGCTGCGACCCTTCCATTTTTTTCATATTCTCATAAGAAGAGTAATCCACGGCTGCATTGACTTGCGTCTCAGTGGCGTCCACCTGCATGAAATCGAGCATGCGACGCAGTTCTTCACGCGGCCGCGCGCGCAGGTCCTCATAGCGCAGCAAATGAAAGCACTCCATCTTATCCACTTCCCGCGCCCATAAATTCAGATAATCGGTCACGGCCTGCATACTGCCGCCGTTGTCGCCCATGACAAAATCGAACAGACTTATATCACTGCCCCGGGGCGGATAGTTGTTGATTGCTATCTTGGTTGACTTCACCCGGAACTTCCATTGAAAAAACTGTGATACCGCGACATCGCGAGGGTCCCGGGCAAGCAGAATCACGCGCTTGTCATAAAACGGGGCTTTCGTGTCGAAGTCTCCGGTAAAATCTTTGATGTAATTGTCGTGCGTAAAAAACGTTTTGGGGACTTCGCGGTTAAGATTGTGGAAGTTATCAAACCCCAGAATGGCATTTTCAGGAAACTTGTACATCACACGAAATAGATGGGAGATCATCACCCGCAACCAGGTCCGCCCGCTTTTACCGAAAGACACTATCACGACGTCAGCCCTGTGCAGCTTGTCAAACTGCTCTACGCCGCGGAGCTTGCGCTCAGCCACTAGAATATCTGCCTCTGGCTGACCACGCATACGCCAGTGCAACGCTCGACGCGAGAGCTTCTTACTCGCTGTCTGCAGGGCTTGGCGTACATTTTGAAAAGCCATATTCACGGCTGCTGCCCCCCGTAACCGAACAGTGGATCCAACTGAGCCACCATTTCTTCGAGCTGCTGGCACTGCTCATCGCTGAAATAATCGCGATAGCCGCCGACCTTGGCCTTGCGTACTTTGAAGGACTGAGGGTTGTCCTTGTCACCCGGCTTGACTCGGGCACCACTACCTTTAAAGAACGTATCTTCTTCCATTTTTTTCATGTTGTCATAAGCAGCAAACTCTACCGCCTGCTGCACCTGGTCTGCAGTCACTTCAGTGCCAGTAAAGGCCAGTATTTTTGCCAACACATCACTGGGCTCCTTACGCATATCCTCATAACGAACCACCAACACATCTTTCAATTCAGGAATTGCCTGCGCCCAGCCATTGAAGTAGTCAACAATACGTGGCACCCCGGCTTCTTTATCCAAAACAAAGTCCCAGACGTCTATCGCCGATCCATGGGGCGGGTAGTCATTGATGAACTTCTTTTTAGGGCGCATGCGAAACTGCCACTGGAAAAACTGGGATACAGCGACATCGCGCGGGTCACGCACAAGAAGAACGATGCGCTTGCCCTGGAAGTGAATTTTGGAATACTGGTTGCCGGTGTAATCGCGCAGATAGTTATTGTGGGTAAAAAATACCGCAGGCAGCTGTGGATCATGCTGCTTGAAATTATCAAAATCCAGCAAGTCACTCGCATCCAGATTGCCTTTCAGTTGATAGGCCCTGGACAGCATCACCCGCAACCAGGTCCTGCCCGATTTACCCCAGCTCATCAGTACCCAGTCACTGCGCTGTAGCTTCCCAAACTCTTCGCGCCCACGCAGCCAGCGTTCTATTTTTTTACGGCGTTCAGCAGGCAGCCAAAAGCAGAGCAATGAAATGATATGGCGTACGACGACCATTGCTCTATCGGCCATAGATTGAATTATCCTCGGCAACGTCTTGAAAAGGCTCAGAATAATACCGTATATCACTGTTTGCCGCACTAATGGGTAAGACCTGATTTACCGCACTATTAACATCCTCATGCTTATCACTGCCTTGCCGGACTTACAACAGGCGTACTAAAATGCGCTAATGCCACTGACCAATCTTAATGCTCTGCGCGCAGCGCGCGTAGAAACTGATCCCTATGACTACCTAGTAGTACCGAGCTTCCTCGACGCCCCCTCACTGGAGCAAGTCAACCGCGACTATCCCGCAATAGACAGTGCGGCCAACCACACACTGGAAAGTCTCACTTATGGCGTCGCCTTCAAACAGTTGATGCAGGAGTTGCAGAGTCCAGAATTTGCGGCCGTGCTTGGCGAACACTTCGATATGGATTTAGTTTCCCTGCCGACTACCGTGACGGTGCGTAAGTTCTGCGAACGTACCGATGGCAACATTCACACCGATCACAAAAGTAAGGTTATTACGGTACTGGTCTACTTTAACGAGAAGTGGGACAACGAAGCCGGCCAACTGCGTCTGCTGCGCTCAAAAGACGACATTGAGAACTATGCTGCTCAGGTTATTCCATCGGGGGGTAACCTTCTCGCATTTCGCCGCACTGATCACTCTTGGCACGGACATACCCAATTTGTCGGCGAACGCCGTATGGTGCAGTTAAACTACTTGGATCAGAGTCTGTTTGCTGTTGTCGCCCAGCGTGTAAGTCGTTTTGGCACGCATTTTATGAAGAACGTGCTCGGGATACGCTGAGTAACGTGGCGCTGGATTGAAAACGGTGACCCAGAGTAGCGATCATCACATCAAGGCATAAAATAGTGAAAAAGCGCGTTGTGATAGCCGGATTTGGTGATACCGGGCTCTTGGTTGCCATCAATCTGGGCAAGGACTTCGATATCGTGGGAATCGGCCCCAAGCCCTGCCTTGTGAGTGGTCAGGAGTTGGGCATGCGCCTGACACAGCCCAAAGCGTGGAAAAAAGACTATTTGATGCCCTTTAGCCGCTACAAACAGCTGCGTGGGGTACGCACGCTGCAAGGGCTGATTACGGCTATAGATCCCCGTACAACCACCGTTACCGTGCGACTGCACGATGACAGCGAACAGGTGGAGCACTACGATGCACTGGTGATCTCTTCCGGCGTGACCAACGGCTTCTGGCGCAACAATGTGCTGGAAAATACTGATTCCATCAACCAGAACACTGACCGCGCCTCACAACAACTGTTGCAGGCACAATTGGTAGCGATCATTGGGGGCGGCGCCACTGGCGCGAGTGTCGCGGCCAACCTAGCGGCACGATGTCCCGAAAAATCTGTGTACTTTTTCTTCAGTGAAGACCAGCCCCTGCCCGGCTATCACCCTAAAGTGCGCAACAGCGCAGAGCAGCACTTGCTCGATGCTGGCGTGAACTTACGCCCCAATCATCGCGCAGTCATACCGGATGGCTTTCAATGCGATCGTTTTACCACTGAACCCATTGCATTCTCAAGCGGGCAAGACGACTTTAACGCCGACATTACACTGTGGGCAGTCGGCAAAATGACCCCCAACAACGACTTCATTCCCGCCGACATGCTTAACGACAATGGTTTTGTAAAAACTGACCCTTTTTTGCGTGTGGACGGCTATGACAATGTCTTCGCAGTGGGCGACATTGCCGCCTCAGACCCTCATCGAAGCTCGGCTCGAAACTGGGGATATCGCCTGCTCGGACACAATATTCACGCTTATCTTGACGGTAGAAACATCAGCATGAAACGCTATGAGTCGCCACGCTATCGCTGGGGCTCAATCTTCGGCGTACAGGGCGATGGCTTGCGCGTATTTCAACCAGAAGGTAGCAGTTTTCGCTTCCCCAATTGGACAATCCGCACCCTATTGTTTCCACTGGCGGTCCGTACAATGATTTACAAAGGTATCCACAAAGCTTAAGGAACAAATGCCCTCTCTGGTTAGACGCTCAAGGCCCACGCCTGCGGCGACAGAAAGTGCGCCGATGTTAGTCCAGTCGCAGCAATCGGCACTAAAAAAGTGCCTGAATACGCCTTACTACTAAGCCTGCATCATCAGGCAATTGCGCACTGGGCTGCACAAAGGGTTGTCCTGACCAGACCGCCAGTCCCTTGTCGACCAGCAGGCGATGAAACGCGCGGAAATCTCGAGTAGCGCACAACACCTTGAAGATATCCACATAGTAAAACCCCCTCGCAAGACGATGACGCCAACGATCCCAAGTAGAATCCAGTGTTGGATTAAACAGCCAGTGAGCCAATGAGCGACGCCGTTGATCAATACGGCCCAGCCAACCCCCAGGTAAGGGAAAAATCGCCAGCGGTTTGTGCAAATAGATAACTTCCACCATCATGGACACGCTGTCGGCTGTCACGATGAACCCGTCGGCGCAACCCAGTAGAGCCCGATAGGGATTATCCTCTGCCTCTGCAGACCATGCATAAAAAACAGCCTGTTCTGGAAGATCACGACGCAATATCTCCACCACCTCGGGTGTGGTGCGGCGACTGGTAGTGACATAGGGCGTACCGCCCAACTCATCAACAACCCAGTGCGCCGTCGCCACCAAATCGTTGGCTACCTGCCGATTCATAATGAACGGGTTGGTCTCACCACCGACCAGCATAGCAATCAATGGCTTGCGCAGTCCGTCGAACCGTTCCTGCCAGGCCAAAACCTCACTTGCCACATCGTCAGAGCCGACACGCATCAGAGGCAAAGTGATCGGTAAAAAGTTGTGCATCGGTGGCAGCTGGTTCTCGGCGCTGGCAACCACCAAAGAAAAATCGAGCATATGTCCGGACGGCTTACCCACCAATACTATTTTGGTCTTATTGCCCGATTGCTTGCGCACCCAAAGGGCCACCATCGAAGGACGCCGGCCAACGGTAACAATCAAATCGGGCCATGGGCCCTCTAGAGTGTCACTGCGACTCAAATCAAGGTGATCCACGGAAGGTCGATAGCGCGGCTTGCCCAGTACCCACTGGGGACGCATGTGCACGTATTTGTGTTCGGCCGGCCACGGCAGTGCGTCAACGATCGTCTCCACTTGGCCGTTATCGCCTCGCTTGTCACTGAGGATAACCCAGGTACGAGGTGTCACCGTCAGGCGTCCGTTACGCCCTGACAATAGCCCAGCTCCGGCAGAATATTATCCCGCACCAAAGCTTCGAGTTCCGCCACTTGGGCCACATCAAAATCTTCTCGATAACCACCGACTTTTCCTCGCCTGACCTTAAACGTACTGGGGTCACTGGCGTTTACCAGCTTCATGCCACCCTGACTAAAAGTCCCACTGGTCTCCAACTTCTGCAGGTTGTCGAAGGAACCCCATTCCACCGCCGCGCTAATTTCGTCTACACTGAAGTCCTCACCCATGAGCTGCGTAATCCGATGCAGTGTTGGCACAGGCTGAGCACGTAAATCCTCATAACGAGCCAGCATTCCATGCTCCAGTTCCCGCACGTTGCGGGCCCAGGTGTTCTGGTATTCGATAAGGCTGGGCAGGCCAATATCCGAATGGCGCACAAAATCCCACATCTGCACCGTGCGGCGATCAATGGGGTGATCCACAAAATGGTTAATGAGTTCCTGCTTAGCTCGGGACTGACGCTTGGTAAACTGATGAAACCAGGACACCGCAATATCGATCGGGTTACGTGCCAGAAATAACACCGGCTTATGCCGCAGCGGGTTATCGAGCGCGCCACAGGCCAGCAGTTTACCCACCTCGCCCTCATAACTGTAGTAGGCGTTGGTTGCTGCCAAACGAGGAATCTCAGGGATTTTACGCGCAAATTCGTCAGTGTTGATAAGCGTCGACTCGGGCAGGTTGTACCGCAACTGATACAAGCGCGAAATCATAACTTTGAGCCAGGTGTTGCCGCTCTTAGGGTGCCCGATAATCAAAAAATTGGCACGCTGCGCTTTGGCCATCTCTAGGCGAGCCAAGTGTTTACGACGCACGGCAACCCGAGCCCTGGCTGGCAGGGGCTGAGTTGGAATGAGAATCAGCGCCTTCTTGACACCATCACTCAAATTTAACATTTAGTGTAATACTCGCAGGCAGGGTGTATTTGCATTCGCAAAGCGTGCAATTATGCTCGAAGCAAGCCAAAATGGCCAGATAACGGGCGCTTCATGTAGAATAGCGGCCTGCATCGACAGGAACACGACCCCCTTGATTATCGACCGCCACATCAGCCGGGAAATTATTCGCCCCTTCTGTACGGGGCTCGGCCTCCTAGTACTGATTTTCATCGGCTTTTCCGCGGCGCGCCAACTGACCCTCGCCGCAAGCGGGCAACTGGATATGCTGACCGCGCTCAAGCTTGTCAGCCTCAATACGCTGATCACACTGGAGATATTGTTGCCCTCGGCATTTTTCTTCTCAGTGTTGTCGGCTATCGGCCGACTCTACCGTGACTCCGAGATGAGCGCGCTCTATGCCGCAGGCGTTAGTAGGGCACGTATTCTGCAAGCGGTGTTGAAGCTTGCACTGGTCATCGCTCTCATCACCGGATTGATGTCCACTCTGGGTCGCCCGTGGGCTTTTCGCACCAGCTACGCCTTGGAATCACAGGCCGCAGCTCAATTTGATTTAAAACAGATGTCAGCCGACGAGTTCGTCACCATGGATGGCAGCGACTACACCTTTATCGCCCAAGACGTAGACCTGGAAAGGGGGTTACACAAGGGTGTATTCCTACAAAAGAATTACCAGAAGGAGGCGCGCTCTGAGATCATCGTTGCAGAATCGGCGGCGATGCCCACGCTCAATCCGGGTCAAGCTATGCAAGCGACTTTTTATAATGGTTACAATTACCTGCTGGACAATAGCGGGCAAAAGGATTTGACGCTGAAGTTCAAAGAGTTGGTCGTCCAACTGCCCAACGAAGAGGCGCAAGAGAAATACCGGCGCAAGGCGGAAACCACGCTGAACCTGTCACAATCCTCCAATCCCAAGGATGTCGCGGAATACCAGTGGCGAATCACCACGCCGCTAGCAACGATACTTCTCGCCTTGATTGCCGTGCCACTGGCTCGCTCCGCACCAAGAGAATCCCGCTTTCGCAACGTTTCTATTGCCCTGTTAGCTTACATCACACTGTTCTCCATGGTCAGCGTACTGCGCACTCTCATGGAGCAAGGTACACTCGGGGCGATACCGGGGCTGTGGACTGCCTATGTCCTGCAGGCCGGGCTGCTGGCACTACTACTGACGTTCCCAAGGATGAAACGGCGATGATCCTACAACGCTATATAGGCTTAAGCGTAGTCAAAGGCTGGCTACTTGCCATGGTGGTACTGGGGGCCATTTTCGGTCTGATCAGCTTCACCCAAGAGTTGGATCATACCGGATATCAATACAATACCCTCGCAGTGGCGCGCTATACGCTGCTCATCCTACCCAACCAATTAGTGAACCTGGCCCCGGTGATTGCGCTGCTAGGCAGTATCGTTGCGCTGTCCAGCCTCGACCGCTACAACGAGTTAACCATCGTCAGCTGTACCGGTTTCTCCCCGACACAGTTGCTCGCCACACTCGCCTTACCGACCTTGCTGCTAATGGCCGGGCTCTGGGTCTGCATGGAATACGTCACGCCACAACTGCAGCAATCGGCAGGACAGGAACGGCAGCGATTGCGCGATGGAACGTCCGGATGGCTTCCCGATGGCGGAGTCTGGTCCACAGACGGGCAGAGTTACATCCATCTGACAATCATGTCCGAGGACAACGTGCCGGGCGGCATTAGTCTCTTTGAATTTGATGAGTCCAATCAGCTGGTTCGCGCCATGCGAGCGAACACAGCAATCGTCAAAGACGATAGAACATGGGTATTTCAAACGGTCAAAGAAAAAATATTAGTGGACGGTCAACTTCAAACCCAGACCCATGATGCACTGGAAATTACTAACCTTTGGTCCCGTGACGAGTTGCCTACACTCACACTGCCGGTTGCCAGCATGAATCTGTCGTTACTCTATCGATACAGCCAATATCGGGCCACTAATGGGCAGCCCGTAGGAAAATACATGAATGCGTTCTGGCAAAGACTGCTGATGCCACTGACCGTTTGTGCCATGGTTCTGCTAGGCACCTCAATCAGTGCGAGCATCACTGCGGGGCGCGATCGCAGCTTGGGTGTCAGCATAGGCATTGGTGCTGTACTGGGTATACTGTTCTATTTAGGCGCACAGATTATTTTCTCACTCGGACAACTCTTGCAATGGAATATTCCACTGGTAGCCCTTTTACCGACGTTAATTACGCTTGCCGCCGCCCTGTTACTGCTGCGGCGTATGCGTTGGTGAGCCAAACTGTGACGCACGTTATGACAAAATTGACAGCGCTTTTCGCTCTAGCCACTGCCGAGGACATATCCACTTGCGTCTGATACTCAGCTTTTTTCGCGCTTATCCCTGGCAAAGCGCACTGATGATTTTGGCTCTACTGCTGTCGGGTGCAGCCGAGGGCATCGGACTATCCGCCCTGCTACCGCTGTTGAATATTGCGCTGGGACCCGAAGCAACCAACATGTTACCGGGCGCGGATATGGCAAACCAGAATGAGTTTGAACGCACCGTGCTCGACACACTGGCGAGCATTGGTATTACGGCTACCCTGCTCAATATGCTCCTAATTGTACTGGGCGGGGTTGCCTTTAAAAGTCTATTTCTGCTTATAGGTCAGCGGCAGGTAGGTTATACCGCAGCCCAAGTCAGCACCGACTTACGCCTGCAGTTGCTGCGTGTGGTATTGCGCAGCAAATGGGAATATTTTTTGCATCAGCCTGTAGGCAAATTAACCAATGCACTGGCCTCAGAAGCCCAGCGATCGTCTGCTGCTTTTATCAATGGCGCCACCGCGATCATCTACCTGATTCAAGGACTGATCTATGGGGCCGTAGCCTTTGCATTGTCCTGGCAGGCATCGGTGGCGGGCATCGGCGCCGGGATTATCGTGATTGGCCTGTCGCACTTTTTGGTAAGAATCACCCGTCGGGCCGGTAAAAAACAGACCCTGCTAATGACGTCACTCATGTCTAATCTTACCGATACCCTACAATCGGTCAAACCATTAAAGGCAATGGCGCGGGAACACCTCGCGGACAAGGTACTAGCGCAGGACACTAATCGTCTGAATAAGGCCCTGCGCCGCCAGGTGATGAGCGCCGCTTCACTGGACTCGGGCCAGGAACTGATGTTCACCGCATTTATTTGCCTAGGCGTGTATGTCTCAGTGGCCAAATTCAGCATGGATCTGCCCGTAGTCATGGTGTTAGTCGTTGCCTTAGGCCGTGCCTTTGCATTCTTTGGAAAAGTGCAAAAGCAATACCAAAAACTGGCACAGGGGGAGAGTGCTTACTGGGCCCTGTTGGATTCCATCAATGATGCCAGCAATGCCGAAGAGCATCTTGGCGGCGACGTCAGCCCACACTTTGAAACAGCCATCTACTTCGCCAACGTCACTTTCGATTACGACGAGCGGCACCCTGTATTTAACGGCCTATCCTTGCAGATTAAAGCGGGCTCATTAACAACACTGGTCGGATCTTCTGGCGCGGGGAAAACCACTATTGTCGATCTGACGATAGGCCTACTCCAGCCCAAGAGGGGCGAGATTCTAGTAGACGGAACTCCGTTGCGGGACGTCGACCTCAGGCTATGGCGAAACATGATAGGTTACGTGCCGCAGGACACCATTCTGCTGCATGACAGCATCTTGCATAATGTGACGCTAGGAGACCCGAAACTGAGCATCAGCGACGCGGAGCAGGCGCTGCGTGCTGCCGATGCCTGGGAATTCGTGTCCGGGCTGCCAGAAGGCTTGAGCACAATGGTCGGCGAAAGAGGCGGGAAGCTCTCCGGTGGCCAGCGCCAGCGTATCGTAATCGCTCGGGCGCTGGTAAACCGACCGCGCCTGTTAATTCTCGATGAAGCCACCAGTGCCTTGGATCGCGAGAGCGAGGATGCTATCTGCAAAACACTGGGAGGCCTGAAAGGGCAGCTCACCATTTTGGCTATTTCCCATAATCGCGCCATGGTACAGGCGGCCGATTATGTCTACAGGATGACCGATGGCACTGCCAGCTTATTGCCCAAGGAAGACCAGTCAGCCCTTGCCAAGTAGTTTGCGCACAGCTGCGACAGCGCGCTGCAGGTCGGTCTGCGCCGGCACCTTTGGCGTCACTCGTGCTTCCTCCATCCATGTGGCGCAGCCTGACTCATGCAGTTGACTATGCACCAACGTAATATCCCGGCTCAGCGGCTGCCAGAACCAGCGTAGCAGTGCTGCGTAAAGCGCGCCGCCTAGGCGAAAATCCCTAACAGTCCTATCATGGAAGTCACGCATGCCACCTAGATCGAATATGGCTACGGGCTTACCTGTGGCCAAGGCCTCCGACAACATCGCGATACTGTCACCGGTAACAATTAAATGATCAGCCCACGCCAAAATACCCTCGTAGGGATTCTCCAAACCCTCGCCCGGCCAGCGATAAAAGTAGCTCGGCACGGTAATGGCAGACTGCAGTGCATCCTGTGCCGCCGAGCAGGTACGCGAACTAGTGGAGACCAGCAGCGACCCGCCATGAGCCTTCGCCACGCGGGAAGCCTCCGCGCCCAAGCGGGCTGCCGCCTGCGGCCCTAGCGTGAATGGTCCGCTGTCACCACCCACCATTACTGCGAAACGCGGACCTGGCAAATCAGCAAACGTCGACTCCCATTGAATCCGAGCCTGTGCCAGACGCGGCGCTGTCACACTGTGCAAAGTCAGCATATTGTTAAGCACATTAGGATGAGGCGGCACACGATATTGTGGCGTGGTAATCACCAGGTCAAAAGAATCTAATGCACCCCAGGGTCGCCCAACATGCACATAACGTGTCCGATCTCCGGACTGGGCTCGAATCCAACGACAGATTGGTTCATTGCGCACGCCACTACTGATCACCAGATCCGGCCAAGGAGGACTGAGTGTCGCAGCGGACTCAAAGGTGATACCCCGCAGGGTCGACTGGCCCAATGCATGTGGTAAAAACACATGGCTGCGATAGCTCAGCACCTTAACCTCGCAAGGCCAGCCTAATGCATCGACTAGCGCACGCACCTGCCCACGCTCGCCTGCGCGATAGGCGTCTATCAACCAAATTACTGGCATTACTATTATTCCATCGGTATAGTTTAAGCCTCTGAAATTTAGCGACTTACCTTGATCGACGCAAGAGCAGCAACAAAATGATCGATTATTCGGAATACCTCAGCTTCCTTTGCAGCGCACTCGAATCACAGAATAAAAAGAAGCTGATTTTGTCTGAAAACACTTCGCTGGTTGCAGATATCGGGCTTAGCTCCCTAGAAGTGATGGAGTTTATCGAAAAAATCGAGGATCACTTCGACATATCCATTCCCTTAAATATCCTTCCTGACGTCAACACGATTGGTGACCTCGCAACAAAGGTTAGACAACTCAATCTCTAAGCGTCACTGGTGAATTCCCGAGGCAGATCAAAACCATGATGTTCGACAAGTTTAAACCTATGGCCGACTTTCAGGCCGAGCTCGCAGAGCGCAGCGTTGAGCCCTTTGGCGCCATTACCGAAAAAATTCTGTCTGCCACAGAGGGTGTAGTGCAAGGCCGTAACGTTATCCTAGCGGGCACCAATAATTATCTCGGGCTGTCTTTTGACCCTCGCTGCATTAAAGCCGCCCAAGATGCCACAGCACTCTGGGGGACGGGCACCACCGGGTCCCGACTCGCCAACGGCTCTTTCGCTGAACATCAAGCGCTGGAAACCGAAATAGCGCAGTTTTACGGCGTAGACAACGCAATCGTATTCTCCACGGGCTATACCGCAACCATGGGCATGTGCGCCACGTTGGCCGGCCCTGGAGATGTGATTCTCCTTGATGCCGACAGCCACGCGAGTATTTACACCGGGGTCAAACTGAGCGGTGCAGAGATTATACGTTTCAAGCATAGCGACCCCGAGGATCTTGCCAAGCGACTGCGCCGGCTGGGTGATCGTGCTCATCAGACGTTAATTATCGCAGAAGGCATTTATTCTATGCTGGGCGATGTTGCGCCACTGCAGGAAATTGCTGCGGTTAAGCGCGAGTACGGTGGCTATCTGTTTGTAGATGAAGCCCATTCCATGGGCGTCATGGGTGCTACCGGACGAGGTGCAGCCCAAGCCGCTGGAGTGGAAGCAGATGTCGACTTTTTTTGCGGGACATTCAGTAAGAGCCTGGGCGCCATCGGTGGGTTTTGTGTCAGCCGGCATGCGGAATTGGCGGCCATTCGCTTTTGCATCAACTCCTATATCTTCACCGCATCGTCCTCACCCTCTGTCATCGCTTCCACACGCGAAGCGTTGCGCATAACTGCCGCTGAACCCGAATTACAGGCAAAATTGTGGAACAACTGCAACCGTCTTTACCAGGGGTTAAAGTCCATGGGCCTCCCAGTAGGCCCTACCGCCAGCCCGGTCGTTGCGGTGGCGATGGAGGATCGCTCACGCACAATCGACTGCTGGAAGGCGCTGATGGAGGCTGGAGTCTATGTCAATCTGGTTATCCCACCAGCCTCACCTTCGACCAATTTCCTTCTGCGTAATAGCGTCAGCGCAGCCCACACGAGCGCGCAGATCGATGCCATCATCGCCGCCTATGCCGGCCTGATATCTGCCGGCCTTATTACCGGCACACAGGCACACTGATGGAACAAATTTTTATCACGGGTAACGGCCCATTGCGTGGTGAGGTCACAGTAGCAGGTGCAAAAAATGCTGCCCTCCCGATTATTGCTGCCTCTTTGCTCAGTGCCGAACCCCTGCACATCAGCAATTTACCTGACGTGCGCGATATAGGCACAGCGTTGCAACTGCTGGAATTGCTCGGCACGCAAGTGCAGCGCTCTGGCACCGAACTGGTCCTCGACAGCAACCAAATACATTCGGTACGAGCACCCTATGAGCTAGTAAAGACCATCCGCGCGTCAATCCTCCTCCTCGGCCCACTGCTGGCCCGCTTTGGGGAAGCCGATGTATCGCTACCCGGAGGCTGCGCCATTGGTTCACGGCCCGTCAATGAGCATATTGTTGGACTGCAGGCACTGGGCGCAGACATCCGTATCGAGGCGGGCTATATAAAAGCCAAGGCTAAGCGCTTGCGAGGCGCACATTTCGCGTTCGATGTACCTTCGGTCACAGCCACTGAAAACCTCCTAATGGCCGCCACTCTAGCCGAGGGCGTAACAACTCTAAAAAACTGTGCCATGGAGCCGGAAATAAGCGATCTGGCGCGGTTACTGCAATCTATGGGTGCCCACATTGCTGGCGCGGGCACCAGCACCATTACCATCGAAGGCGTCAAGCACCTGCACGGCGCCACCCACAAGGTGCCGCCTGACCGCATAGAAACTGGAACATTCCTAGCCGCTGCCGCTGCTACGCGCGGCAGTATCACCGTGCTGGAGACCAATCCCGACTATCTACAACACGTATTAGACAAACTTGAACAGGCGGGCTGCCGTCTGAAACTGGGGCCAGATTGGATTCATCTCGACACTGACGGCAAGCGCTGTAAGGCAGTCAATATACACACAGCACCCTTTCCTGCTTTCCCCACCGACATGCAGGCCCAATTCATGGCGCTCAACGCGTTGGCCGAAGGCTCTGCCACGGTAGTAGAAAACATCTTCGAAAACCGCTTTATGCACGTCGCTGAGCTACAACGCATGGGAGCGGATATTGAGCTGCAGGGCCGAACCGCCATTGTTCGGGGTCGCGAGCGACTGCAGGGCGCTCAGGTTATGGCCACTGACTTACGCGCCTCTGCCTCATTAATCATTGCTGCTCTGGCAGCCGAGGGTGAGACTGTCATCGACCGTGTCTATCACCTCGATCGAGGTTACGCCAATATCGACAGGAAACTAGCGGAGCTGGGGGCCTCCATCCGCCGAGCTTAATACCAAACCAGGCGTACACTATTGGTTGCGATGTCAGGCGCTCATCGGTAAATGCTACAATGACAGGCGACGAGGAACATCAAGCCATGCCGCAGTGCTTCGCACAACTCTCTGATCCCCACCTCAGTTCGCTGAAAGGAGTGCGCGGGCGCGACCTTTTTAGTAAGCGGGGCCTAGGCTACCTGTCTTGGCGCAGAAAGCGCCGCTTCGAGCACCGCACGGAAGTTCTCGAAGCACTGCAGCGCGACTTAGAGTTATCGGAGCTCGATCAACTACTCGTCACCGGCGACCTGACCCATATCGGTTTGCCGCAGGAGTTCGAACAGGCTCGGCAGTGGCTGCAGGAACTGGGCAACCCCGGCCAAATAGCGCTGGTACCGGGCAATCACGACGCTTGTGTTGCGGCGCCCTGGAGCGAAACTTTTGCCTTATGGCAGGACTATATGGCCTCAGATAACGACCACAACACCGCAAGGGAAACAGTGAACTTCCCCAGCCTGAGAGTGCGCGAGGGCATCGCCTTTATCGGGTTATCCAGCGCTTGCCCCAAGCCACCTCTTATGGCCACAGGCACTATTGATAGCGAACAATTGAACAGGCTACCGGCGCTATTGCAACGCACAGCGGATGCAGGCCTGTTCCGGGTCGTCTATTTGCATCATTGTCCAGTGGCGGGAAAAGAAAAGTGGCGTAAGCGCCTGACCAACGCACCCGAAATACAAGCCCTGCTGGAGGAATATGGCGCCGAAATGGTTTTGCACGGACACGGGCACCGCGCACATTACAACGAACTACAGACTCGCCATGGCAGCCTGCCCATTATCGCTGTCCCATCGGCCTCTGCCCTGGGACTGCACGGGGCAGATATCGCCCATTACAACCGCTATCAAATAGAACGCACTGGCGGAGGCTGGCAGGCAAGCATCGATTCGCGGCGCTACCGACCTGAAGTGGGGGAGTTTTGTGAAGGGACAAACAGAACGCTGCGAATCAATCGCAGCCATTAGCACTTTATCAGGCGTCTTCTTCCGCCGCTTTCGCCAGCGCGCCCTTGACCAACATCAGGTCAGCGATTGAATCCACGTCTATGGCGGCATTCGCGTAAGGCAGAATGACCGCACGCATGCGCAGTCCCAGACGCTTACTCAGTTTGGCCAACGCCTCTTCCAGGGACAGGAATCCGAAGCGATAACGTATGACTGCCCACCACCCCAGCAAACCAATGACCACCAGTGGCTTCTTGCGCTCTTGTTCGATCTTGCGCCAAAACTTGGCAGCGCGCCGTCCTTCTGGGGTAATGAAGGCAAACAGGTTGCAACCGCAGAAGTCCCCGTCACTGAAGTGCAGTACCGTTTTACGTATGCCGGGATAGGCCTCAGCAACCAGTGCATAGGGCGCTAGACCGACCGTGACATCAACATCGTCTGCTAGGCTCTGCCGACCGAATGCATCAACAATTTCAGGCGTCAATAATGGGTGGTCGGCCGTCGTCAGTAGCACTGCATCCTCAGGACCCAACCGCGACATGACCTCATAGGCACTGGTACTAGGACTAATACCGGGCTCGCTCCAAGTCATTTCACCATCGTCAACCCACTTTTGCAGGGCGGGGTCAGTCGCCACCTCACTGGCCTCAGGCCCGGTCATATAGATTCTACTCACCACCCGCGAGACGCGCAGAGAGTCGAGTACCCTGCGCACCATAGGGGTGCCATCCAGATCAATCATGGCCTTGCTGCCGGCCTCAGTATGATTGATCAATGAGTCTGCCTTAGTACGATCGCCTGCCAGTACGATGGCGACCATTTGATGTGATTCCGGATCAAGTTGCATAATTACAAGTCTTTTTGATAGACGCGGTAGCGTTTATACGCCACGCCGCCGATGGTTTCAATAATACTGCGCATGCCGTCGTTATCCTCAAGTATCCAGCCCATCTCAACATCCTTTACACCGCGGGCATGTAACGCCTTGCGCACCGCGTCTATGACCATGAAGGCCAGTGTCGGGCCGAGACGAGAATGCTGAAAACTCTGCTTGACGCCCATCAGGGGGACGCGGGCTGTTTTGGGGTGACGCACTTTAAGGCGCCAAAGAAGCTTGGCCCAACCAAAGGGCAACAAACGGCCATTAAGATCGTGGGCAGCCTCGTTAAGATTCGGCAGTGCCACAATAAAGGCGACCGGCTCGCCGTCATACTCTGCGATCTGAATGTAGTCATCCGGCATCAGCTTGGCAAGTGTTGACACCGTTTCAAGCCACTCAGACTCTGCCAAGGGCACAAAACCCCAGTTGTTCTGCCATGCATCGTTGAAGATTTTCAGCATAATGCGCGCGTCCTCCGCCAGATGCTTGCGCCTCATAGGTCGCGTTTTCACCCGATCAGACACCCGACTGGCCAGCCGCTCCATGACTCGGGGAGCTTCAAAGTCAGGCCGCACCTGATAAGCCAGAAGGTCTTTCGCGCCCACATAACCCTGGGCCTCCACTGAGGGGCCGTACCAGCGGCGCGCATGGCCCATCAGTACGTAGGGCGCCGTGGCAAACCCATCGACCAACAGCCCCACCTCTTCGTTGACGTGTAAATTAAAGGGGCCGCGCACCTGCTGCATTCCCTCACTTCTCAGCCAGTCTTCGGCTGCATCAAACAGGGCCGAGAATATAGCCGGGTCATCATCCGCCTCCAGCATACCGAAATATCCGGCAGCGTCGGCGTGTTGCTGCAGGTGCATTTCATCAATCTGTGCGGTGATTCGTCCTACTGTGATGCCGTTTCTATAGGCAATCCAAGCGCGCCAGCGAGCATGCTCGAAAAAGTGATTGGCCTTGGAAAGCTGCTCACGCTTCATGAAATTCAGCGGCGCAATCCAAGCAGGGTCAGGCGCATAGATACGATGAGGTAGAGCCAAAAACTGGCGCAACGCCTTGGCCCCGGTCACCACCTCCACAGAGATGGATACATTGTTATTCTGGCTCATGGCTGCCTTATGCTTGAGGGCTGTGCGTACTTACTTAACACGAAATAGTATATAGCGGGGGAGGGGGTTAAAAAAGACTAATAGTGCCTAACAAGAGACCCTCTGTGTCATGTCATGTCCAGTCAGGTCGCATGATCCAATGCCATTGGTACCACGTGATTTCGGACTATCCAGAAGCGGCCTTTATATCTAATGCAAGCACAGCATTAACCTTCTCTTCTTGAGAATGCCTGCTTCTATTGGTCCTTCCAGCAGATCACCTATGTAAACCCGCCACTTGGCCACATCTATTTTCAGCCTGGCATGCAGTTCTGCCCTCTTATAGGCGGCCAGCATTACGTCGCGCTCAAGCGCTGGATTAACATCACACCTCTGGTACAGCCACCCTAACCGCTGGTAGCCTATTGAGGGTTCAGTTATTTTTGCGAGACTTTATCATCCTTAAATTGAAAAAATACTGTGTTAAGTGTTTTGCCGAAAAGCGCATAGCCTTGGCCGGCCAAGTAGCTACATGTCGCGTCATCCTCGTTTAGCAATAGGGCATCGTTGATGCACTCAACGAGGAGAAATTTCGGCCGATAGCGCTTCCAGTCATTGGACTTTAGCCCCTCCAAATCAACACCCTCAACATCTACTGACATGAAG
>CAJXTK010000003.1 GCA_913061115.1 uncultured Haliea sp.
ACGAGATCATGCCTAGTCTCGTGGGCTCGGAGATGTGTATAAGAGACAGGAGCTAAACGGGCGAGCAAACCGAGTGGCCAACGGCCTCCTCGACAGCGGTATCCGTCCGGGTGATAGGGTCACCACTCTGCTGAAGAACGGTATCGAATTTGTCGAGACTTACTTTGCTATCGCAAAGATCGGCGCCGTGATGGTGCCGATCAACTGGCGCCTAGTGGCGGGAGAAATCAGTTATATCTTGCAAAACTCTGGAGCCAAAGCGCTGGTGTATGACTCGGATTTTGACGCAACGGTTAATAGTCTTCAAGGTGGCGCACAGGGCGAGCTCCCCGTGGAGCAATGGATCCGCCGCGAAAATAGCGACACAGGCACCCCAAACTGGGCAATGGATTATGATACGTTTGCAGCCTCTTTCCCCGCACAGGAACCCCCTGTCGGCGCATGGGACGACGACAATCTCTTTATTATGTATACCTCCGGCACCACAGGGCGCCCCAAAGGCGTCGTACACAGCCATAACGGCATGCTCTGGTCACAGCTGACGAGCATGTCGACCTCCGACATGCGCGATGGTGACCGCTGGCTGCTAGCGCTACCGATGTTTCATGTGGGCTGCCTCAGCCCAACCTCGCTGCTGGTGCATCGCGGTGGCGCCGGCATCATCATGCGGGAGCTAGAGGTCGGGGCGATGTTTCGCTGTATCGAACAAGAAAAGGTCACCATATTTATGGCGGTGCCGGCCCTGCTTCAGTTCATGCTGGCAGCGCCGGAGCGGGAACAGTGCGATATCTCCTCGGTGCGCTGGATCGCCACTGGCGCCGCACCTGTGCCCGTCTCCCTGCTCCATGAATACGAGGCATTGGGCATTAGCCTTTTTCAGGCCTATGGCCTCACCGAATCCTGTGGCCCAGGGACTCTATTACTCCCCGAAGACGGCGAAGCCAAAGTCGGCTCCTGCGGTCGCCCGCAGATGCATACCGAGATCAATATCATCGACTCCGATGGCAACACCATTCCCATGGGATCCGACCAAGCCGGTGAATTACTGGTGGGTGGACGACACCTAATGAAAGAGTATTGGAACAACCCGCAGGCCACCGCAGAAACACTGATCGATGGCTGGCTGCATACGGGGGACATCTGCACGTGGGATGCGGAGGGTTTCGTTACCATCTGCGACCGCATGAAAGACATGATCATTTCCGGTGGCGAAAACATCTATCCTGCGGAACTGGAGAATATTCTTGCCGCCTGCCCGGAGGTTCAGGAAGCAGCCGTAATTGGCGTAGCCTCACAAAAATGGGGTGAAACACCATTGGCGCTGATCGTTCCTGCAGCGGGCACTGCCCCAACCGCGGAGTCCCTAAAAGCCTACTGCAAAGAAAACCTAGCTGGCTATAAAGTGCCACAGCTGTATGAATTGGTAGACACTCTGCCCCGAAACCCTTCGGGAAAATTGCTAAAACCCGAACTGCGAAAACAGTTCCCCGGGCCTGCTCCGTTTTAGCAAAGCACCCAATGCCGGTGCGTATTGGCCGACAGTTGAGAGAGACCGCAAGAAAGTCGCGGCACTTTAGTGCTCATTTTTAGAGGCGATAGCCAGTCATCAGCGTGTCGCCCGCTCCTCAAGCTGTCGTTTTACCCTTACGTGATCTTCACGCGTCATCGAAATTCGATTGAAAAAAACATACGCTAGAAGCGCCATGCTGCCGGTCAGGATGAGGGTGAATAAGCCCAACGATTGCAGCACCGATGAATCAATTGTTCCAGGCAAAGACTCCGGTTGGATGCCGACAAGATCGATCACCACCCCCGCCATAAGTGCTCCCAGACCGGTAGTCGCTTTAGCGACAAAAGCCCCAGCGGCAAAAAATACACCCTCCTGACGTCGCTGCGTTTTCAGTTCCTGCTCGTCGAGGATGTCCGCTACAAGTGAGGCAGATACCACGCCCAGTGTAACAATGGCGAAGACGCTGATGCCGACACTGACAATTGATAATATGTAGATGAGTGGATGGCCATTGTCAGGAAGAATCCCCAATAGACGCGCACCGATAAGAGACACACTATTCACCGCCAGAACCAGGCTAGCGACGCCCAACATTGGAGGCTTGTTGTAATGCTGTCCGAGTCGCCCCAGCAGTATAAAGGCCAACAATGTGGCCAATGCCGAGGGTACGACCATGCCCGCTAGCTGATCGCTACTAAACTCCCAAAAATACGTACCCATATAAAGCGAGAGTGTCGTGTATATCCCAGCAGCCATACCAAAAGCCAGGCCAGCGCCGGTGGTCAGCCTAAAATTGGCGTTACCAAATGCGATGCGCACGTCCCGAAAGGGCTGTCCCATGCTAAAGGGCGCCGCATTGGGATTGGATTGCGGCAGGCGCGAAATCACGGTGCGTGTTCCCCAGATACAGAACGCTGCTGTAATGGCTGCCAGAACAGCAGACATAATGCCATAATTGATATAGTTATCTGCAACGAGCCGGCCATCAACGCCGTGATCCATCTGGAAAAAAAACAGGAAGCCAATCGCGGGCAGTGCCATTGCCGCAAGCCAGCCCATCGTAACCCGCGCCTTCGCAATCACAGTGCGCTCATCGTAGTCTGTGGATAGCTCAGCACCCATGGCGGTATGCGGGATAATGTAGATGGTCAGAAATGTGCGCAAAAGAATTGAAACACCCAAGAGCCAGGAAAAGACCCCAATCTCTCCCAGGTTGGCGGGGGGATCAAACAGTAGGAGGAATAAAATGGCAGTGGGAATACCCCCAACTACCAGCATAGGATGACGCCGGCCCCAACGGGTGCGCAACGTGTCTGACCAACTGCCCACGACGGGATCAGAAATGGCGTCCCAACTCAGGGCCAGAAACATTGCAAGGCCAGTAAGCGTGCCACTTAACCCCTGTACCTGAGTGTAATAGAACACCACAAAATTGACGAAGGCCGCATCCTTAACCGCAAAGGGCATGGAGCCAACGGCATAGGACCATTTTTCAAGGCTGTTCAGTGAGCGCATAAGTACCGTATCCTTGACTGGCTCAACTGTCCGAGAAATTAAGCGATGGTTGACCGCATAATTGTAACGCGGTAGTCACCGCCGGAGGTAGCGGTATTCGTCGAGCCACACGGAACAGCGCCTGCGCTCACTATGCGTCAGGCGCCTGATCCGCTAGGCCCGCGTAGGTTTCACGAAGCTCTCTCTTGAGCACCTTGCCAATGGAGCTTTTAGGCAACTCCTCGGCAAAGACAAGTTGGCTGATGCGCTGAGATTTCCCCAATCTATCGTTCGCCCATAGTCTAAGGGTCTTTGCATCACTAACTGCACCGGGCTCCCGCACCACAATAGCCAGAGGCGTTTCGCCCCACTCCCGACTGGCTAGCGCGACAACGGCTGTCTCATGTATCTCTGCATGCTCCAGTAATATCAGCTCAAGATCAGTGGCATAGACATTAAAACCGCCGGAAATAATCATATCCTTGCGCCGGTCTGACAAGAAAAGCCAGCCATCCTCGTCCAGATAGCCCACATCGCCGCTCTTGTAAAACAGCAAACCATCGCTGTCATACCAGTGCATTGCATTACTGGCGACTTCACGATTGTAATAACCATCACTCATATTTCCGGAACGTCCGACTATTTCCCCCGGTTGGCCCGTTGCAACTTCATTGCCCTGCTCGTCAATGATTTTTAGAAATGAACCTGGCAGTGTAGGGCCGACAGAACCCAGTTTATCCTGCTGCTTCGCAATACTCCCGATAAACAGCGTTCCGACACCCCCTTCAGTCAGGCCATAAAACTCAACCAATTCGCCGGGAAAGTGATCAATCACATCGGCCTTCAACGCTGGACGCAACGGTGCACTGGTGCAGAACTTCACCTGCAGACTGCTGCAATCGTAGTTCGCATAGCTATCCAGTCGCATAATACGATCATATTGCACGGGCACCAGCATCACATGGGTGACCCTGTGTTCCTGTATCAATTGCAGCGCACCCTCAGCATCAAACTTGGGCATAATCACCAGCGTGCCGCCCGCACACAGTGTTGGCCACCAAGTTGTTATCGTGGTGTTCGAATACAAAGGAGTGGCTACCAGCGTGATGGCATCAGAGGTAATACCCAGACTCATCAAACCGATGGCCAAGGCCTGGCGGGTACGATGGCTGTGGATAATACCCTTGGGCGTGCCTGTGGTTCCGGAGCTATAGATGATATTAAACTCAGCATCACCGGCCAACTGAACATTAGGCATGGCGTCAGATTGCGCTCTAAGCCAGCGGTCTAAATCACGAAATTGATCGTTAGAAAAATCGAATCCAATTAGGCCGCCCGGAACAATCTGCGCGCAATCACGCAAAAAAACGCCAGCCATTTTTTCCATGTCACTGGCCACAATAAGCGCTTTTGCATTGCAATCTCGCAGCATCAGATCAAGGCTATGATCAGTAATCATACCTTGCATGGGCACCGCACAAGCGCCGGCAAGCAACGTTGCAGCGAACATTTCTGAATAGTCCATACTGTTAGGCGACAGCATAGCGACATGGTCACCATGCCCTATACCCAGCACCGCAAGGCCATTAGCCATGCGGTAAATACGCTCAATAGATTCGCCCCAGGTACGCGACTGGGCGCCTTCGATCAAGGCGACTTTATCCGCATGCTCAAGGCGAAATTTCTCCAGCAGTGCAGGCAGTGCCAAGGCTGGATCAAAAGGGACTTGCACCTTGAGACTATTTTCACTGCTGCTATTCATAAAGATTAATATTCCCGATTGATAGGCGGAGCGTTTTTCCAGATACTGTAGTGGGTTTTCCGCTTGCGTTCAAAACATGATTCATTGTACTCAAGTCGCACGTTTAATCTCGGATAAAGATCGCTTTATCAAATAAAAAGGAAACGGCTATGCAGCGTATTTTGTCTTTCTATGCGTCACTGAGTTTGGCTGTTCTTTTTTCGTACAGCAGTCAAGCCGCCATCACACCGCCACTCAACGCACTCATCCTTACCAGCCCTGGCGTCTATCATAATTATGAACAACAAACGCAAGCGCTGGCATTGGGTATTGCCGAGCACGTCAATATCCGATTCGACGTCTCCCTGGCTGAGCTCGAGCGCTGGAAAACTACGGATTTTGCACAAGGCTATGATGTTTTGATCTACAACCTCTGCATGGCGGACAATCAGGATAAAGCGTTAATCGCCAACCTGCGTCGTCAAACTGAACAGCTCGGTATACCAGCGCTAGTGATTCACTGCACGATGCATTCTTTTCGAGAGACAAGCCTGTGGTGGCCCATGTTCGGACTTCAGACAAAGGCGCATGAATCACTTAAACCACTGGCCCAGATTCAGGCGGCGCCACATCCGATTCTCCAGGGCATTCCCAATGACTGGACGGTGGCCAATGACGAGTTGTACATCAATCTCCAATTTGAAGCCCAGACGCTACTCAGTGCCATCGGAGAGGACACCAAGCCTCATACGACCGCCTGGTTGACCTATCAGGGTACAACGCCGATTTTTGGCACGACGCTAGGGCACAGTGACGAAACGCTGAACGATCCTGCCTTCGGGCGCCTCATCGCCAACGCCCTGTTGTTCGTCACCGACAATCTGTCAGACCAGGGTATCGCGGAGGTCACGCTGGAACCGGTCAATGACGGGGTCAATATCATCAACACGGTTTCCGCACCCGAGGGCGTCGTGTTTCTGGGCGAAGAGGGCATGGATTGTGGCTTCCGCCAGCTCGCTATCGCCGCAGGGCCTTGTTATCTAGGGTGCATCCTCAACCCACTGGAATGGGGCGAGGAAACACAGACGTGCAAGCGGTCTTGCGAACGTAAATTGCCCTCTTCCGATGAGATCATAGGCCACTGTGCTCCCGAGGCATAATCTACACCCTGTCTCCCTAGCGCCGTAATACCCCGGCTGGATAACCGGCTCAAAGGCGCTCTCCCAGCCCCTCGATCAGAATAAAAAGGAATCACTAGAATCTCAAAAAAATACAATCAGGATTGACTGTTTTATTTCTAGCTCCCATACTCCCCGCTTAACCTAGAAAAGGGGATAAACCTTGACTGCACCGACCGTCACTGACAATCGGCCTCTCGCGGACATGGCACTGTTTGATACACATACACTGAAATGCCCCTACCACTACGATAAAACCCTGCGCGATACCGCGCCGGTCTATCAGGATCCGGATTCTGGAGTCTTTGTAATATCAACCTACGAGCTGATACGCGAAGCACACAAGAACGATGCTGTGTTTTCCAACGAGTTCATGTTGGCGAAGGGCTCCGCAGAAAAGCTTGATGCGGATATCGATGCCGCTATGAAAAATACCTATAACCTAGGCAAGGGAACACTTCTGACCGTAGATGACCCTGAGCACAAAATCTACCGTGACACTGTCAGAGATTTTTTCCTCGCCAAAAACATTGAGCAATATCGCCCTTGGGTGAGCGAACTGGCTGAAAGGTTGGTCAGCGAAATTCCTACCGGGCAGCCTTATGACTTTATCAAGAAATTTGCTCGTCCCTTGCCCTTATCCATGATCATGCACGTACTCGGCATCCCTCTGAAAATGATCGACGATGCCTTCAAGTGGACGAATGCCAATGTCACTGTGCTGTCGCAGGTCTCAGACAAGCAAGGTTTGTTGGATGCACACGCCGGGGTAAAGGAAGAATACGACTGGTTCGTGACCGCGTTGGATGCACGCCGCGCCAACCCACAGGATGACTTACTCAATCTGGTTGCCCATGCGACGTTCGAAGGTCGACCACTGACAATAGAAGAACAGCTGGGCCACTGTACGCAATTCCTCGTCGCCGGTAATGAAACCACCACGGCAACACTCGCTGAAGGTATCAGGCAGTTATGTCTTAATCCGGAGCAGGAAGCGGCGGTACGTAATGACCGTTCGCTCATTCCCAACCTCGTAGAAGAGACATTGCGCCTTGCGACACCCACCTCAAATATGTGGCGCATGACAAAGCAAGATCACACCATCGGTGGGGTAGAGATTCCCCTAGGCAGCATGGTACTGCTGAAGTATTTCTCGTCCAACCACGACGAAGCCATGTTTGACCAACCCATGGAGTTTGATGTGACACGGGCGAACGCAAAACGCCATATCGCCTTCGGGTTTGGCACGCATGTGTGTATCGGCCAGCATCTGTCTCGACTGGAAATGATTGTCGCTTGGGAAAAAATCTTCGATGGCACCACCAGCATGCGACTCAATTGCGCACCACAAGATCTGGATTATATGCCCAATATTCTGCTGCGCGGCCTCGAAAAACTCCCTGTCATTTTCGAAAAATAGACAACGCTTTTGAAGGTGTTTTCAAGCCTCACTGATTGCAGGCGATTTGAGCCGCTAGCTTGGCCTTCATAGGCAACACCCACTGGCTCTTCAATTGAGCCGACAACAAGCCAGCATCATCGAGATCGTCACACAATTTCATCTGATGCGTAAGGTCAAACATATCTAACTGGCGACAAATTTTGGACTCATCGTTCAGCGTGAGAAACGAAATGCCCGGTGTTTCATAAAAAGAACCATCAGCGCGCTGTCCCGGGCCACGGTTCATCCAGTGTGTCACCAGCTTGTTGCCAACACCTGTGTAGACGCCCATATAGGGAAACGTCCAACCTTCCCAACCCACTTGCATGTCTCGCCCGTAATGGGTGGCCTTGATCTCGTCTATGCCGTTAGCGGTGACATCCATTACACCTGCATATTGGCAGGTATAGACGCAGTCTAGAGCATACAGTTCATCGACGAAAAATATCCAGTCATCGGTGCGAGATGCTTCTTCATGCGCGGCAATTAATTTTTCCGCCGTTGCTCTCAGAATCTGTTCCGATAACCCACTCATGTAGTCTCCTCCTAAACATTCACCTGCCGTTACGACTCGTTGATTACGTCCGCACCGGTGACAATAATTATTTTTCAGTAAAATCCAATCGGATATTCACATTAGAATATCGATTTGGATGTTAATGCATTGGGGCGAATTTCCAGCAGATCGATTGCAACGCCCGGAGGTTGTGACAATGCGTAGCGCACCGCGTCCCCCACATGTGTCACCTCCATACCCATGTCCATGTGCGTGCCAGCGTCCTTCCATGCTGCCAGCGCACCCTCCAGCGCTTGTGTGTCCCAGCCATCGGAGAAATTTGTCCATGCGCCGCCGGGTCGAATACACGTAACACCAATGCCATCAGCCTGTACCTCCAACCTCAGATCGCGCGTAAAGCGCTCTACCGCGGCCTTAGTTGAGGCATAAATCGATAGATGGCTCATCTCATCATAATGCCAGGCGCTTGCGGAGGAAATTGTGATAATGCGGGGATTTTCGCTGCCTCTTAGCATCGGGATCGCCAGCTGGGAACAGAACACTGTACCTAAAAAATTAGTCTGCACCTGCAAGAGCACTTCTTCTTCTACAAGATTTTCCACCTTGTTCGGTGTCGCCAATCCCGCGTTATTCACCAATCCATCAAGACGTCCGAAATGCGTGTGAATTTTTTCAAATGCAATACTGACACTCGCTCGAGAACCCACATCAGCTGCCACGCCGAGCGCATGGTCCGCGCCCATCTCTGCTACCGCCTGATCAAGACCCGACTGATTACGGCTGATTAGCCCAACACGCGCGCCGTGTTCCACGAGACTTTTAGCAATGGCCAGCCCAAACCCCCGTGAGCCACCGGTCACAATGTAAACATTGTCCTGCACATCCACGCTCATTCACCAATCGCAATGGCAATCGTCTTAGTTTCAAGATATTCCTCAAAACCCTCACGGCCCATCTCTCGACCGAGTCCACTTTGCTTATAGCCACCAAAAGGGGCATCTGCGCCGTAAAAATTCCCACCATTCACATTGATTGTGCCGGCACGAATGCGCCGCGCAACAGCCAGTGCACGTTCGTCAGTTTCAGACCAAACGCTCCCTGACAGACCATAGTCAGAATCATTGGCGATGCGCACGGCATCGTCCTCATCGTCGTAGGCAATGACTGCGAGCACCGGGCCGAAGATTTCCTCGCGCGCGATAGTCATCTCATTCGTCACATCCATAAATACCGTGGGCTCTACATAATAGCCTTTATCCAAATGAGCAGGCACACCGCCACCAATCAACACGCGGGCACCCTGCGCCTTTCCCACTTCAATATAGTTAAGGACTCGCTCTCGCTGGCGAGCATTGACCAAGGGACCCATTATCTGACTATCAGAGCTCGGATCGCCGTACTGGATAAACCCAAAATAGGTTGGGAGCAATGCCTCTACTTCAGCCTGACGCGAGCGAGGAATGAGTAACCGGGTGTTGATTGCGCAGCCCTGGCCGGAGTGAAAACACACCGCCAGAACACTCAGCAGGCTTGAAGAAAGATCCGCGTCATCAAGAATGATATTGGCTGATTTGCCGCCCAGTTCTAGGAACACTTTTTTAACCGTTTGAGCAGCACGCGCCATTATGTGCTTACCGACCGCAGTGGAGCCGGTAAAGGACACCATATCCACGCGGGGATCGCTCACTAGCTGATCTCCCACTTCTTTCGGGTCCTCAGAGGTAATCACATTGAACACGCCAGGTGGAATATCGGTATGCTCTTTGATCACTCGCCCTAACATTGTCGACGACCAGGGTGTCTCTGGCGCGGCCTTCAATATCAAGGTGCAACCAGCGGCAAGTGCAGGCACACATTTGGCAAGATTAATTTGTAGCGGCACGTTCCACGGGGTGATGCAGGCCACCACCCCAATCGCCTCTTTTTCCACCAAGCGTCGGTTCTTACCACCCATCATCTCAGAAACACCAATATCGCGGCTCCAGTCGAAGTCAGGTAAGCTTTTTAGCGTATAGTCGATAAAACCGATAGGCAATTCACACTGCGGCCCCATTTCCCCACAAATACCCAGCGGCGCTCCGGTCTCAGCGGCGATCTGTAACTTAAAGTCTTGCTGTACGGCGCGTAATCCTTGCTGCAATTGCTGCAGACACTTATGACGAAAGGCATGATTGGTAGACCAGTCGGTCTCATCAAATGCACGGCGGGCAGCGGCAATCGCTCTACCCATATCTTCGCAGCCGGCATCAGCTACGACGCCCATAACTTCTTCAGTTGCAGGATTAATATTGGGGTACGTTTTCCCGGAAGCGGCTTCACACAGCTCACCGTCTATGAATAATCTTTTTTCGGGATTCATACTCTTAACTCCTGTCACATTGGTGGCCGTGATTCGTCTTTGGCCATAAACACATTCTCGATACGATCACATATGTATTGAGCTGTGGGCATAACAACACCCTTAGTATTGGCAGTACTGATAGCACACTCCAAATCTTTTCGGCCCAGCCGTCCCATCGCGCCGAAGTAGGCATCCATGTCTTCTTCACTGGTCGTTTTTACCACAGCATTGCGACCACTGGCGAACATAAACATTTGCTGATTAACAACGCCGTTGGATAACCCTACATCGCGCAACACTTCCACCGAAAGGCCGCAGGCTTCAGCTAACCGTGTCGCCTCCACCATGGCGACAAACTCGGTGTACTGGATAAAGTTATTGCATAGTTTCAGCGCTATACCACAGCCGACAGGTCCAGCATGTACAATTTTTTCCGCAGAAGTTTGGAACACAGGAGAACCCTGCGCTAATTGCTCCACACTACCGCCCACCATATAACACAACGTACCGTCGAGTGCCCTGTGCGCTCCGCCTGTAATAGGAGCGTCAATCAGGTGGAGGCCTAAATTAGATGCCTCTTCAGCCCATAACAGCAAATTAGCCTGTGTAACCGTGCTGTGAATCGCTATCAACGTGCCAGGCGACGCGTGAGCAAAAATACCGTCATCGCCATGCAAAAGATTCTCCACCTGAGCGTCGTCGCGCACACAAATACCTATGTGCACACAGATCTTCGCAAGAGCAGCGGCCGACGCACAGCCTATCGCACCTTCTGCCACCAATTCTTCAACGGCAGGCGCATACACATCGTAGACATGTGCACTGAATGCATCGCAGATGAGCCGCTGTGCACAGGGCTTGCCGATATTACCCAACCCTATATAGCCGACATTGATTTTCACCTTAATTCACTCCTCTTATTAACGCTTTTTCTTTCTAGCGGCGCATTCTTATTGGCGGCCAGTGTATCCATCAAAAACAGAGTCTGTCAATATAAATTGACTAGTAGTCAAGTTGCGTTTACTATTTCGGCATGAACGCTCTCAGCCTAGAAAACATCGAGCCCCGTATGGGCAGGAATCGATATCGACATCACTTTTCCCGACACCTGCTCGGTGTAGCACGATACCTCCAAAACACAATGATGACCGCGCTGCACCAACAGTACGGGCATGAGCATCTACGATTGAGTTTTAGCCCCTATATCATTCTGCTCGGAGAAGGCGACAAGCGGCTAACGGATCTAGCAGAAATTTTAGGTATTTCTCGGCAGGCCTGCAATCAAGCCGCCAAACAAGTCGTCGCAGCGGGCTATATTGACCGAATCGCTGACCCTGAAGACGGCCGCGCCAAACAACTGACTCTGTCGTCTCATGGCATCAAGCTGCGTCGCGATGGCCTTCATATTGTCGCTGAACTGGATCAGCAGCTAGCAAAAATCATTGACGGCTCGCGCATTCTTGATGCAAGTAAGTCTCTACGAAGAATCTCTCATCGGCACTCTCTCAGCCTCGCGTCACAGCGCAATGACGCGAACGCGGACACATCGATGGCTGGGTTACTACCTAGACTCTCAGACTATACGCTGAAACGCCTTATGGAATTGACGCGTGAGAAAGGTCATCCTGGACTAAAGCTACGCTTCGGTCAGGTACTGGGACTGATTGGTCCTTCTGGAGGACGAATACAGAAAATTGCAGCCATTCAGGACGTGAGCAAGCAAGCTATCAGCGCCATCGGCACAGAGCTGGAAAACCTCGGGTATCTGCAGCGCAAAACCGACCCCTCAGATGCTCGCCAAGTGGTGCTTATCTTCACCGATCACGGAGAGAAGCTGATTACTGACTCAATAATAAGTGGCAATGAGTTGGAAGCGGAGTTTGCCGAGATCATTGGCCAGGCAGCGCTTAAGCGGCTGGACGCGACGCTACAAGATCTGTACTTCGGGCTCGAACTGGAACAAGGCATTTTTGACACCGGTAGCGAAGCCGAGATTATTCTGCTGGCGCATCAACTTCAACAACGACTAGGCGAGCAAGGCAGCAAGGCACTCGCCACCCTATTGCTCTGTCCTACTGAATACGCGAGGTAAATGACAATGATAATCAACAACGAGTGGCTGGCTTACGTATGGCAGCACTACCACATCCTAGGTTCCCTGGTAGCACTGGCGGGCATTGTAGCCATAACCATTGTTGGCAAGAAGATTCTGTTCCGTGTGCCAGCAGTGGGCGAAATGCGACAGCGCAATAGGGAAAAGGATAAGCCCAAATGGAAGCTGGAAAAATATCCGCCGGTAGTCCGTAGTACTCAGAAAGTCGGCCTGTATTGCAACATCGTTTTTTTCCTCGTACTGCTGCCATTTTGCATCACATTTGAAAATCAAGCGGTATGGAAAGTGTTATTGGACACTGCCGTCATTCTGCTGTTTTATGACTTCTTTTACTATCTGTCGCATCGATTCTGGTTTCATGGGCAAGGTGCCATGCGTAAGATACACGCTGTGCACCATCAGGCCCGCAATCCCACTTACCTGGATGCACACTATGTGCACCCTTTTGAGACTTTCATCGGGCTATCGCTCTACATGGGATCAACAGTAATATTGGCGGCACTTATGGGGCCTTTTCAGATCACCACCATAATCCTAACGTATCTGATATTCACCCAGCTTAACCAGATTAATCATGTCTATCTGAATCTGCCGCACTTCCCCTTCAAAACCATGAACTGGGTTGTGGCCAAGCATCACGTGCACCATGAGAATATGCACAAAGGCAACTATTCAACGATTACACCTCTTTACGATAAAATTTTTGGCACACTAGACTAGAGTAGACTGAACTCATCGGAGAGACATTATGAATGACGAAGAACGCCGCGCCCTGGGCGAAGAAAAAATAAAGGATGTTTACGCCGGAGATGTTGTAGTTCCTCCAGAGGGCTATGCTTTTACCGACATTATGCTCAAACAATTGTTCGCCGAACTGTGGACACGAGAAACACTTTCTATGCGCGACAAGCGCATTCTGCTGCTGGGTATTATCGCAGAGAAGGGCGAGCCCACGACATTCAAAATACAGATCAAAGCCTCTCTCAAGAGAGGCGAAATCAACCCAGCCGAAGCACGAGAGTTTCTTCTTTTCATCGCACAGTACGCTGGATATCCACGAGCAGCCTCAATGCTGGGACCGGTCGAACAGGCTATTGCAGAATTCGAAAAAGAGACTGCGGACGCCAGCTAAACAAGCCGTTCGGCACCGCAACTTACAGCTTTTTCTGACCCAATGGTTGCCATTCGCTGCGAGCGACTCCAAAATAGTAAATCCAGCATTTGCGTTAAGCGAATGCAGCTGTCCTAAAGAGGAAAAGCCGCCATGAAACCGCAAGATTTTCGAGACATAACCTATGTCAAAGATGATGCTGGCATTGTTACGCTGACATTAAATACGCCGGGGCGCAAAAATGCTCTCAGCGCCGTCACTTTTCTGGAGCTTTTTTACGCTGTGGATCACTTTCAGTCCGATGAGTCAGCGCACGCGATGATATTGACGGGCGCGAAGGGTCAAAATGCCAACGATCCAAAAAAAGAAGCCTTTAGCAGCGGCGGATACTTCAACCCTGATGCCTTTGAAGGTTTGGCGCCCGAGGTATTAGCAGATATTGATATGTCAGATGTTGCCCAAAAACGTACGACTATGAAATTCTATGAGTGTGACAAACCCGTCATTGCTGCCATCAATGGGCTCGCAATCGGTGGCGCGTTTACGCTTTGCCTAGCAGCCGCGGACCAAATTTACCTGTCGGAGCATGCATGGATACAACTTCCTTTCGCGAAACTTGGCATTGCTGCCGAACTAGCTTCCACTTTTCTGTTGCCACGTTTGCTTGGATTCCAAAAGGCCAAGGAAATGCTTTTTTTTCCAGAACGTATTAGTGCAGAGCAAGCTGTAGAGCTCGGACTTGCCAACAAGGTCTTACCCCATGACGAGCTTCTAAACTACGCCAAGGAGCAAACGCTGCAACTTATACCCCCTTTAGGTCCTGCGATGTCCATTCGCGAGATGAAGCGATGCATGCACCAGCCCCATATCGATTCACTTGAAAAGGCCCTTGATATGGAGAACAACGCGCTGGCAAAGCTCATGCATACTGAAGATTTTGCCGAGGGAATGATGGCGCGTATTGAACGAAGATCGCCGGTATTTAAGGGCAGATAATTCAGCGTCACGCGCCCGGTTGACCCAGCCAAGCTGCGTCAGCGTAGTCAACCTTCCCTCGACAGTGGCGTTTGCCACAGACTCCAAAGGCTCTTCGATGTATCGATATCTTTTTTCAGACAACCGGATTTTTACCCTGCGCCCGCTGATCTGCGTATGCGTATGCTTCTTCATGACATCGACGCTAGCGCAGGTTGATGAGGCGCAGGTGGGCGAAGTTCAGGTTGACGAGATACAAATTGATAAGATGCAGACTCCTGCCGGAGAAGTCATCGTTGAGCAGGCTCTTCCTGCGCCAACACTTGAAGCTCAGACAGCGCTTACAACGGTCGAGGGGATTGCAACTGAAACCACTATCGCCAACAAAGAACCGGATGCTACTGATGAGGAGCGGGTCGAGTCAATCCCAGAGCCGCCAAATGATATACTCAATATTCTAGGTGCCACAATATCTCTAGGGGAGACACGACGACTGCTCTGGGTCGCAGGAGAAACCTCTTACGGCAGCAAATTAGAAGCGCCGGTTAACATCATACGTGGAAAATATCCCGGCCCAAACTTGTGCCTCACAGCGGCTATTCATGGTGACGAATTGAACGGCGTTGAAATTGTGAGGCGATTGATCAGTAAGCTTTCTGCAAAGAAGTTACACGGGACGGTCATTGGTGTTCCCATTGTCAATTTACTGGGCTTCACCAATGGCACACGGTATCTACCAGACCGACGCGACCTTAATCGACACTTTCCAGGTAACCCTAAGGGTAGCTCTGCATCACGCATCGCATATTCTTTTTTTCAGGATATCGTACGTCATTGCGATTTATTAATAGATCTGCATACCGGCTCATTGGCTCGAACTAACATTGCGCAAGTCAGAGCAAACCTGCAGGTTCCTGAGGTACTGGAATTCACCACTAAGTTTGGCTCAACGGCGGTATTACACAGCAGAAAACTTCGTGGCAACTTACGCAGTGCCGCGGTCAACTATGGTATACCTGCCGTCGCTCTGGAGCTGGGTGAACCCGGAAGCCTGCAAGAAAAGCACATCAAAGAAGGAGTCAAAATTATACAGGCCGTACTGCGTGGAGTGAATATGACGCGCCCCTTCTGGGCGACCAGCGGGTCGCAAGCCGTATTTTATAGCTCACGCTGGGTGAGAGTTAATTACGGAGGGCTGCTGATTTCCAATGTTGACATTGGCGAGCGCATTTGGGAAGGCACCGTTTTGGGATCGATCGTCAATCCAATAACCGATGAGACCTTTGAAATCCTTTCCCCCTACTCAGGTCGGGTTCTGGGCATGGCACTCAACCAGTTTATGTTGCCAGGATACGCCGCTTTTAATATTGGCATCGCCGCCGACAGAGATAGCGCAGCTGTCGAGGCACAAATTTTTGAGTGTATCGATACTGACGATCAGGTTGGCGATGAGCTTAGCTGCTCACTCGACGACGAAGAGGCGGAGCAAATTGAGCGCGACGACATTGTTCTTGGTGAACAGGAAGAAGAAGATGAGTCATAATAAAAAATCTAACTTAAGGTATAGACAGACATCAGAATTACACACTGGTGGTATTTTTCTCAGTGCTTCATAGATCAATAATCAATAATCTCTGTCGATGCTAACGGGATTTCGGCTATCTTGTACCCTCGCCCGCACTGCATGATCAACTAAGCTTTCGAAGGTACCACCGTGCCAACGCCACATCATCGTAATGAGGCCATTATCTCCAGGCCCTCAAACACTAGATCCGGTACGACTTCTCCGCCGCGATCGACTAACTCCATAAGCGACTGGCCCGCACCTCCGCAAAACAGTATCGCCATAGGCTCGCTGGCTGCCTGTTCCAACGCCAGCGTAATCGCGCCCGCTTGGGCCAGCGCAATGCCATGGCGCACTGCGTGCGCTGTTGAGGTGCCCGGAGACAGTCCATAGCCGACTTCTTCATCAAACCGGACGCGATCAGTATCGAGCAACAGGGCGCGCTCCATCAAAGCCGCTCCGGGGATAATATAACCACCCTCATGACGACCATCAGCGCTCACAATATCGATGGTAAGGGCAGAGCCACTGTCGATAACGCACAGCCTGCTCTTCTTGCGCTCCCGACCACCGAGCATTGCCAACCAGCGATCAACCCCCATGCGTCCCGGTTCTTCGTAACTGTTCATCAGGCTCCCCGTGCGCGATTCAGAACGTGCAAACCACGGCGCGATACCCCATTGGTTTTCCAGCAGGCGTGACAACAGTAATTCTGACGCCGCAGTGGTCACACTCGAAACCCAGATATGATCCAGCGATTCACAGCAATTCAGTAATCGTTGCTGCGAGCTTTCATCATTAGCCCGATAATCTCCACGGCTTATGACTCTATTGCCGTTGACCAAGCGCCATTTCGCACGGGTGTTGCCGATATCAAGCTGCAGACAGACGCCAGGACTGTTCATGAGGCTGCCCTCAAAGACACTTCACCACCGTACACCGACTGCAAGCCAGTCGCGGTCTCCAACTGCAGCGCACCGCGCGCATCCACTCCACGCGCGATGCCAGCAAGAGGCACTTCGCCAGCATGTAGCACCACAGCAGCATCGGCTAACGCATCCAGAGACTGCCATTCCTCACGCCAATGGGCAAATCCGCGCTGCTCGAAATCAGCCACCAGCGGCAACAACTCATTTAACAGCGCTGCCAATATCCTGCTGCGGCCGGGAGTCTGACTTGAGGTCATTGTGTTGATATCTGTCCAAGCTTGGTCAATAGCACCCGCCGCCGCGTCAGGCATGGCCACATTAAGACCCACACCGATGACGACCCGACAGCTTCCGGCCGCGTCACCGCTCATCTCCAACAATATACCCCCGAGTTTGGCACCATCGTATAACACATCGTTAGGCCATTTGAGCTGCACAGCAGGCACATCACAGGCTCGCAGTGCGCGCGCAACGGCGACCCCTACGGCCAAGCTCAGCCCCTCTAAAGCCGCCGCCCCTTGAGTAAACTCCCACAGCAGAGACAAATAGAGATTACTCGCATAGGGGCTGACCCACTGCCGACCACGGCGGCCACGACCCGCGGACTGTTGCTCCGCAGAGCACACCAAGCCGGTCAAGCCGTCCTGCTCGGCCAAACGCATCACATGGGCGTTGGTCGAGTCGACCGTGTCGAGAATCTCCAGACGGCCCATCAGTGCAGCGGCACGCGGATCAAGTCCAGCTTTCACCTGAGCGGCATCGAGCAGGTCAATACCGCCAGGAATGCGATAGCCTTTACCCTTCACTGACTCAATGGCGAGCACCGAGTCGTTCACTAGGCGATTGACCTGTTTCCACACAGCAGTGCGACTCACACCCATAGCCTCTGCAAGATCCTGGCCCGAGTGAAACTCGCCATCGGCAAGCAGCGGCAATAATGATCTTGACATGAATGACGGTACTCTTCGGTCACTGGATGAGGGATGATAGCAAATAATCTCGATATATCGAGTGGCATAACTCTTCCAGCGCCCGGATTATCCCGCCTAGCGGCTACAGGAGCGGACCTGAGTCATCTCATCGTACTAACCTCAATTAACCTTCCGTTTACGTTAACGTAATTGTTTGATACAGTGCCGTTTGCCACTCGTTGTGCAGGAGGAACAGCACATGCCAAACCAAACCTACACAATCTCAGAGCTGGCTAGCGAGTTCGGGGTCACCACCCGCGCCATCCGTTTTTACGAGGAAAAAGGCCTCGTCCAGCCCCTACGTGAGGGGCAGAGGCGAGTCTATACCACTGCTGACCGGGTTCGCATAAAGCTGATCCTGCGTGGAAAGCGTATTGGCATGACGCTGCAGGAAAGCGTCGAAGTGATTGATTTGTACGACCCACTGCGCAATAACACAGAACAACTTCTCTCACTGATCAATACGATCTCAGGGCGCCAAGCTAGACTTCTGCAGCAAAAAGACGATATCGATGACATGCTGACAGGACTCAGCGAGGTACTGGGGCTTTGCGAGAAGGCGCTGGGAAAACGCCAGAAAAAAATTTCAGCAATCCCAAAGAAATGATAGGACATCCATTATGAGCTCCCGCTACCCTACCCTCAACTTTGGCCTTGGGGAAGACATCGACATGCTGCGCGATGCGGTCTACCAAATGTGCCAAAAAGAAATTGTCCCGCGCGCGGCAGACATAGACCGCAGTAATGAGTTCCCCATGGATCTATGGCGAACGTTAGGAGACATGGGCCTGTTGGGAATTACCGTAGAAGATAGCTATGGCGGCAGCAATATGGGATACCTCGCCCACTCGGTGGTCATGGAGGAAATTAGCCGCGCCTCTGCCTCTGTCGGACTGTCCTATGGCGCCATGTCCAATCTGTGCCTTAACCAGTTAGCCAAGAACGGCAATGAGGAACAAAAACAGAAATACCTTCCAAAGCTGTGTTCGGGTCAACACATAGGCGCACTGGCCATGTCAGAAGCCAACGCCGGCTCCGACGTGGTGAGCATGAAATTAAATGCTCGCAAACAGGGCGACAGCTACATACTCAACGGGACTAAAATGTGGATCACCAACGGCCCCGATGCCCATGTCTACATAATCTATGCCAAAACCGATCCTGAGGCAGGATCCAAAGGCATTACTGCGTTCATCGTTGAGCGCGATGCCCCAGGATTCTCCCGCTCGCCTAAACTCGACAAACTCGGTATGCGCGGCTCCAACACCTGTGAGCTGGTCTTCCAAAATTGTGAGGTGCCAGCTGAAAATAGACTGCACAATGAAGGCGACGGCGTGAGAATACTCATGTCAGGTTTAGACTATGAACGCACTGTATTGTCCGGAGGACCGGTGGGCATCATGCAAGCCTGCCTGGACGAGGTTCTGCCCTACCTGCACGACCGCAAACAATTCGGACAGAGCATAGGAGAGTTTCAACTGATGCAGGGCAAGCTAGCAGACATGTACGCTGACCTCAATGCCTGTCGTGCCTATTTATATGCCGTCGCGAGTGCCTGTGACAGAGGTGAGGGAACACGTCAGGACTGCGCTGCAGTGATTCTTTATACCGCAGAGAAAGCGACCCAGATGGCACTGCAGGCAATACAGGCGCTAGGGGGTTTCGGTTATACCAATGATGCCAACGCTGGACGCCTGCTGCGTGATGCCAAACTTTACGAAATCGGCGCAGGCACCTCCGAAATACGGCGCATGCTCATCGGCCGCGAACTGTTTAACGCAACTGCTTAGGAGCACACACATGGCACTGCTGGATTCACGCATCAATACTCGGGGCGACATTTTCGACAAAAATCGGGAACACATGGAAGCGCAGGTTGATGACCTGCGACAGCGAGTCGATGTTATTCACCAAGGAGGTGGCGAAAAGGCTCAGGAGCGTCACACCTCCCGCGGCAAGCTACTCCCGCGGGAGCGACTCAATGCCTTACTGGATCCGGGCTCTCCATTTTTGGAGCTGTCCCAGCTCGCCGCCTACAACGTCTATACAGACGATGTGCCGGGCGCCGGAATCATTACCGGTATTGGCCGCGTCTGCGGTCTGGAATGCATGATCTTTATAAACGACGCCACGGTTAAGGGCGGCGCCTACTATCCGCTCACAGTAAAAAAACAGGGTCGAGCGCAAACCATTGCCGAAGAGAATCACTTGCCCTGCCTCTACCTCGTGGATTCTGGTGGTGCCTTTTTGCCATTACAGGACGAGGTATTTCCGGATCGCGAGCACTTCGGGCACGCGTTCTACAATCAGGCACGTATGTCATCGAAGGGAATCCCACAGATAGCCGCGGTGCTGGGTTCCTGCACCGCCGGGGGGGCTTATTTGCCCGCCATGGCGGATGAATCCATTATCGTCAAAAATCAGGGGACCATTTTCTTGGGTGGACCCCCGTTAGTAAAAGCCGCTACCGGTGAAATCGTTTCGGCGGAAGAACTTGGCGGAGCTGATGTGCACTGCCGTACCTCCGGCGTCACCGACCATTATGCCAACAATGATCATCACGCTCTGGAACTGTTACGTCGCTCAGTGAGTCGCCTGAATCGAGTCAAGCCCGTTACCATAGACGTGCAACCTAGCGTCGAGCCGCTCTATCGCGTGAAAGACATTTATGGCGTGATTCCTGCTGACACCAAACAGCCTTACGATGTACGCGAGGTGATTGCCCGCATCGTCGATGGCTCAGATTTTGACGAATTTAAAGCGCTGTTCGGTGAGACGCTAGTCTGTGGTTTCGCGCGTATTCACGGTTACCCGGTGGGCATCGTCGCGAACAACGGCATACTGTTCAGTGAGTCAGCGGTCAAGGGGGCTCACTTCGTCACGTTGTGCGCGCAGCGTAAAATACCATTGGTATTCCTGCAGAACATCACGGGCTTCATGGTGGGCAAGCAATATGAGGCAGGGGGTATCGCTCGTCACGGTGCAAAAATGGTGCACGCCGTAGCCTGTGCCAGAGTGCCCAAATTCACGGTGATGATAGGGGGATCATTCGGCGCGGGTAACTACGCCATGTGTGGACGTGCCTATGAGCCGCGCTTTCTTTTCATGTGGCCTAACGCTCGTATCTCAGTCATGGGTGGCGAGCAGGCAGCGGGGGTACTCGCTACGATAAAACAGGACCAGATGGCGCGCGATGACAAGCTCATGAGCCCCGAAGAGGAGGCTGCCTTCAAGCAGCCTATTATCGATTTGTATGAAGAACAGGGGCACCCCTACTACGCGTCAGCGCGATTATGGGATGACGGGGTGATAGATCCGGCAGATACCCGCAAGGTTCTGGGTCTCTGTATTTCAGCATCATTGAATGCGCCAATTGAGGAGACGTCTTTCGGCGTATTCAGGATGTGATGCGCTTGATCGTTCGTTGTTTCTCATTTCTCCGCTCTCTACCTAATAAGGTGCGAGGTTAGAACATCATGTTTAAAAAAATTCTCATTGCCAACCGCGGTGAAATTGCCTGCCGCATTATCAAGACGGCACGGCGTATGGGCGTGGCAACCGTAGCGGTGTATTCAGATGCAGATCGTGATGCGCTGCATGTAAAACTGGCGGACGAGGCGATCCATATTGGCGCAGCTCCTGCGCGGGAGTCCTACCTGTTGGGAGAGAAGATACTGGCGGCCGCGCAAATTACGCACGCGCAAGCCATACATCCAGGCTATGGTTTTCTGTCAGAAAATGCTGATTTTGCAGCGGCCTGTGCGGATCAGGGTGTGGTATTTATTGGTCCCGGTGTTGCGGCGATTGCATCCATGGGCAGCAAATCTGCGGCCAAACGTATTATGGAGCAGGCGGGTGTGCCACTGGTGCCCGGCTATCATGGGAATGATCAGGACCCAGCGCGGCTAAAGTCTGCGGCTCAATCAATGGGATACCCAGTGCTGCTCAAAGCAACCGCTGGCGGCGGCGGCAAAGGAATGCGCCAAGTGTCGTCGGCAGACGAATTCGACGAGGCGCTGGCCGCTGCCAAACGAGAGTCCCTAGCCAGTTTTAGTGATGACACAATGCTAGTGGAAAAATACCTCATCAAACCACGGCACGTGGAATTCCAAATATTTTTCGATCATCTGGGACACGGTATTTACCTGGCGGAACGTGATTGTTCGGTGCAGCGACGTCACCAAAAAATTATTGAAGAAGCCCCCGCTCCGGGTATGACTGACACACTGCGACGGGCGATGGGTGAAACCGCCATCACGGCGGCGCGCGCCATCGACTACCGTGGAGCGGGTACCGTAGAATTTTTGCTACAACAGGACGACAGCTTTTATTTTATGGAGATGAACACCCGCCTACAGGTTGAGCATCCGATCACGGAGATGATTACGGGGCTGGACTTAGTGGAGTGGCAGTTGCGGGTCGCATGTGGCGAACCCCTGCCACTGACACAAGAGGCAGTACAGATTCGCGGACATGCGTTTGAGGCGAGAGTCTATGCGGAAGACCCGGATAACGACTTCTTGCCGGTTACCGGCACATTGGATTTTTTACGCCCACCCGATCAATCCCGGTATGTGCGGGTAGACACCGGAGTATGCCAAGGTGATCACATCAGCGTGTACTACGACCCGATGATCGCTAAATTAATTGTTTGGGACGAATCCCGTGATCGCGCGCTGCAGAGACTCAGCACGGCGCTCTCGCAATACCGTATCAGCGGCACCGTCACCAATCTCGACTTCCTTTACAATCTGGCGACCTGCCGTCCCTTTGAGGAGGCACAGTTGGATACAGGCTTTATCGATGAGCATGCGCAGTTACTTTTCCATACACACCGCGGGAACCTCGAGCGCGAATTGCCGCTAGCCGCATTAGCATTGCTACTGCATAAACAGCGACGAGCCAAATTGACCGCCTCTTGCATTGACCCTTACTCTCCGTGGCAAGACACCAACGCATGGCGCCTGAACGGACTGCACAGTCACCATATCACGCTGCACTGCCAGCAACAGGATTACGCGGTCGAGTTAGAGCAGCGGGGGACACAGTATCGGGTGCGCGCAGCAGGTCATGAAACGCTGTTGGCGGGCACACTGGAGGACAATACACTGCATCTTGAAATCGACGGGCACCGACGCCGCGCTACCCTGGCACACACGCACGACAGTTTTACCCTTTATTTGCCAGAGGGCGCCTGCCATTTTCACGAAGTCTTTGCTGACACAGGTGAAGCAGAGGATACCGGCGGTGATGGCGGACTGCGAGCGCCAATGAACGGCACGATCGTCACGCTGCTGGCGCGAGTGGGCGATCAGATAGAAACCGGCGCGCCGCTGTTGGTCATGGAAGCGATGAAAATGGAACACACTATTCGGGCACCCTGTCCTGGCATAGTGCAAGCCTTCTATTATGAGAGCGGCGATTTAGTCGATGGCGGTGCAGCGCTGGTCGACTTTGTCGTCAGTGAGGAGTAATCACCCATGAGCCTTCCTAAAACCGTTCGGCTGGTAGAGGTCGGCCCCCGAGATGGCCTACAGAGTGAATCCCAAACCATCCCCCTTGCCGCCAAGCTACAACTAATAGACGACCTGACTCGTGCCGGTCACTCCTATATTGAGGCTGGCAGTTTTGTGAACCCGAAGTGGGTGCCGCAAATGGCTGATAGTGAACAGGTCTTTAGCCGCATTGAACGCCGCCCCGGCGTTCGCTACTGCGCCCTCACACCCAACCTTCAGGGGTTTGAGCGCGCTTTGGCCGTTGGCGCTGACGAAGTCGCCATTTTTGCCGTCGCCTCAGAGACCTTCTCCCATAAAAATATCAACTGCAGCATCGAAGAGAGCCTAGTACGTTTTCGCGAGGTGATGGAAGCCGCACAACAGCACAATATACCGGTGCGCGGTTACGTGTCCTGTGTGCTCGGCTGCCCCTACGAGGGGGAGGTGTCCTCGCAAAACGTGGCGGAGGTTACTGCCAAATTGTTTGATATGGGGTGTTATGAGGTCTCATTAGGCGACACCATTGGCGTCGGCAACGCAGGGAGCATGGAACGTCTTCTGCGTGTCTTGCTCGCACGCTTTAACCCCGATCAACTGGCCGTGCACTGCCACGACACATACGGCCAGGCGCTGAGCAATATCCTGATCGCACTCCAGCATGGCATTCACACCATTGACGCCTCCGTCGCCGGACTGGGTGGCTGTCCGTACGCACCTGGCGCCTCGGGCAATGTCGCCACCGAGGATGTGATCTACATGCTCCACGGCATGGGTATCGCAACCGGTATTGATCTGGAGCTATTGGTTGCAGCAGGGAGCCGAATTTCGGCGACTCTTGGCCGGACGAACGCATCCGCCGTAGCGCGGGCGCGCCTCGCAAAGCCATAAACGCAGTGCCGTATGACCCACCATCGCAGTGCATTTCTGCGCAGATCATCCGCCGCCCTGATACGCCTATTGGAAATCAGTCACAATGGCGTATCCTCCACTCCCCCTCTAAGGACACACCCTAAACATGGCGCTCAAACCGACCATCTATAAAGCCCAGATCGAACTCGCTGACAGCGATCGCAATTGCTATGAATCACTCTCCCTGACCTTGGCCAAACATCCGTCAGAAACACTGGAGCGAATGATGGTGAGGCTACTGGCTTACTGCCTGAACTGTGCACGCGGATTGGAGTTCACCAAAGGCATCTCCACCGCTGATGAACCAGACTTATGGGTACACAGCGACAGCGGGGAAATTGAACACTGGATAGAGGTTGGGCATCCGGAGGAAGCTCGCCTACGCAAAGCTTGCGGCCGAGCTCGTCAGGTGAGCGTTTACGCGTTTGCCAAAAGCACACCGACCTGGTGGAAATTGAACAATGAGGCCATCAGTGCACTACCGCATTTACACGTATGGCTACTTGACTGGACCGAGATTCAGTCGGCAGCCGATCTTCTCAATCGCACAGTGCAACTGAATGTCAGTATCGTGGGTGGAATCTTGTACCTCGACAATGGCAGTAATTCCACCAGCGTAGAACCTATATTGCTATGCCAAACCGATTGACGGCCTTAAGAGACAGCCTCCGAATTAGGCACTGGCTGCGGACGCAACAAAAACACCAGGAACAACACGTTCAGACCCGCTGGCGAGCATAAAAAACGGGATTGCGTAAATAACAAGATTCATAAAACGGGGCCTATAATCACTGCGTCGATTCCAGAAAGGCTTTAGACTTGACGGCGGAAGCGGTCAACGCATTGATCAATGCTTCTATATTATTATCCGTATCGCTTAACTCAGTCTTTCGTGACGCTACCGAAGGTTCATCTAACGCGTATTTGAAATGGATTGAAAATTTTCTGAGCTCAGTCAACACCGGGTCGATCATGGCTTCAGACTGTTTCAGAGGCTGAATCAACTCCTCGTAGCGCTGCCAACTTGCTGCGAATTGGGCCTCATTGTCGGCCTTCAGGCGAGCATCTGTGAGGTAGCCAATTTCGTCCCGCCAACCCTCGAATAGTGTGATGGCAGTCTGATTCACTCCAGCAATAGCACTAGTCACGGACACAGCGGCTTCAACCGAGTGGCGATAATTATTGGATGTAGCAACAAAGATTGGCTGCAGGTCGTCGCCGGCAGCGCTGCCCAACGCTAACAGAGTGTCTTGGTCCAAGTGCAACTGCTCAACCAACGCCAGATGAGCTTGGAGCGACACCCCCACCCGCTCCAGCAGTGGATCCAATCTGACATTTTTTGCCTGTTGAGACGAGGCATAGGTGGAAGACTGGCATAGCACCATAAGCAACGATAACGCCGGCAATAATAATCTAAGCATCAGCCTCTCCCATCACACGCCGCACTCAGCGCATTATTTAAAGCCTTTCATTATAATAGGCTGGGGAGAATAACGCAGCCCTCCAAGCGCGGTTATATCGGACCGATTGTGGCTAGTGCATCTAGCGCCTTGCGCCTATGATTGCTGTCATGGACAATGCCTCCAACACGATAACGATCGACACCTCTCTCGAGACCCAGCTCATCAAGACCTCGGTTGACCCGTCAAGGTTCCGTAACCCCAGCCTGTCGCTTGATGCCCGAGACGCTTAAGTCTATGAATTATCAACACCTGGACACACCGATCGGTACTTTGCGACTGGCCTCGAACGGCATACAGCTACTTAAGATTGAATTCGAAGGGCAGTACAACAACGATGTTGTTGAAACCTCTGATGCCGTATTGGTCAATTGTGCGCATCAACTGACCGACTACTTTGCCGGAAAGCGACAGCGCTTTGAACTAGCGTTGTGGACGAAAGGGACTCCCTTTCAACAGGCTGTCTGGGACGCCCTCGCTGATATTCCATACGGTGAATTGCGCAGCTACAAAGATATCGCCCACAGCATTAATAATCCGGCTGCAGTGCGAGCGGTCGGAGCCGCCAGCGGTCGTAACCCCCTCCCCATTGTGGTGCCCTGTCATCGGGTCATTGGCAGTAATGGAAGTCTGACCGGATTTGCTGGCGGGCTTGAGGCTAAAAGGGTTCTATTGCAACTCGAAGCACGCTTAACGCATGACGCTGCCACGAAAAAGTCTATTGAAAGCGCCTGATAAAAACATCAAGCGTTGAGATCAGGGATCATATCGTCTTTAAGCCGCGTGATGGCGTCCTTAAGGCGTAGCTTTTCTTTTTTCAAGCGCTGTAGCAATATCTGGTTCTGATAAGGAAAGCCTTGCAGCTCTTCTATCTGAACATCCAGCGCCCGATGTTTGGTTTGCAAGTTCAGCAAACGCATACCGGGCGTCACTAATTCGTTAGCAGCTTCAGTGTCGTCAGCAACGCCGTTTTCAGGTGGCTCATTCATCAAGTATTTTATACTGCCAGTAAGGTTCTCAAGAAGGAGTGTAACTCTATACTGTGAGGGAATGCTGACACAAGTCTACTAATGTTCACAAACACACTAATCTAAACCTGCCTGGAGCAACCGTTCCCACAGTGGATGGACCCCATCAGACATGGCATAGAAAGGCGGGCTGTAGAGTGAATCGCTGCAATTGTAGCGCAGCGGTTCTCCATTTAACCCTACCAGGCACCCCCCAGTGGCTTCCAATAGCGCTTGGCCTGCTGCCAGATCCCACTCACAGCACGGCGCGAAACGCGGATAGAAATCCCCTTGCCCGCGTGCCATATAGCAGAATTTCAGTGCGCTACCCATGTTGCTTCTAGACACGCAGGGCCAATTCTTTTCCAACCACTCAAGGCACGTTTGCAGACGATCGCCATGATGGCGCCGACTCGCCAGGACCACTAGGGGCTGATCTGGCTGCAGCAGGGGTGGTACCAGTTCACAAACCGACCAGGCGCCATCTCCGGTGTCGCTGTAACGTTGCGCCAGTTGACCGGGAATACCAACGTAGGCGACCCGCTCCAAGGGCAGATACAGCAGACCCATGATGGGACGGTGGTCATCGATAAGGGCGACGTTGATAGTGAACTCGCCCGTCCTTTCCAAAAATTCTTTGGTGCCATCCAGCGGATCAATCAGCCAATAGCGACGCCACTGACGACGATGGGTAATGTCAGCGGGGACAGACTCCTCCGACAGTACAGGAACAGTCGCATCCAGCGAGATCAACCCCGCCTGCAGTATTGCGTGAGAGGCAAGATCAGCAAGCGTTAGCGGTGAATCATCCTGTTTGGACTCGTAATCAGCCGCTGCAGGGGCATGGTAGTGCTCACAAATAGCCTCACCCGCCTCGCGGCATAAATCGAGTAATGGCGCCACCCATTGCGGCAAGTCTTGCTGTTTTATCGTTTGTACCATAGACATCAATATACCACTGCCCGGGGCCCTGACCGCTTAGACTCTGCTATCAGAAGCAAAAAAAGGCATAATCACACTCAATGACCAATAAAAGACCACGGCTGGGGCCCGAGAACAACGCATGATTGACTGGAGCTGTATCGACACCGTATTACTGGACATGGACGGCACCCTGCTGGACCTGCACTTCGACAACTTTTTTTGGAGCGAACACCTGCCACGCACCTACGCCTTACGACATCAAATATCTAAAGAAGAATCCAGCGCCTATTTGTACGGTGAATGCGGTGCCGAACAGGGCACTTTGCAATGGTACAGCCTTGATCACTGGTCACAACGGCTGGATATGGATATTGCCGCCCTGAAGCGGGAACTACAACACATGATCAGTGCCAGACCCTTTGCCATCGAGTTCCTCACCCAGCTACATCACAGTCATCGGGACGTGGTGATGGTCACTAATGCGCATCGCAAGACACTGGAGATCAAGATGGATAACATTAACATCATTCACTGGTTCGATCGCGTGGTGGTCTCACACGATTTACTCGCGCCAAAAGAAGAGCAAGATTTCTGGCACAGGCTGCAACAGCTGCACCCCTTCGATCCCTCCCGCACCCTGCTGATCGATGATACCGAGCAGGTTCTAGCCAGCGCACAACAATATGGCATCGCCCATTTGCTTACCTTGTTGCAGCCGGACAGCCAACGTCAGAAGCGCATCGATACGCGCTTTCGAGGGATTCACCATTTTGATGAAATCATGCCGGAAGGGCCTCAACCGTGAAGCCCCCCAATGACCAAACCCCAAAAGTACGTCTGGATAAATGGCTGTGGGCGGCACGCTTTTTTAAGACACGCAGCCTCGCCAAGGCCGCTATTGATGGTGGTAAAGTGCACCTGAATGGCCAGCGCGTAAAGGTGTCCAAGGAAATCTCTGCGGGTGATATTCTGCAAATACGTCAGGGCGTGGATGAAAAGGTGGTGCGAATAAAACAGCTCAGTGATCAGCGCCGCGGTGCACCCGAGGCGCAGTTGCTCTACGAAGAAACAACCGAAAGCCTTGCCAAGCGCGAAAAAGAGGCGCTGGCTCGCAAGTCCGCCGGAGGCATGATAGACCGGCCGGCCCACAGACCCACCAAGAAACAGCGTCGTCAAATTCACAACTTCAAAGACTATTCCGGGTAGCGCAACAAAGCGCCTGCCTTACTGTACCGCGACAACACTACGGTCGATCTCTATGGACATTGCAAACGGCTTGTCCGCTTGCTTCCACACCGGCAAAGGCTGATGTCGGAAGTTTGGGAACTGTTCAACCTAAGGGACTCCCACTTTTGCGCTAGGATGCGCTAGAATCACACCATGCTTTCAGATCTCCCCATCATTCCACCTGACACCCCACTGCTGGACAGAATTGAGCAGGGGGATTCCCTGCATGCGCTAAACACACAGCAACTGCTGCAAATTTCGGAAGAACTCAGGGCTTATCTGCTATACACCGTGGGTCAGACGGGCGGGCATTTTGGAGCAGGCTTGGGCGTGATCGAGCTCACTGTCGCTCTGCACCATATCTACAACACACCGCACGATCGCATTGTCTGGGATGTAGGTCATCAGACCTATCCCCATAAAATCCTCACTGGCCGCCGGGGACAGATGCACAGCATGCGACAGGCCGACGGGCTGGCAGGTTTTCCTAAGCGTACGGAAAGTGAGTACGACACCTTCGGCGTGGGACACTCCTCAACCAGCATTTCCGCTGCCATGGGCATGGCACTGGCGGCCAGACAGCAGGGTATTAATCGCAAGGTGATCGCCGTTATTGGCGATGGCGCCATCACTGGCGGCATGGCCATTGAGGCACTCGCCCACGCCGGCCATGAGCGTCCCAATATGCTGGTCATTCTGAACGACAACCAGATGTCCATCGGACACAACAAAGGTGGGCTCGCAACTTACTTTGCGAAAATATGGGCCAGCAAATTTTATATCGCCATGCGCAAGGGCTCAAAAAAAGTTTTGCAGAAAATTCAACCTGCCTGGGAGTTAGCCAAGCGCACAGAGGAGCATCTCAAGGGTATGGTCGCCCCGGGAACGCTGTTCGAAGAGTTGGGCTTTCACTATATTGGGCCACTGGATGGTCACGACCTGCCGGGATTACTCCAAACCCTGGAGAACATAAAAGACCTGGACGGGCCGCAATTCCTGCACATCCGCACGATGAAAGGTAAGGGATTCCAACCCGCCGAACAGGACCCTGTTGGCTACCACGCCGTCAACAAGATCGAGGCCAAGCCAAAGGGACCGCTGGCAGCTGTTGCAGAGGCCAAGCCCAGTGGACCTAAATATCAAGCGGTGTTTGGACGCTGGTTGTGCGATATGGCGGAGCGCGACAATCGCCTGGTGGGCATCACTCCCGCTATGTGCGAAGGCTCGGGCATGGTGGAATTTTCCAAGCGCTTCCCCGATCGCTACTACGATGTCGCCATCGCCGAGCAGCATGCGCTGACAATGGCCGCTGGCATGTCCTGTGACGGACTCAAACCCGTGGTCGCCATCTACTCCACCTTCCTGCAGCGCGGCTATGACCAGTTAATTCACGATATTTCCCTACAGAATCTTGATGTCACCTTCGGCATCGATAGGGCGGGGCTGGTGGGAGAGGATGGCCCAACGCATCATGGGGCCTTTGACTTGAGTTACCTGCGCTGTATTCCTAACATGGTGATTGGTGCGCCCTCTGACGAAAATGAATGTCGACAAATGCTCTACACCGCGTATCAGTATCCGGGCCCCGCAGCCATTCGCTACCCACGAGGCACAGGGCCTCGCGCCTTGATTGCTGATGAATTAGTACAAATGCCGATTGGTAAAGCGCGGGAAGTGCGGAGTGGGAAACAGGTCGCCATTCTCAACTTTGGAGCCTTACTGCCATACGCCCTGCTGGCCGCCAACCAGTTGAATGCCACAGTTGTGGATATGCGGTGGGTGAAACCCATGGATACCAAAATCATCGAAACGCTCGCTGGCGAATACGACTTGCTAGTGACGCTGGAAGACAACGCCATTAGCGGAGGAGCCGGTTCCGGCGTCAACCAATGTCTAGTCGAACAGCATCTATTGGTGGGCGTACTCAATTTGGGTATTCCCGATGCATTTATCGAACACGGAACGTCCGAGGAGCAACATGCATGGATTGGACTCGATGGACCCGGCATAGAACGCGCCATAAAAGCTAAATTGAATAGTGCCTCTGCATACGCACCAACTAAAGAGCATCTCAGTCGTTAAACCCTAGCGCTGCGGGAAAGCTCCCCGATGCATAAACCTTATATAATTTCAATTTCATACTGACGCTTCGGGCGTACCTTCCACACAGGTAATGATGTTATGGCCAAAACCAAAAAACTTGATATAGAAGCAACGGTTGCCCAGCTAGAAGCCACAATCCGCACATTGGAGGACGAACAGTCATCCCTTGAGGATTCATTCAATGCGTTCGAGCTGGGTATCAAACTTATTCGCCAAGCGCAGCAGACCTTAATTGAAGCCGAACAAAAGGTGAAATTGCTGTTGGAAGACAATGGAGAGCCCAAAGTAGAGCCGTTTACTGACGGAAACATCGAATGAGCAAACGTTTTGCCAACTTTCTTCTGGCCAGCAAAGACCAGGTAGATCGCCAGTTGGCTAACTTCGCTACAGACCAAGCCACAACGGCTGCAGGCACGGGAGAGGCTCTGGACACGATTTCCCAAGCCTGTAGTTATGTGCTGACCAATGGCGGCAAACGCATTCGCCCAACCCTGGTTTACGCGGCTGCCCAGGCTTTGGGCCATAAAGGTCACGGCACAGATCTGGATCACGTCGCCTGTGCATTGGAAATGATTCACACCTATTCCCTGGTACATGACGACTTACCCGCAATGGATGATGACGACCTACGCCGAGGCCGCCCAAGTTGTCACAAAGCCTTTAATGAGGCGACGGCCATACTGGCAGGCGATGCGCTGCAAGCGTGGGCCTTTGAGTTGTTGGCGGACGCTCCGGGTTTCAATGCTGCACAGCGCGTGGCCTTGATCAAATCGCTAGCCAAAGCTGCCGGACTGCAAGGCATGGTGGGGGGTCAAGCCATGGATATTGCGGCCACTAACAGTAACGTAAACCTGCAACAGCTCCAGTCCATGCACGCCTTTAAAACGGGCGCCATCATCCGCGCTGCCTTGACTATGGGCGGGATCGCTGCCAATGCCAGCGCCGAGCAACTATCCGCCCTGGACACCTATGGCACCCACATCGGCCTAGCCTTCCAGGTGGTTGATGATATTCTCGATGTCGAAGGGAATGCAGAAACGCTGGGGAAAACGCAAGGCAAGGACAGTAAGGCCAATAAACCGACCTACGTCAGCCTGATGGGTTTGGACGGCGCTAAAAAGGAATCACAGCGATTATTGCAGGCAGCACTGGAGGCACTGGGGAAATTCGGAGTGTCAGCTGACTCTTTGCGGGGACTGGCCCACTACATCATCGCACGCGACCGCTGATCACGTCGGGGAAGGACTCGCGAACCGCCCACTTTACAGACTACTCGCTACCTTCAATCATGTGCCCGAGCTTTCCTACCTTAGTGCGCAGGTACTTTTCATTGTGCGGGTTACTGGTGGTGTGCAGGGCAATCCGTGCAACAACTTCAACGCCCTGCTTTTCCATCGCGGCCACTTTGCGCGGATTGTTAGTCATTAATCGTACAGCGTTGATGCCAAGGTGTTCGATCATGGACTGCAACATGCTGTAGTCGCGGATATCCGCGCCAAAGCCCAGTCGCTCATTAGCCTCCACCGTATCTGCGCCAGCGTCCTGTAGCTTGTAGGCCTTGATCTTATTGAGCAGACCAATACCACGTCCTTCCTGACGCAGATAGAACAGCGCGCCCCTGCCTTCGCGTGCAATGGCCTCCATAGCGGCCTGCAGTTGGCTGCCGCAATCACAACGCATGCTGAACAAAGCATCCCCAGTGAGACACTCGGAATGCACACGGGTCAATACGGGCTCCCCATTGGACACATCGCCCATGGTAAGGACCACGTGCTCCTTATTGGACTCTTCATCCTCGAAGCCGTGGAGATCGAACTTACCCCAAACCGTGGGTAGGAGGGCGGACTCTATGAAGCGCACTGCCACGCGGAACATCCATAAGAAAAGGTCGCACAGTCTAGCAGCTTTGTGTGATCGGGCGCGAGCAATGCCTATTGGGATTTCGACAGAGATAGCATTCCGTCATGTTCCTGTATTTTGACGTGCCGCAGATAGCTCATACCCAATAAAATAGTGGCAGGATAGGTGCCTTCTACGACTGTCGCTGGGACATTATCGACCTGCAGCCCTCCAACGTTCACAGACTGCAGGGTCACTGAGTGGGCATCAATCACACCACTGGCAGTTTCCACCTGAGATGGCGTCCCATCCTCGAGGTAATTGACACCCATCGCCTTAGCTTGAAATGAGCTGATAGCGACGACGTTGGCTCCAGTGTCAACCAGTACCAGTACGCTGCGACCATTGATGACCGCGTTAGTCTGATACTGCAGCTTTGAATCACGTGCAATCGTGACAACGCGCTCTTCGAGTGTCTGATAAGTGGTGGCAACATGCCGAGACAGTCCGACTGTTTCCGTTCGTCCATCGACTTCCAGCGTGGCAGTCGTGGCTTCAGTCGCGACCAATGTCACACCGGCGAAAGATTCTCCCACTGCCAGCATTTTGCGCTGGCCATCAATCATCAATACAGCGGCCTTGCCCATGAGTGCCTCAACCACAACAGCGGCCGGCTCCCCACAAGCCTGCGCAGCCACCATTAACAGACTGAGCGTCAGGGTTACCGCTTTCTTTGTAGGCATGCAGATACCTCCGGCGCGGTGCTAGGTAAAATACAACGCAATGTGTAATGTCACGCAGGCCATCACTCCGGCCAGCACGTCATCAATCATAATACCAAACCCACCACCCACTTTCCTGTCCAGCACACTCACTGGCCAGGGCTTGATAATATCGAAGACGCGAAACACCACAAAGCCTGCAATAATCCATACCCAGTCAAACGGCACTGCCCAAAGGGTAATCCAATACCCGACGAATTCATCCCACACAATACCGGGGTGATCATGAACCTCCAGTTGCCGACTGGCGGCGCCACAAATCCAGACACCCAACAGTGCGCAAATGATAATAAAAAAAGAATATTGGAGAAGACTCCAGTCGGCAATGAGCAGATAGATCGGCACGGCCACTAATGTACCCGCTGTGCCGGGAGCCTTGGGAGACAGTCCACTGCCAAAACCGAAAGCCAGAAATTGTACGGGATGGCGCCGAAAATCGGGCGCAAGATGTCGCTTCAAGTGGCTATCAGGCGATGAAGACATCGTCATTACCGTGTTCATGTGCCGAGGACACTGCCGTTGTCAGGCCGAGATTTCTAGTCATCAAAATGCTGGTATCCGTGCGGTATGTCAATATCCAATCCAAAGTCCACCCCGGCTCCCGCCTCCACCTGCCCTATTCGCGTACTACCGGCGGGAGGCGACTCATCAGCCGGCAGACAGAAACACAACTCATAATCATCACCGCCGCCCAGCGCCCATTGCAAAATCGTCTGCGGGCAATCATGGGAACACAGTGCAGCTGACAGCGGCAACAACTCGGTCTCAATACAAATCTTTACGCCGCTGGCAGCGGCAATGTGCCCCGCATCCGCCAGCAAGCCATCGGACACATCGATGGCCGCGGTGGCCAGACCCAATAATGCCCAGCCAAGCTCAAGCCGTGCCCGAGGGCGATGAAAGCGATCCAGCAGATACTCAGCATAGTCGGGCGTCGGCTGCCACTGTCCCTGTAAAAAAGCAAGGGCGCCAGCCGCATCGCCCAGGGTGCCGGACACATAAACCTGATCCCCTACCCGTGCACCGCTGCGCAGCAGAGCCAGGGTCATGGGCAGCGCACCCATCACCTGTACCGAGATCGACAGTGGGCCACGCGTGGTATCACCGCCAACTAACGGCAATTGATACTCACTAACCGCCGCAGCCAGGCCCTGACTAAACGCGTTAAGCCACAACTCGTCCACCTCCGGCAGCGTCAACGCCACCGTCATTCCCAGCGGCCTGGCACCCATAGCAGCAAGATCACTCACGGCGACAGACACTGCACGAAACGCAATATCCTCGGGAAAACTATCGCAGGGAAAATGAACTCCGGGGACCATCGTATCAACGGAAGTGGCTAATCTCTCACCCTCGCCCAGACGCAGGATGGCGCAGTCATCACCGACCGACAGGTCTACAGCATCGCCGCGACCCAGATCGGAAAAATAGCGATAAATCAGTGAAAACTCCGCGCCTGGCATCAGAATGCCGCGTCGACTTCAACCTTGCGCAATTGTCTGGCGGCTTTATCCAACACACCGTTAACGTACTTATGGCTGTCTGTGGCACCAAATTTCTTCGCTAATGCTACTTCTTCATTGATAACGACCTTATAGGGCACATCGATGCGCCAAATAAGCTCGTACATCCCCATGCGTAATAGCGTCAGCTCGATGGGATCCAAGTCTTTCAACTTGCGGTCCAGCAGCGGTTCCAGGGCCTCGTCCAACTCATCCAGACAGGCTGGAATTTTGTGCAAAAGAGACTGGAAATACTCTAAGTCGACATGACTAAAGTCGTAATCCGTGCGGAACTCTGCCTCAATATCACTGACCGCGGCACCGGCCATATGCCATTGATACAGTGCCTGCATGCCGTAATGCCGGGCCTTGCGTCGCTCTGCGGCGAGCGTATTGTGCGCCGGCTTTTCCATTTAGATGAGCGCACTCATAAGGCTAACCATCTCCAGTGCGGACATAGCGGCCTCTTCACCCTTGTTGCCCGCCTTGCTCCCGGATCGCTCAATAGCCTGCTCAATGGTATCCACTGTCAGTACGCCAAAGGACACAGGGATGTCGTATTCCATACTCACCATCGCAATGCCTTTGGTGCACTCGCCTGCGACATATTCAAAGTGTGGGGTGCCACCACGAATCACCGCGCCGAGAGCAATAATGGCATCGACATTACCCTTGGCGGCAACTTTTTTGCACACCAGAGGTATTTCAAAAGCGCCGGGAGCGCGCACGATGGTGATCTGCTTATCGCTAACACCATGGCGTCGCAACGTGTCGAGGGCACCTTTTAACAAAGGCTCCACAACGAAACTGTTCCAGCGCCCCACGACAATAGAATAATTGCCCTTGCCGCTGGTGAATGTACCTTCGATTGTCTTGATATCAGTCATAATCATGTCCTTCTATTGTCCGGGATCCACAAAATCTAGCACTTCCAGATCAAAACCCGAAATGGCATTGTACTTTATGGGTGCACCCATCAGGTGAATTTTTCCCACGCCCAAATCCTTGAGAATCTGTGATCCTAGACCCACCTCGTTGTAGGCGTCCGGTGCCACACCGGTCACTGGGCTAGGGTGCTCTCCCAGCGCCATATCAATACTGGCTAACAGTTGCTCCGGGCGCTCAGTGTGCGCCAACAGCACAATCACGCCGCAACCATTTTTCGCCACCGCCTGCAGGCATTTTCCCAAGCTCCAGGTGGGGTGGCCGGCCATATTGCTGGTCACAAGATCACGCATAACAGATTGCACATGCACTCGCACCAGCGTCGGTTCATGCGACTGAATTTCACCTCGAGACAGAGCGACGTGTACTTTCCCGGCGGTCTGGTCTCGATAGGCCGTCAGACGAAACGGGCCGTGATCAGTTTCAATCATGCCCTCACGTATGCGGCGAACCGTGCGTTCGTTGGCCATGCGAAAATGAATCAGATTAGCAATAGAACCAATTTTTAAGGCATGTTGGGCCGCAAATTCACGCAGTGCCTGGCCATCAGCCACCGAACCGTCGGGCTTTAATATATCCGCGATAACGGCGGCGGGAAGCAAGCCGGCCAGTCGCGCGTAATCGCAGCCTGCCTCGGTGTGACCAGCCCGCGTCAGCACACCACCGGGCATCGCTGTGAGCGGAAAGATATGCCCTGGCTGCACTATGTCGGCCGGTTGAGCACGAGGTGCCACCGCAGCCTGCACCGTAGCCGCGCGATCGACGGCAGAAATACCGGTATCGATACCTACAGCGCCTTCTATTGAGAGCGTAAAATTAGATTTTTCTCCCTGCGCGCCATCGACCATAGGGGGCAAGTCCAACTGCTGGCAGCGCTCTTTGGTCAGAGTCAGGCAGATCAGCCCACGCGCCTGACGCGCCATAAAGGTGACATGCTTGGCCTCACAGTGCTCGCCCGCCACCATCACTACGCCTTCGTTATGACTGTCAGCATCGTCATCGAGCAGCACTACCATGCGCCCCTGGCGAATGTCGCTGATCAGTTCGTCTACACTATTGAGTTCCATTCCTATTGTTTCCACATGCTCGTATTCAAACTGCCCAGAAAACCATTCTCGGCAAGCGTTTCCATAGACAAGCCCTCCCCAGAAACATTTGCGGCAGCATCTCCTTGTATAAGCCGCTCTAGATAACGGGCGATCACATCGACCTCAAGATTGACGCTGCTACCGACTCGGTAGTAGCCGAACACGGTTTCTGCCATAGTTTGAGGAATAATATTCAGATCGAACTCTGCACCCTTTACTGCATTGACGGTCAGGCTGGTGCCATCGATACAGATGCTGCCCTTGTGGGCGATATATCTGGCCAGTTGATCCGGCGCGCGCAGCACTACGCGGATAGAGCGAGCATCTTCACTGAGACTCACAATTTGGCCGACACCATCGACATGGCCACTGACAATATGCCCACCCAGTCTACTCTGCGGCGTCAGCGCTTTTTCTAGATTCACCACAGAACCCATCTTTAGATCGCCCAATGTCGTAAAGTTTAACGTTTCGACGGAAACATCTGCCCAATACCCATCGCCAGACAGTTCAATGACCGTCAGGCACACACCATTGGTACAGATACTGTCGCCAAGAGCCACATCATCTAAAGACAACTTGCCGGTGTCGATACGCAAACGCATATCACCGCCGCGAGGCTGCATGTCGGCCACGGTGCCGACGGCTTGGATAATTCCTGTAAACATAATAAGTGTGCTCTCACTAACGCCAGTGTGTAACGAACTAACTACTTCGAACGGGAATAGCCGTAAAACACCAGTCTGTTCCGACTTTGCGAACGTCTTCCCACTGCAACTGCACTTTGTCCGCCATCTTGTCGAGCGGCAACTCCAGCAACGGACGCGCCCTGTCGCCCAGTAGGGCGGGAGCCATATAAACAATCAACTCGTCCAACAACCCCGCCTGCAATAGGGCCCCCGCTAAACGCGGACCAGATTCTACCAGAATTTCATTATATTGCTGCGCCGCAAGGTACTTCATTAAACCCTGCAGATCCAAGCCACTATCACCGCGTGGCAATGCCAGGCGCCCAACGGCGCTGGCAGCGATAACCGCGGGCACCGCAACCGTCTCATCGTGACATAGCAGCGTTGGCGCCGCCCCATCGAGCACCTTGGCATCAGCCGGCGTTTGTAGACGTGAGTCGAGCACCACGCGCATTGGCTGACGGCCACTGGCGAGTCGGGTCGCTTCACGTGAGAGGCCCAACTCTTGCGGTCTAACAGTCAGAGCACAATCGTCAGCCAGTACCGTACCCACGCCAGTGACAATGGCACAACTCATCGCGCGCAAACGCTGCACGTCCCGTCTTGCGGCAGAACCTGTAATCCACTGACTTTCACCCGAGGCCATGGCCGTACGTCCATCCAGAGACATCGCCAATTTAGCCCTCACCCGCCCTCGTCCTCGGCTCATACGTGCAATAAAACCAGGAATTACCCTGCGAGCTTCGCTTTCCAGCAAACCACACTCCACAGCGATACCCGCCGCACGCAATTGTTCCAGGCCAGCGCCTAATACCAATGGATTGGGGTCGGCCAGCGCGACGACAACCCGCGTGACCCCGGCCTGAATCAGTGCGGCAGAACAGGGGCCCGTTTTGCCCTGATGACTGCACGGCTCCAGTGTCACATAGGCCGTGGAGCCGACCGCGTCACCAGCATCGCAAAGGGCCTCAATTTCTGCATGGTTGCCGCCCGCCGGACAGGTAAACCCCTCTCCTATCACGCGCCCTTCGCGCACCAGTACACAACCCACAGAGGGGTTAGGCGTGGCCGAATATTGCCCGCGCCGCGCTAACTGCAATGCGCGAGCCATCATCTGTATATCAAAAGAAGTATCCATAGGCGGGCGTTAAAAAACCGGTCAGTTTGTTGTCGGTTCTGCTTCTAACCGCTCTATTTCGCTGCGAAATTCGGCGATATCCTGAAAACTTCGATAAACAGAAGCAAATCGCACATAGGCAACCTGATCCAGTGTTTTCAAGGTTTCCATCACCAACTCACCCAACACCAGTGACTCCACCTCGCGCTCGCCGGTCGCTCGCAGGACCTGTTTAATGCTATTGATTTTCGCCTCGATATCCTCAACAGAGACCGGACGCTTCTCTAGGGCGCGCAGCAAACCCGCACGCAGTTTCGTCTCATCGAAAGGCTCACGGTTACCGTTTTGCTTTATTACCCGAGGCATCACCAGCTCTGCCGTCTCGTAGGTGGTATAACGCTCCGCACAGCTTAGACATTCCCTGCGGCGGCGCACCTGATTGCCCTCGGCAACCAGCCGTGAGTCGATGACCTTAGTATCTTGTGCGGCGCAAAACGGACAGTGCATCTGCGAGTCTCGTTAATCTAAGTCGCTGAACAGTAACACATTTTTAGTGTTCCCGACTTGACTCATTTAAGGTACGCATCAGGCAACGACGAGCCCCTGCGGGCTCGCCACTCGAAGCCCGAGGGTTGATGAGTGAGCGCACACCCCATCGAGCATCCATAGCATACAAAAGAGAGCATGAGGCCGCTGTCAGTTGCCGGCGAACTAAGAGCGTTAGCCGTAAACCGGAAAGCGCTGACAAATTTCCAGCACTTTAGCCTTTACTGCAACAATCACCGCCTCGGACGTACCATTCTCAAGCGACTCCAACACATCACACATCCAGCCGGTGAGTTCGATAGACTCTGCTTCACCAAATCCACGGGTCGTAATGGCAGGTGTGCCGACGCGCAGACCTGACGTCACGAACGGAGAACGCGGGTCGTTGGGCACCGCATTTTTATTGACGGTGATGTTAGCGTCGCCCAGAGCCGCATCGGCATCTGTACCGGTATAGGGCTTGCCAATCAGGTCGACCAGCATCAGGTGATTCTCGGTGCCACCCGAGACAATCTTGATACCCCGTTTGATAAAGGTGGCCGCCATCGCCTTGGCATTCTTGACGACCTGCTTTTGGTACTCTACAAACTCAGGGCTCTGAGCTTCCTTGAAACTCACAGCTTTGGCTGCGATCACATGCATCAGCGGCCCTCCCTGAATTCCGGGGAATATCGCAGAGTTAAATTTCTTCTCCAGCGCCGCATTTGCCTTAGCTAAAATAATGCCACCGCGCGGGCCGCGCAGCGTTTTGTGAGTGGTGGACGTCACGACATCGGCGAAGGGCACCGGATTGGGGTAGATGCCGGCGGCAATAAGGCCCGACACGTGGGCCATATCGACCAAGAGGTACGCACTGACTTTGTCGGCGATCTCTCGAAAACGTGCCCAGTCTACAATCTGGGAGTAAGCGGAAAAGCCAGCCACGATCATTTTTGGCTTGTGCTCCAGCGCCAGCGCCTCTACCTGATCGTAGTCTATCTCACCCGTCTCGGCGTTCAGTCCATATTGGATGGCGTTGTATGTCTTGCCGGAAAAGTTAGGCTTAGCACCGTGAGTCAGGTGACCACCGTCCGCCAGGCTCATGCCTAGTATGGTGTCGCCCGCGTTACACAGCGCCAGATAGACGGCAGCGTTGGCCTGGGAGCCAGAGTGGGGCTGAACATTCGCATAATCTGCGCCGTACAGTGCCTTGACGCGCTCAATGGCCAGCACCTCGGCTTTATCGACATACTCACAACCACCGTAGTAACGCTTACCGGGGTAACCTTCAGCGTATTTATTAGTCAGAGCAGAGCCTTGGGCTTGCATCACGCGAGGACTGGCGTAGTTCTCAGACGCTATAAGCTCGATATGGTCTTCCTGGCGACGTTCTTCTTCTGCGATAGCGCTAAAGATCTCATCGTCGAATCCTTCAATAGTCATGTTGTTATCAAACATGCTTATCCCTCTCATTGGTGACAGGGCAGATGTAATCTACCCCAGATGGCAGCCGCGTATTTTACCCGAAACGCGAGCGCGATATAAGAGTAGTCTGCGATGCAGGCCGAACTATTAACGCTTCTTTTCTGCTAAAATTTTCTTTCTACCATCAAGACAGCGGACACACCTCAATGGCTCAATACGTCTTCACTATGAACCGGGTCGGCAAAATCGTGCCGCCCAAAAAAACGATCCTGCAGGATATTTCTCTCTCCTTTTTTCCCGGAGCCAAGATCGGCGTACTGGGCCTCAACGGATCGGGCAAGTCGACCCTGTTGCGCATCATGGCGGGGCTGGATAACGATATCCTTGGCGAAGCGCGGCCCCAGCCCGGCATCAAGATAGGCTATCTTCCCCAGGAACCTCAGCTCAATACAGACAAGGATGTGCGTGGTAATGTCGAAGAAGGGGTTCAGGAGGCCATCGATGCACTCGGCGGGCTGGAGAAAGTCTACGCCGACTACGCCGAACCCGATGCAGACTTTGATGCCCTCGCCAAAGAGCAAGGCCGACTCGAAGACATTATTCAGGCCACAGACGCTCACAACCTCGACCATACACTGGAAGTGGCCGCTGATGCGCTGCGTCTGCCGCCGTGGGATGCCAATGTGGAGACACTCTCGGGAGGTGAACGGCGCCGGGTAGCATTATGCCGCTTGCTCCTCTCCAACCCTGACATGATACTGCTCGACGAGCCAACCAACCACTTGGACGCCGAGAGCGTGGCCTGGCTCGAGCGTTTTTTACACGATTTTTCTGGCACTGTGGTGGCCATAACTCACGACCGCTATTTCCTCGATAATGCCGCAGGCTGGATCTTAGAACTGGACCGTGGTCGCGGCATTCCGCACGAGGGCAATTACTCGGACTGGCTGGATGCCAAAGAACAACGTTTGGAACTGGAAAAACGCACAGAGGCCTCTCATCAAAAAGCCATCCGGTCGGAACTGGAGTGGGTGCGCAGTAATCCCAAGGGCCGCCAGGCCAAAAGCAAAGCACGCCTGCAACGTTTTGAGGAATTGCAGTCGCAGGATTATCAGACTCGAAACGAGACCAACGAAATCTACATACCCCCGGGACCGCGCTTGGGTGACAGCGTCATCGACGTTAAAAACCTCCGCAAAAGTTTCGGCGAACGCCTCCTTTTCGACAATGTCAGCTTCACGGTACCCAAAGGCAGCATAGTAGGCATCATTGGCGCCAACGGCATGGGTAAATCCACACTGTTCAAAATTTTGATGGGTGCGGAACAGCCCGACAGTGGAGAAGTCAATGTGGGCGAGACGGTTGAGCTAGGTTATGTGGACCAGTCACGCGATGACCTAGACGGCAGTAAAACAGTCTGGGAAGAACTGTCCGACGGCCTGGATATCATCCGTATCGGCAACTATGAAGTGCCCTCTCGGTCCTACGTGGGGCGCTTCAATTTCAAGGGCTCGGACCAGCAAAAATTCGTCAAGGATCTCTCCGGCGGCGAGCGCAACCGCCTGCACCTGGCGAAACTATTGCGGCAGGGCGCCAATGTACTGCTGCTCGACGAACCGACCAACGATCTTGATGTAGAGACGTTGCGCGCGCTGGAGGATGCGCTGCTTGTCTTCCCGGGAGCGGCCATGGTGATTTCACACGATCGCTGGTTCCTAGACCGTATCGCCACACATATCCTAGCCTATGAAGATGATGGCGGCGTGGTCTTTCACGAAGGCAATTTCACCGATTACGAAGAGGATCGCAAGACACGCCTCGGTTCTGCAGCAGATCAGCCACAGCGGTTGAAGTACCGCAAGCTCAAGTAACTCGGAGTCTTTGCTTGTGGGTACCCTTAAACTGGAAGGAAAAACAGGCCGGTTGGAGAGTTAATCCATCGCTGCCAGCGCATCGGCGAGTTTGGATACTGCCGTTATCTCCATCCCAACAATCGGGCGCTTGGGCGCATTGCCCTTTGGCACAATGGCCCGTTTGAAGCCATGCTTGGCGGCCTCGGCCAGACGCTCCTGGCCATTAGGGACGGGCCGAATTTCACCCGACAAACCCACCTCACCGAAAATAATCATGTCGCTAGGTATGATTCTGTCGCGATAACTCGACACAATAGCCAGCAACAGGGCAAGGTCTGCACTCGTCTCCAATACTTTGACGCCGCCCACTACATTCGCAAATACGTCCTGGTCACCGACTTGGAGACCACCATGACGGTGCAGCACTGCCAGCAGCATGGCTAATCGGTTTTGTTCCAGCCCGACGGCCACACGGCGTGGGTTGCCCAGCTGGCTGTCGTCCACCAGCGCCTGAATTTCCACCAACAGTGGGCGCGTGCCCTCCCATACGACCATCACGGCGCTGCCTGAGGCGGGCTCACTGCCACGGTCGAGAAAAATAGCAGAAGGATTTTTGACCTCACGCATACCCTGCTCTGTCATCGCAAAAATACCCAATTCGTTCACTGCACCGAAGCGATTTTTCTGTCCGCGCAGCGTGCGAAAACGGGCATCATCACTGCCGTCCAAAAGAATAGAACAGTCGATCATGTGCTCCAGCACCTTAGGGCCTGCAAGGGAGCCGTCCTTAGTGACATGGCCCACTAACAACAACACCATTCCGGTCTGCTTCGCATAGCGGATCAAGTAAGCGGCACATTCGCGCACCTGCGACACGCTACCCGGGGCAGAGGTGATCTCATCGGTATGCACCACCTGAATAGAGTCTACCACCAGCACCTTAGGCTTGAGCTCCTGCGCTGCCCCGACAATGGCTTCCACGTTGGTCTCGGACATGAGTCGCAGTTTGTCTGTCGGCAATTGCAGGCGCTGCGCACGCATGGCGATCTGCTGCAGGGATTCCTCCCCGGTGATATACAAGGCCTCCATGGTACAAGCGAGGTGGCACATGGTTTGCAGCAGCAGAGTACTCTTACCAGCGCCCGGATTGCCGCCTATCAGGATGGCCGAACCTGGCACTAATCCACCCCCCAAAACTCGGTCAAACTCTTCTGCACCGGAGGAGAATCGGGGCAGATCCTCCAAATTGATATCCTTAAGGACTCTAGCGCTGTCCAGAGTACCGGTGAACCCGGCGAGCTTGCCTCGCACCTGTGCGCCGGCACGACCCGATCCTTTTTCTGGACCGAGCTTGATTTCAGTCAGCGTATTCCAGGCCCCGCAGTCGCCGCATTGACCCTGCCACTTCACATAATCGGAGCCGCAATCGGTGCACACAAAGGCAGTCTTTTGTTTTGCCATTTTTCTTCCAGAAGGACTCAGTTTTTAAACTGGATAGCGAGGCGCACCGCGCACCGATTCCACGAATGCGGTATCCTAACCCACTTGCGACAAGATTCCGGTACCACGATGTCAGATTTTTCCCTGATTCCCGAACGACAGCTGCTGTTTTCCCCGCTTCTGGCGGCAACCATTGGCCTTGAGGAGGCCATTTTGTTGCAGCATTTACAGCCATTGTTCGAACACCACAGCCCGCAGACCCGAAACGGCTATGCGTGGCTCAGTGTGGATAGAACCTTTCTGCTGCGTACCCTACCCTTCTGGAGCGCAGAAGATTTACATCGCATCAGCCGCAGCCTGGCAGATAAGGGCGTGCTGTTGATTGACTCCGCGCCATTGCATACCGCCACGCAACTGGTGTTTGCCCTGAACGAACCGGCTAAGCCGACCGATAAGCCTTCCACATTAGAGCCTGTCACACTGGCGCCGACCAAGCGCAGTGCGGGACTACTGCCGCTGCACTGGTCGCCCAGCGAAGACTTGCTGCAGTTGTTAAGCCTAAACCATAACATACCGCGCCAATTCGCCCTTGACCAACTGGAAGATTTCATCTTTTACTGGCGTGAGCGCGCAGAGGCTAGCCATGCCTGGGAGAACAGGTTCCGCCAGCACATTATTTCGGCCTGGCGGCGCCATCAGCAAAATCAGGCAGAGTCGTTCCGGGTCCCACCGACCACAACACTGGACAATAACTGGCGCCCCAGCGCGGACGCTATGGAGATCATGGAACGGGGAGAGATTGAGCGCGAATTTATTGAACAGTCCGTTCCCGAGTTTATCCTGTATTGGCGGGAGCGCGGTGCCAATCCCAAGGAACTCAACTCAAAGTTTATCCAGCACATCCGCATACAGTGGGCCAAATACACCTCCAGCCTAGAACACAGCACAGAGCCCAAACGTATCGCTGACCACTGGCAGCCTTCCGGTGACGTCTATGATATTTTGCGCCTGTCCCATATCGATACCCAATTTGCCCAATCACTCGTGCCCGAGTTCATCGTATACTGGCGCGACAGTAACCAGGCGCAGACCTCCTGGAACAGCAAATTTATCCAACATGTAAAACACCACTGGGCAAAACGTCACCAGATTGAACAAGCGGGACACAGTAATGGCGGACATAAAGAAACGGGTACAACGGGTCGCACGAGAGATCGAAGCCTCCAGCAAGACCTCACCGACACATCCTGGGCAGAGTGAGGCCAGTCGCAAACTAGCCATTGAGGCGCATGTCGATGCACTCAATCAGGTCTTCGCTTTGTTCCGGCTGAACTATCACAACCAGTACTATGCGGCCTTCCCAGACGCACAGCAGCTCAATCAAATTAAAAAACTGTGGCTGGAGTCACTGTCGGACTATCCGGTGGAACACATCCTGAAGGGCGCCAAGCACGCCATAGAGCACAGCGAATATTTGCCCACACTGAACCGAATGCTTGAATGCTGCCAGCAAGGGCTAGCCGATCTGGGTCTTCCGCCCGCGCACAACGCCTATGTAGAAGCTTGCAGTGCACCTTCCCCTAAATCTGCCCAAGCTTGGAGCCATGCTGCTGTTTATCTGGCTGGCCGCGATAGCGACTGGTTCTTTCTGGCCAACAACACCGAACGCACCAGTTGGCCCGTGTTCAAGGGCCACTATGAGAAGTATTGTGCGCGAGTGCTGCGCGGTGAATCACTGACAGTGCCAGAACCTGAAGCGATAGAACAGAAGCCCTCTGAACCGATTGCGTCTCAAGAGCAGCTTGCTAGGTTGCGCGAGCTGCGCGAACAAACCGGTCTCTAACGTTTAGATCGCAGAGACATCATCCGCTGCCAAAACGTTCTGGCTCTAACGCTCGTCTGAGGAGCCACGAGCAAGGTTCTCAAAGCGTGTATATTGGCCTATGAAGGCCAAACGACAAATCCCGATGGGACCATTTCGCTGCTTACCAATAATGATTTCGGCGATGCCCTTCTCTTCCGACTCCTCGTGATAGACCTCATCGCGGTAGATAAACATAATGACGTCCGCATCCTGCTCAATGGCACCAGACTCTCTTAGATCTGAATTCACCGGCCGTTTATTAGGGCGTTGTTCGAGTGAGCGGTTTAGCTGAGACAGCGCTACCATTGGCACCTTGAACTCTTTGGCGATAGCCTTGAGGCTACGCGATATCTCGGAAATTTCTGCCGTACGGCCATCGGATGAGCCCGCTACCTGCATGAGCTGCAAGTAATCCACCATGATCATACCCAAACCGCCGTGCTCACGCGCTACCCGCCGAGCACGGCTGCGTATCTCCGTGGGCGTGAGTGCGGGGGTATCGTCAATGTACAATGGCACATCCTTAAGTTTGGTCACCGCGGCACTCAACTTGGGCCAGTCCTCTTGTTCGAGCTTACCATTGCGAAGACGCGTCTGATCAATACGGCCAATGGAGGACAGCATACGAATGATCAGGGAGTCGGCCGGCATCTCCATACTGAACACCAGAATGGGCTTCTTCTGATTTAATACTGCATGTTCAACCAGGTTCATGGCAAAAGCGGTTTTACCCATTGAGGGCCGGCCGGCCACAATCACAAGATCGGAATCCTGTAAACCCGATGTCATGTTGTCCAGTTCAATAAAGCCGGTACTGATGCCGGTGATAGCGCCACCGGATTGGAACAGCTCCTCTATCCGACCCAGAGCAGCCTGCAATAAAGGGTTAATATCTTTGGGAGCACCGTCCTTGGGGCCGTCCTCTCCGATCTGCATGATCCGGCGCTCCGCCTCATCAATCAGCTCATCTGACTTGCGTCCGTCGGGGTTGAAACCACTCTCGGCTATTTCCTGCGCCGCCTCGATCAGCTTGCGCAGGCAGGCTCGCTCGCGCACCACCTTAGCATAGGCCCGGATATTAGAGGCGCTCGGCGTGTTCTGGGCCAGTTCTGCCAGATAGGTAAGTCCACCCGCCGCGTCCAGTTCATCTCTTGCCTGAAGCTTATCGGCTACGGTGATGACATCGACCGGTTCCGCCGCTTCAGCCAGTTGTGCTATCTGACGAAAGATCAAGCGATGGCCTAAACGATAGAAATCACCGTCTGAAACCAATTCAGCAACCGCATCCCAACCGTCGGCCGAGAGCAACAGGCCACCCAGCACCGATTGTTCTGCCTCAGCAGAATGCGGCTGCATCTTAATCCGCGCAATCTCACCCGTTCCGGGGTAGCGGATTTCAGAAACATTGCTGGGAAACTCTGGGTCGGCCATAACAGATATTATTTTTTACGGGTATACAGCCTATAGGAAATAGGCGATCAGAAGAAGTGAAAACACCCTGCTCGCACGCCACAATTGCATAGCAACCGCCATTCAGCGAAAACTGCACCGACTAAGCCAGTCGGCGCATTATCTGAGATTGGACGCTCCCCGCAGGAAACACACGCAATCACTTACTCTGGAACGACCTCAACAGCAACCATTGCAGTGACGTCACCGTGGACCTGAATAGCCACTTCATACTCACCCAGTTCCCGCAGTGCGCCCGTTGGAAGACGAACTTCAGACTTGTCCACCTCACAACCGAGCGCCACAATGGCGTCCGAGATATCCCGCGTGCCGACTGAACCAAACAGCTTGCCTTCTTCACCGGCATTGGCAGCGATCGTGATCAATCCCAGCGCATTGATTGCATCAGCCCGCAATTGCGCTGTGCTCACTAGCGCGGCAGCAGCAGCCTCTAGTTCTGCGCGGCGAGCTTCAAACTCTTCAGTATTGCTCTGTGTGGCGCGCACCGCTTTACCCTGTGGAATAAGAAAGTTACGGCCAAAACCAGCCTTCACATCCACTTTATCGCCGAGCCGACCTAGCTTGGCAATGTTTTCCAGCAAAATGATTTCCATCTTACGTTCCTCTCTTCGGGGAGTATTCTCCCACCACTTCAAATGTCTCGATCGTCTTTTTAGTCGTGCTCGTCGTGCTTATCTAGCTCTTTTCCCGGCGTTTTAAGCCAGCGCTGGCGAAAGTTAATCCAGCTGTCAGCGATAACGAACAACACCAGCACAAATTTCACCGGGTCAAACAGCAACCAGATGATGTAAAACCACGTTAACCATCCCTTACTCTGTCCGAGTGCCTCTACACGAGCGTGGATTAACGCCAGGCCCGCGAATGTCAGCGGGAGAAGGCAAATCATCGCCCATGATCGGTACTGCTCGCCAAGGCCCCAAAGGGCGATGGCCGCCACAGCCAGCGTCGAACTGACCGCCGTCGAGTAGTGTAACGCTTTGAACTCTGCACCAAAACCACTCGGGTTATACAGTGCTGCCTGCCAATATCGCGCCAACAACAAGCACAGTACCGACATCGTTGCCGTTACCGCACCGAGCATACCCGCAATCTGCCCCGCCTCCGGCCTAGGCAATACGATGGGTTGCCCTTCCTTCGACAATTGCTCCTCAAGCGCACCGAGAAACTCGCTGAAGAAAGCTACCATCTGATTCCTGTCTCTTATACACATCTCCGAGCCCACGAGACTAGGCATGATCT
>CAJXTK010000004.1 GCA_913061115.1 uncultured Haliea sp.
TGGGCTCGGAGATGTGTATAAGAGACAGGTGTTGCAGCCGCGCCCCTGGACGATACCTTTGGGCCACTGGACCCAGATACTTTTGGCCGTAACGGTATTCCGAATGGCAAAGCGGCCATTTCCTCGCAGCTCTCTAACGGCTCGCCGCTGGCAATGGCTGCCCTGGGTACTGCTCAGCAGCATTCGACCCCGGCGTTAACAAACGCGGGGGCCAGCGTCTACTTCCCACAGGCTGGCCGCGATCTCGGTGACGCGGGACAGCGTTCGAGTAAAGACATCTTATGGGATTTCAACGATCACATGGATATAGACAGTACCGCCGCAGCCCTTGCTGATTATCAGACTGATCTTATCTATGATGTCGGCCCGGCACTTAATGGCAGCTCGGCACCTGTAGGGTCCATCAATGTAACAAACGAAATACTCAGCATGCCGACCATGCAATACGGCTCCAAGAATCCGATGCCCCATTCCCTCGCCAAAGATTACCCTGACATCGTTAATGTGTCGGGCGGCACGTTCGAGTCGAATGCCGTTACTGAATACCATTCCGGCCTTCAGGCGGCGCAAGACGATTGGGGGGTAGAAAATATTGCGACAGATAGGCAAGTTGAGCCGCTTACCGCTGCAGCCTGGCTATTCGGTTCAGCGCTGCTCGGATTATTTGGGGTAGCTAGGCGCAAGAAAGCGTAGCGTAATCTCACCATGAAGCTCACCCGCGCCCCGCATTCACCTCACTAGCGGAATAAATCAGGACTGAGCATATACCGCTCATAGTGTGCCTCTGAGAGAATGTAAAATTCATAATCGATCGTCTCGCGCAAGACGCTCAGTGTCATCTCGCGATAGCACAGCGCCACTTCAAAACCGTAATCGTGCGGGTCCTTTATCTGACCGGCCCCTGCCTTCAGCAAACTGAATACCCAACAGTACTCATCATGATGCTCCACATAACGTATCTGCTGAACCTCCATTTGCCACTCAAGCAACGCTTTATCAGTCACCCTTAGCTTATTACTGACGCACTGGGACAGAAAGTCAGACAACCGGCCATCCACCGCTTTTTTCTGTGCTGGCGAATAGCTATTCCAGTCGATCACCTCGTGACTAAAACGCTTGCATCCCCGACACACGGTGTCACCGATACCCGTGGAACAGACGCCGATACAGGGGGTTTTTACAGGGGGATGCAGCATTGCCGAGAGCACATTCCAATCATGGTTAGCTTCTAATTCTAAGATATCACCCCTGTGAATGCACGATATAACCGCTTGATTCATTTATCTTATTTACGCCTTACGCTATAATTCTCGTCTGATTTATTCTGCCCTCGCAAGTACTCAGTTCGTACTCTGGGTGACCCAGACTATGCAAAGGAGTTCCACCATGCTAGAAGCCTATCGCAACCATGTGGCCGAACGTGCCGCCTTGAATATCCCACCCAAACCGTTGAATGCCGAGCAGGTCGCTGAGTTAGTTGAGCTACTGAAAAACCCGCCCGCCGGAGAAGAAGACTATCTCTTAGAGCTAATCAGCAACCGCGTACCTCCCGGTGTAGACGAAGCCGCCTACGTCAAGGCAGGTTTTTTATCGGCCCTCATAGGTGACAAGACTAGCAGCCCGGTGATCGATAAAAAGACGGCTATCGCACTGCTGGGCAACATGCATGGCGGTTACAACATTGAAACGCTGGTGGGTCTGCTGACTGACACAGACTTTGGCGTAGCAGCTGCCACTGAGCTCAAACACACTTTATTGGCATTTGAAGCGTTCCACGACATCGCCGAATTAGCCACGTCAGGTAACGTCAATGCTCAGGCTGTTATGCAGTCATGGGCGAATGCTGAATGGTTCACCAACCGAGCAGAAGTTCCAGCCTCCATTAAAGTGTCTGTGTTCAAAGTCACCGGCGAAACCAATACCGATGATCTTTCCCCAGCTCCGGATGCCTGGTCGCGCCCTGACATTCCCCTGCACGCACTCGCCATGTACAAGATGACCCGGGACGGGCTTTCCCCACAGGAACACGGGGTCACAGGGCCAATGCAACAGATTCAGGATCTCAAATCTAACGATCTGCCGGTGGCCTTTGTCGGTGACGTTGTCGGCACAGGTTCCTCTCGCAAATCAGCGACCAATTCCGTGTTGTGGTACTTCGGCGACGACATCAAGGGTGTACCCAACAAGAAAGGTGGCGGTATTTGTATTGGCAGCAATGTAGCGCCCATTTTTTACAACACCATGGAAGATGCCGGAGCCCTAGTATTTGAGGCGCCCGTTGAAAAACTAGGCATAGGAGATGTGATCGAAATTCGCCCCTACGATGGAAAAATACTCAGCGAGTCCGGCGAAGTACTCAGTGAATTCGAGCTGAAATCGGATGTATTACTCGACGAAGTACGCGCCGGTGGCCGCATCAATCTCATTATTGGGCGTGGTCTTACGGCCCGTGCGCGCGAAGCATTGAACCTGTCCGAGTCAGAGCAGTTTCGTAAGCCAAAGCAGCCTGGAGATACAGGTAAGGGCTTCACGCTTGCCCAGAAAATGGTCGGCAAAGCCTGCGGCACTGAGGGTATACGTCCGGGCACCTATTGTGAACCGCGCATGACGACTGTTGGCTCGCAAGACACCACCGGACCAATGACGCGCGATGAATTGAAAGATCTGGCATGTCTTGGTTTCTCCGCTGACCTAACCATGCAGTCTTTCTGTCACACTGCCGCCTACCCCAAACCGGTCGATATTGAAACGCAACATTCCCTACCGGACTTCATCATGACGAGGGGTGGCGTCTCCTTGCGCCCGGGTGATGGCATTATTCACTCGTGGCTCAACAGGATGCTACTCCCCGATACTGTTGGCACTGGAGGTGACTCGCACACACGTTTCCCGATGGGCATATCATTCCCCGCAGGATCTGGGCTAGTCGCATTCGCCGCGGCCACCGGCGTGATGCCGCTGGATATGCCCGAGTCGGTACTGGTCCGATTCAAAGGTACAATGCAGCCTGGTATTACCCTGCGCGACCTCGTACACGCCATCCCCTATTACGCTATTCAGCAAGGTTTACTGACGGTTGAAAAGAAAGGCAAGAAAAACATATTCTCCGGCCGCATTCTGGAAATTGAAGGGCTTAGCGACCTTACCGTGGAGCAGGCTTTTGAACTATCGGATGCTTCAGCGGAGCGCTCTGCCGCCGGCTGTACTATCGCGCTAGATGAAGACACTGTAGCCCAATATTTGCGCTCCAATATCGCACTGCTGCGCACCATGATCTTTGAAGGTTATGGCGACAGCAGGACGCTGCAACGCAGGGCGTGCAAAATGGAAGAGTGGCTGGCAGATCCGAGTCTAATGAAAGCCGATGCCGATGCCGAGTACACCGCTGTTATCGAGATCGATCTGGCAGAGGTTACCGAGCCTATCGTCTGCGCCCCTAACGATCCCGACGATGCGCGCTTGCTGTCTGAGGTTTCAGGCGACACAGTAGACGAAGTATTCATCGGTAGCTGCATGACTAACATCGGCCATTTTCGGGCTGCTGGAAAACTGCTGCAGCAACATAAGGGATCGATATCAACCCGCATGTGGATCGTGCCTCCCACTCGCATGGATGAGCACCAGCTAATGGAAGAAGGCTACTACAATATCTTCGGTGCAGCTGGCGCACGCACAGAGATGCCGGGCTGCTCGTTGTGCATGGGCAATCAAGCTAGGGTAGCAGCAAATTCTACGGTGCTCTCGACCTCCACACGCAACTTTCCTAACCGCTTGGGCGACGGTGCCAATGTCTACCTTACCTCAGCAGAACTGGCATCGGTCGGGGCAATCCTAGGCAAACTGCCAACCCCTGCGGAATACATGGAGTATGCAAAAAATCTCGACTCCATGGCCGATGATATCTATCGCTACCTCAGCTTTGATCAGATCGCAAAGTTTCAGAAGAGTGCCGAGGATGGAGCGCGAATTGCTGCAGTCGAAATTCAGGAGTTGCGCGCCTGATTCCTTCTACCTGTGAATAACAAATAGCCCCGCAAACGCGGGGATTTCGTTGAATTACAACTCTGTCTCTTTGCTTAACGCTGCACTGTGTCTTTTTGGCCTGAACCGGCTAACCACACGGGCAAAGTGTTGTAAATCTTTTGCAGCATTGGCTGCAGATAATTTAGCGTCAGCATAAGCCAGCTGATTGTAAAGGTCCGTAATCTGCCAAAGCGGGTCGGCGTAATCTGGCAAATCCTTTACAGCACGCTGCGCAAACTGGCTAGGTGCTTCTCCTGGCCCACGTATAAGGTCGAGTCTGGCCAGGCGCTTGCAAAAAATACGGTAGTGCTTTCCCAGCGGGCTCACTGGAACTATATCGCGCTTAAAAAGCAACGAAATAGCCACAGGCAACAACACCAGAGCCCAGCTGCCGAGTAATACGACAGCAAACACTTTTGCCGTGGTTTCGCCCAAAAAACTGCGCAGCAGATCAAACTGTCGCTCATTGTCGAAACCCACCACCCAAGTCTGCCACTGATATGTCAGAGCGTCATAGCGTAAACGCAGCAGATTTAGCAGGGGTACACTGCGGTAGCGCACGGGAGACAGAAGCACTGTGGATAAAAAGCTTCCCTCGGACGCCATTGCCTCCTCTAGTCCAAATTCGATTCGCTGCGGAGATACCGCGGCGGTAGGATCTACCCGCACCCAGCCGCGAGACGCAAGCCACACTTCAGCCCAGGCGTGAGCATCAAACTGATGCACAATCACCGTTTTGTTAATGGGATTAATCTCGCCGCCCTGATATCCGGCCACCACCCGAGCCGGTACGCCCGCGGCACGCATCATGAAGACAAAAGCCGAGGCGTAATGCTCACAAAATCCGCGCATCGATTGAAACAGGAACGCATCGATTGAGTCTTGCTCAGGCAGTAACCCGGGGCGCAAGGTGTAGACATAGGGTTCGCGTCTGAACGTGTCGAGCACCAGACCCACAAAAGCCTCATCGCTGCTCGCCTTTGCCTTGAGATCCAATGACAGTTTTCGCGTTTTAGCATTTCCTGTTGGAGGCAATTGCGTTTCTGTCTTGCGTCGCCAATCGGACAGCACTTCGTCCACCGCGACATTCGCCCATGAGTTAACCGTGTACATATATTCTGTTTCTACCGGGACGGGCGAAAACAAACGGAAGTCGGATGTCTGCATAACCCCTCGTGTATCGGAGCGAGCGTATTTCAGTCCGTATAGCCAGTTCTGCTGAGTGGGCTCCATGATGATGCTATAGCGTATAGGCTCGCCGTCACCAATGACTTCTTGAGGTCGACGTTGATTCGCGGGGATGTCATAAAATTCAAGGGCTGACCACACCCCCTGCTCAATTCGACTGAACACTAGCCCTCGCCAATAGAGTGCTGATTTAGCTGGAATGTCACCATCAAACTTTACCCGAAAGGCCACATCGGCTGACTGACTGAGACTTGCCACATCGCCAGGCTTCATGAAATCACTCATGCCAGTCTTTGCGGTATGACTTTTTATTGGCACCGTCCACAGTGGACCGAAACGAGGAAACAGAAAGAATAATATAATCATCAGCGGCATCGCCTGTAATAACATACCGCTGGCAACGCGAATTGTGCCGAGCCTGAACTCCTGCTCCCCAGGTCGATGAATCGCAACCAGCGCAGTAGTCACCAGCGTTACCGAGACAAGCGCATACAATGTGACCGACAAATCCTGACTAAATAGAAACTCGGTGATACAAATAAAATATCCTAAAAACAGCAGAACATAGGCGTCTTTTCGATGTGACAGTTCCACTAATTTAAGCGCAAACGCGATCAGCAATAGAGCGACCGTAGGCTCTAGACCGATAAACGAACCATAGCTGGCATAGATTCCAACAAAGCCGCTGAGGATCATCGCCACTTTCACCGACCGACTGGGAAATGACCAGCGCCCCCGGTGGACCTGCAGCCTCCAGATAACAGCGACCACATAGAGGGCAAGAATCCATATCGGGAGGCGACCCGCGTGTGGTGCCAGCAACGCGAACAAACAGATGATAATCCATACCAGGGCATTGCGTGGCACCTGCTGTAAAATACTCACCGGCTTCGTCGCTCCTTGCCGTAAAGTGCAAGTTCCTTGAGGACGCGATCACGGTGTTTCTCACCCAGAGCAGGTTCAATCACTCCGGTTGGCAATCGCAATCCGCACTCCTGTCCGCGACGGTCAAACTCCAGCAGCCAATAACAGAGATGAGATAAGCGCTGCTCCGTGCCCAGTCCAGCAAACATGTCCCAGTCCAACCAGACGCTGCGATCTGCGTAAGCGGTGTACTGCTTTGTCAGTAAGCCCTGTTGCTTCGCGAGTCCCTTCCAGTACACCTGACGCGGTGAGTCGCCCTTACGGTAGCCCCTGAAACCGTAGAAATCATCGCTACCGTCGACAAACACTGCAGCACCGTCAGGCGTATTCGTCGCCAGTCCATGCAGGTCTGTCGATGCCAGGGGGCGGGGATAGACCAGAGCGTATAACTCCAGATCAATCAAGGTCCAGCAACGCAATAAGCCCAGCGGATAAGTCGACTCCAGTAACAAGCGCCCAGGACTGAACCAGCCACGCGAGCCCACGGCCATATGCAGCTGCACAATAACGCTGTCTTCATCGACAAGATTTACCAGAGTCTCACTACTATTTGGCCATTTCAGATGGAGCGCAAAGTGATCGCGGCGCTTACTCCGTTTTATCATCAAATGAAATTCAGCCTGTTGCCCGGGAAAAGCAGGCTCCGCGCGCACCGCACGGATTGTCAGTCCAGATAGGTTGGCATAGGTATGCAGAATCGCAACAATAAATAGCGTAGCAAGCCAAAACGTCAGTGCGTAACTCAAATTGTTTTCGAAATTGATGGCAGCGAGCAGCATGACCAACAGACAACCGCCAAAGAAGAAACCGACCCGGCTGGGGAATATAAAAATGCGACGCTGGTCCAAGGTGACTTCGCGCGCAGGCGGAATACGTTGATTAATCCATCCGCGGAACCGAGCTTTAATCTGCGCACGGATACCCTTGCTGTGCCGTTCCGTGCCTAAGGCGTCGTTCTTCACTGAGTCGTGCTCAGGGCCCAACAACATCCACATTGCGCTGCAATAGATCTACGAGCGCGTGACCGTCGCCAGCATAATCACCACTGGGTATCAGGCGATGTCCCGCCACGGCGGGCAAAACCAGTTGCACATCTTCTGGCACCACGTGTCCACGATTGTGCATCGCTGCCCACGTCTTGGCGCAGTCCAGTAACGCTAGCGCGCCACGCGGCGACAAACCGACCTCAAACTCCGCTGACTGGCGGGTATAAGCGACCAGCCGCTGCAGGTAATCCAACAAATTGTCGGAGGCGTGTACCTGACTCACTGCAACCCGAATCATTTCCAATTGATCCAAGTCTATACACTGGCGCGGATGCTTAATTTCTAAAGCCGCACTATGACGACGCTCAAGCATTTCACGTTCTGCGCGCGGCGGTGGATAGCCCAGCTCCAGTCGCATCAAGAAACGATCTAACTGAGATTCAGGAAGAGGATATGTTCCAGACTGATGAATTGGATTTTGCGTGGCAATGACAAAAAAGGGTTGTGGCAAAGGGCGTGTCTCGCCCTCAACAGTGACCTGCCCTTCCGCCATCGCCTCGAGCAAGGCGCTCTGGGTACGCGGGGTAGTTCTGTTAATCTCATCTGCCAGCAACAACTGCGTAAAGATAGGCCCCGGGTGAAAGTTGAAGCTACCATTGTTAGCGTCAAAGACCGAGACACCCAGAATATCTGCTGGCAGCAGATCACTGGTAAACTGCACCCGCTTCCAAGATAGTCCCAGTACAGCAGCCAACGCATGAGACAGCGTTGTTTTACCCATCCCCGGTAAGTCTTCAATCAGCAAGTGTCCTCGGGCAAACAGGCAACACAAAGCCAGCCTGATTTGAGGCTCTTTGCCCAATAGGGTTCGTCCTATTTCTTCTACTGCGGAATCGATGATGCCCTGTATATGCATTATAAAGCCCCGAAAAGCCGCACTTTTTAGCGAATTCCGGCAAAACCCCGCTGCAAGTCTGCTCTTAGATCTTCCACGTTTTCCAGGCCTACAGCGATGCGGATGAGTCCGTCGCGAATACCCGCATCTTCTCTCTGTTCTGCACTGAGCCGCGCGTGGGTCGTCGTCGCCGGGTGAACAATCGTGGTCTTGGCGTCACCCAGGTTAGCCGTGAGCGACATTAGACGGGTGGCGTCAATAAACTGCCAGGCCTGTTCACGCCCACCTTTGACAAGGAATGATAATACCCCCCCGTATGCCGACTGCTGCTTGGCTGCCAACGCATGCCCTGGGTGATCCTTAAGTCCGGCGTAGTAAACCCTTTCCACCGCCGGCTGCTGTTGCAGCCATTCGGCGATCTCCAACGCCGACCGACTATGGGCCTCCATACGCAAGCGCAGTGTTTCCAAACCCTTAAGAAAAACCCAGGCGTTAAACGGACTCATGGTGGGGCCTGCAGTGCGCAAAAACGTCACCACCTCATCCATATGCTGCTTGCGGCCAACTACGGCCCCACCCACACAGCGCCCTTGACCATCCAGATATTTTGTTGCCGAGTGCATAACGATATCGGCTCCCAAGGTCAGGGGCAGCTGCAGCGCGGGGGTACAGAAACAGTTATCTACCACTAGAAGACAGTCGTTTACGTGCGCAAGTTTGGACAGACCGGCTAAATCAGCGACTTCACACAGTGGGTTTGACGGTGTCTCCAAAAAAAACATCACCGTATTAGGCCTCAAAGCACTGCGCCAGCCGTCAATATTGAGCAGCGGCACAAAAGTGACCTCTATGCCAAATTTGGCAAGGTACCTGCTAAACAGACTAATCGTCGTACCAAAGACATCACGGGAACACACCACGTGGTCTCCCGACTTGAGTAGAGCCATGCAAATGCTTAGTATTGCAGCCATGCCTGACGCCGTCGCTACGGCCGCTTCGGCGCCTTCCAGTGCGGCAAGCCTTTGCTCAAATGCTCGCACCGTAGGGTTGGTATATCGAGAATAAACATTGCCCGGAGACTCACCGGAAAAACGCTCTGCAGCTTCCGCTGCACTAGAAAAGACGTAACTCGACGTCGCAAATATGGGCTCTGAATGCTCCCCTTCATGCGTGCGGCTAATACCACTGCGGATAGCCCGCGTATCATGATGCGCGTCGGCAAGCGGATCGAAATCTTCGTGATCACTCATCACTACACCCTACACATCGTTATGCAGACCGACCATACCGCCTTCTGCCTGTAATTCCACCCGCCTTTCACTCTGTGCATCATCGCTACGCAGAAACTCTTGTCGATCGAGGTAACTTTGATCGATATCCCCTGTAATATATTCGCCATTAAACACCGAACAGTCGAATCCGTCCACGTGAGGATTGCCATCATGGGAACAGCGAATGAGATCGTCGAGATCCTGATACACCAGCCAGTCTGCGCCGATTAACTCACAAACTTCTTCTACACTGCGGTTATGCGCTATCAACTCTGATGCCGAAGGCATATCGATACCATACACATTGGGATAGCGCACCGGTGGCGCAGCCGACGCAAAGTAGACATTCTCGGCACCCGCATCTCTGGCCATCTCTATAATCTGGCGACAGGTAGTGCCACGCACAATTGAGTCATCCACCAGCATGACATTCTTGCCTGAAAACTCCAGCGGCACTGGGTTGAGCTTTTGCCGTACCGATTTTTTGCGCTCACTCTGACCCGGCATAATAAAAGTACGGCCAATATAGCGGTTTTTCATTAGTCCTTCGCGAAACTTTATATTCAATTCATAGGCCATGGATTGTGCGGCAATACGGCTGGTGTCAGGAATTGGGATAATGACGTCGATATGGAGGTCCGGGCGCAATCGTCTTACTTTTTTAGCGAGCGCTTCACCCTGGCGCATACGCGTCTTATAGACCGAGATGCCATCCATCAGTGAGTCGGGACGTGCGAAGTAAACATGCTCAAAAATGCAGGGGCGCAAAGTGGCATTAGGTGCACATTGACGTCGGTGCAGCTTACCTTCCTGATCTATAAATACCGCCTCACCGGGGCCGACATCATCTAAAAAGGTAAAGCCAACCACATCAAGGGCGACGCTCTCGGAGGCTATCATGTATTCTTCACCCGCATGCGTCTTACGAGCACCGATCACTAACGGTCGAATGCCAAAGGGGTCGCGAAAACCAAATACCCCATAATTGACTAATAACCCTACTGCAGCGTAACCGCCACGACAGCGCCTATGCACCGATGCCACAGCGGTAAAAATATCATCTGCACTAGGGCTGAGCTTACCTAGGGTCTGTAGTTCATGCGCAAAAATATTCAGTAATACTTCTGAATCAGAATCAGTATTGAGGTGCCGCAGGTCATCCTGAAATAGCTCTTGGGCGAGTTGCTCCGAGTTGGTTAGGTTCCCATTGTGAGCAAGGGCAATGCCATACGGCGAGTTGACATAAAATGGCTGTGCAAGCGCAGTACCCGAACTACCCGCAGTGGGATAGCGCACATGGCCAATACCCATGGGGCCTCCCAGTCGCTGCATATGCTGCTGCCGAAAAACGTCCCGCACTAGCCCCTCGCCCTTACGCTGACTAAACTTGCCGCCAACACAGGTCACAATACCCGCAGCGTCCTGCCCACGGTGCTGTAGAACCGTCAAGGCATCGTAGATCTCCGGGGCGACATCCGACTTCGCAACTAAACCCACCAGGCCACACATTCAGTATCTACCTCACTTGGAAAAAATTTAGCTCAAACGCTCCAGGACTTATCTGTTGCTCTACCTGGAAAACAAAGCTTGTACCCATTGCCCCAGCATATCGACGTGCGGCATTAACTGGGACTCATCTAACCACAGCAAATTCTGCGGTGGTGCTAACTGCCTGAGAACATAAACCACTACAAGCACAATAATAATACCGCGGACGAAGCCAAAGACGGTACCCAGCAAGCGATCCAGCAGTGTCAGTCCTGTTACTTTTACAACCTGGGCGCTCAACTTACCCGCTATCCCTGCTACCATTAGCATGCCCGCAAACAACAGTGCGTAAGCAGCAACATAGCGCCCCGTAACATTGGCAATCCATTGCTGCAGAAACGCCGCCATTTCCCCAACAAACATATTGGCAATCACAAATGCCGCAATCCAACCTGCCAATGACACTGCTTCACGGACAAAGCCGCGCCACAAACTCAACAGAATGGAAAGACCCAGCACAACGATAATTGCCCAGTCTACCGCAGTAAAATTAACCCAATCCACCATGGTGGATTACCCCGCCGTCCAATGTGTCACGGAATATACCGCGCGACGATCGAATTCACTTTGAACTGAGCATTAATACTCGCCTGAAGCGTTTCCAATTCAACTCTCTCAAACTTCGGACCGATACACACCCGATACAGTTTCTTGCCGTTAGAGCGCACCATGACGATGTAAGCCTTCTGGCTCATATCCAGCAATTGTTTGCGTAATGCCTCCGCCTTATCGGCACTACTTACAGTGACTACCTGAAGGGTCCAGGCCACGGGTATGCCGTCGCTGTCCATGACCAGTTGCTCAGGCGCGTTGGCGCGGGCTCCAATGTTATTAGAGTCGCTGGACTGCGGTACAGCCTCGGACGATATCGTTGAGGGTGTTGCCACTGCAAGAGGGACAGTTTCAGCACGTTCACCCCCATCAGGATTATCGCCAAGCATTGCGAGGTCCGGCAACGTTCTCGAGTCCCCTTGGCTCACAACTCCGATGGACGAGTCGGGCGGCGGCGCAATAGACTGTGAGTGTGACGCTGTTTTATCGTCAGGCTGCAAAAAAATGATGGGCCAAAAAACAACACCCAGTGCCACCAAAATAAGTGCACCAACCAAGCGTTGCTTGAGGATATCGTTCACTTACAGCGCCTCATACTTACTGTGATCCTTGTCTAACAACGGCAGGATTGCGGCCAGTGTGTAAAACGAACCAAACACTACTAGCCTGTCGCCTTCTCCTGCGACACTTTGTGCACGCCGGAAAGCCTGCCGCAAATTCTTGCTGATACTGACCATGGTCTGCCCTCTGTCATCGAGCAATGCGGCAATCTCCGTTGCGCCAGCAGCCCGTGTATTACCCGGCTGGTCACCCAGAAACCAGGCATCAAAGTGCCCAGCTGTCGCCTCTATAATACTTGATATATCTTTATCCGCCATAACAGAAAAAATACATATTCTCTTTCCATTACAAGGTCTTGCATTCAAAAACTCAAGCAACTTAGACACTGAAGCCGGATTGTGAGCCACGTCCAGTACGTAGTCTCGTCCGGCCACACGCCGCACCTCGCGACGCCCCACCGCACTCACCTTAGCCAGCGCAGCGGCTAAACAACCATCACTGAACTCAATGCCCAGCAACAACGCAGCCTGCACTGCTGCCCCAATATTCTCGGGTAACAAGGCTCCATTTGTAAGCGCCGACAACGTCCTTGAACGACCGTCTGGCATCTGTAGCTGAGCTTGCCACTGTCCGTCCACCGCGGCTACCGAAAACTCTCGCCCCAGATACAGAGCCGGGCTGGCGGCAACACTCTCAACACAATCTAACAATTCAGGAGGAGGATTAGAATCCGCAATAACGGCGGGGCGACCTCTGCGCAGTATACCAGCCTTCTCGCGTGAAATTTCGCCTCGGGACTCTCCTAACCACCCCTGATGATCGAGATCGATACTGGTGATAACCGCCACTGACGCATCGACTATATTCACCGCATCCAGCCGCCCACCCAAACCGACTTCCAGAATAACAAAATCCGGCTCGCTGGCCTCAAAAATAAGCAGTGCAGCCAATGCGGCAAACTCAAAGTAGGTAAGAGACACTGACCCTCGAGCTTGATCGATGAGCCAAAAAGCATGAACGATTTCCGCATCCGAGGCATCGACACCGGCAACTCGAATCCTCTCATTAAAGCGCAGCAAGTGGGGCGACGTAAAAATACCGACGCGATATCCGGCCTCACTTATCAGTGCCTCCAATACCGCTATGGTGGACCCCTTTCCATTCGTTCCGGCAACCGTAACGACAGGGTATTTTAGTGGTAATAACTGCAATGCATAAGCTACGGTCGAAACCCGCTCCAGACCAAGATCTACTTCCTTGGGATGAACTGTCTCCAGACGCTGAAGCCACTGTGTCAGAGACGCTTTATTCATCCTCCTCCGCCGGGATAGCCGCAGGCGCTTCTTCGCTATCCTGAGGCTCATCCAATTCTTCTTCTACTACGATGGTCAGCGGACGCCCAGTCAACTTGGATAATAATCTCGCAATGGTATCGCGCATATCAGTGCGATGCACAATCATATCGATCGCACCATGCTCGAGCAGGAACTCACTGCGCTGGAACCCCTTAGGAAGTTTTTGTCGAATGGTTTGTTCGATAATATTGGGGCCTGCAAACCCTGCGCGGGCATCTGGCTCGGCAATATTGATATCACCCAACAAGGCCAATGATGCAGAAACCCCACCATAGATTGGGTCTGTCATCACAGAGACATAAGGCACACCAGCCAGCTTCATTCTCTCGATAACAGCACTAGTCTTGGCCATCTGCATCAGGGAAATCAAAGCTTCCTGCATGCGCGCACCGCCGGAAGCCGAAAAACAGACAAGAGGAATCTTATCTTCCAACGACATATGAGCGGCGCGGGTAAACTTCTCACCTACTGCATACCCCATGGATCCGCCGTGAAACTCGAATTCAAAAGCGACGGCGATCACAGGTAAACCCTGCAGCGTACCGCGCATCGCGACCAGCGCGTCCTTCTCGCCCGTCGCTTTTTGCGCTGATATCAATCGATCCTTATAGCGTTTCTTGTCTTTGAATTTCAGCCGATCTTCAGACACAATTTCAGACAGGATTTCCTCACTCGTACCGGCATCAAAAAAGCGACTCAAACGCCAGCGAGCGCCGATGCGCATGTGATGATCGCACTTGGGGCAAACGTCCTCGTTGCGCTCTACGTCGGGCAGATATAGCACTGCCTCACATTTGACACATTTTTTCCAGAGGCCCTCAGGCACGCTACTAGATGTCTTATCGCCAACAGAACTGCGCACACCAGAAGGTAGAATTTTATCTATCCAGCTCATCGTGTTCCCCGCCATTGTATAGAAAGGGCTATTATAAGCGCGGAGCGGCTCAACTAGGAAGCCGCGTTGTCAATCCCTTTGCGTATTTCGCCCAACAGCGCAGCAACAGCTTCTATGGCCTGCCCAGAATTACCGCCATCAGCGAGCGTCTGAGCCATGGCGTTGACGAGCGCACTACCGACAACAACGCCGTCCGCTACCGCCGCTACCGTCCTGGCAGAATCAGCGTCCTTGATACCAAAACCCACCGCTAGAGGCAATGTACTGTGTCTTCGAATTGCTGCAAGTCTCTGCGCGACTTCATCCGAGTCCAGATGACCCGCGCCTGTGACTCCTTTTAACGAGACATAATAGATAAAACCACTCGCTCCTGCTGCAATGCGTGTGATCCGCTCTTCAGGCGTCGTGGGTGCAACCAGGAATATATTGTCTATGCCCACACGCTGAAGCTGGGCGTTAATGTCGTCAACCTCCTCGGGCGGAATATCCACTGTCAGTAATGCATCGAGTCCCGCCGCTGACGCGGCATCGGCGAACGCCGCATAGCCCATATGCATGACCGGGTTGGCATAGCCCATCAGCAGCAGCGGCGTAGTGTCATCAGACTTGCGAAACTCCTGCACCAGCTCCAGCACACGGCTTAGACACATGCCATTTGCGAGGGCGCGCTCGTGCCCCTGCTGAATCACCGGCCCTTCGGACATAGGATCAGAAAAAGGCACCCCAATTTCAATAATATCCGCGCCACTTTCCACCATCCGATGCATGAGCGGCACGGTAATATCTTGACTGGGGTCACCAGCGACAATATAGGGAATAAGGGCGGTTCGACCCTGCGCTGCCAACTGCTGAAAACGTCCCGCGATACGACTCACTACTTTTACTCCACTAAGGGTCGGCTAGACAACGATGCCATCAATTTCAGCTACCGTAAGGATATCCTTGTCGCCACGTCCCGACAGATTGACAATAATGGTCTGCTCCGGCGTCATACTGGCGGCCAATGTCTCTGCATAAGCGAGTGCATGACTCGTTTCAAGAGCGGGCATAATGCCCTCTATCTTGGTCAGCTTGTGGAATGCGCGCAGGGCTTCATCATCATTCGCTACCACATAGTTCACCCTGCCTATATCTTTTAACCAAGAGTGTTCCGGACCTACACCGGGATAGTCGAGTCCAGCCGATATTGAATGTGTGTCCATAATCTGACCGTCACTGTCTTGCATTAAATAGGTCCGATTACCGTGCAGCACTCCTGGAGTGCCCGCAGTAAGAGGCGCGGCATGCTGATTTGTGGAAATACCGTGCCCGCCCGCTTCCACGCCATACATAGCCACCGTCTCATCTTGCAAGAACGGGTGGAACAGCCCAATCGCATTAGAGCCTCCCCCGACGCAGGCCACCAGCGCATCCGGCAAACGTCCGGTTTGCGCCAGGGATTGAGCGCGCGCTTCGCGCCCAATGACACACTGAAAATCTCTCACCAGCATTGGATAAGGGTGGGGGCCGGCAACCGTGCCAATAATATAGAAGGTGTTATCGACATTGGTGACCCAATCACGCATGGCCTCGTTCATGGCATCCTTCAACGTTCGAGAGCCCGACGTCACTGAAACGACCTCAGCACCCAGCAGCTTCATACGATAGACATTTAGCGCCTGACGCTGAATGTCGGTCTCCCCCATAAACACCACGCAATCCAAACCCAAGCGCGCCGCAATAGTCGCTGTTGCAACTCCATGCTGGCCAGCGCCGGTCTCAGCAATCACACGCTTTTTGCCCATATGCTTAGCCAACAAGGCCTGCCCAACGGTGTTATTGACCTTGTGGGCTCCGGTGTGATTAAGGTCCTCGCGCTTAAGATAGATGCGTGCTCCGCCAATACTGTCGGACCAACGCCTAGCCTCATACAATGGTGAAGGCCGCCCCACATAGTGTTGCAGATCGTGGTCTAATTCCTGCTGGAACTGTTTATCGGTGGACATGTTACGGTATACAACCTCCAACTCGGCCAGAGCCGCCATCAAGGTTTCAGAAACAAATTTGCCACCGTAGGGTCCAAAACGCCCTTGTTCATCCGGGACTGCAACGTAGAGCTCCTCACTCGCATTAATCGTCATTGGGTATCGCTTCCATCTGTTGATCCGCGGCACGAACAGCCGCGATAAATTGCCGTATCTTCTTCGCATCTTTTAGACCCGGAGAAACTTCTACGCCCCCACTGACGTCCACTGCCGCAGGATGAAGCGCCCTCATACCCTCACCCACATTGTCATGGGTCAGCCCTCCCGCCAACACTACAGGCACACAAAGAGCCTGTGTGGCGAGACGCCAGTCGAACGTCTTGCCCGTACCTCCAGGCACATCAGCTTGCCAGCTATCCAGCAGCACTCCGCGTGCTTTACTGAACCGTTGGCACTCCTCCACGACATCGAGACCGGGCTTCACCCGCAATGCTTTGATCCAGGGTCTACCAAACTGATGACAAAATTCTGGCGACTCATCGCCGTGAAACTGAATGACATCAATGGGTAAAGTGCTAATGATACGCTCAATACTGCCGATTGGTTCATCGACAAATAAAGCGACCACACTCACAAAAGGGGGCACGGCAGCCACAATATCGGCAGCCTGATGTACGGTGACGGCTCGAGAGCTGCGAGGGTAAAAAACCAGCCCAATCGCATCAGCACCACTCGCTGCACAAGCTTGGGCATCCTGCGCTCGGGTAACACCACAAATTTTGATACGAGTAGCGGACATGTCGCCTAAGAACCTACTGAAACGAGACGCGCATAATAGCAGATTACGCCCATTGGTGTCTTTACAGGACAGGCTAAGTTTACAGTTTTGTCCCAATTAACAGGGGTCCATAAGGTGTTTGCGGCAAGGCGTAATGACAAGGGTATTGAACATCCGCCAGATACAGTCCACTCGCCGAAGCAGTCTCCACTCCAAGACTGCGATCTCGCCCTGCCATAAGCTGAACGATCCACTCTAAAGATTTACGACCATCACCCACAGCCAGTAATGCGCCCGCTATATTTCTTACCATATGGTGCAAAAACGCATTGGCCACTATTTCAATGATCAGCAGATCACCACGCCTTTGGACCTCGATAAACTGCACATTGCGCATCGGGCTCGTAGACTGACAGGAGGCGGCCCGAAAGGCACTGAAATCACGCTCACCCAACAGCGTCTGCGCGGCCGTATGCATCGCCAGTTGGTCAAGTTCACGACGGTGCCAGGTGACCTGTTTCAGTGACAGGGCTGAGCGGATCGCCGTATTGGCAATCACATAGCGATAACAGCGGGATTCTGCGGAAAACCGTGCATGGAAGTCCTCTGTGACCGGAACAGCCCAGTGGATACGAATGTCACGCGGCAAGTTTGCATTGCCGCCGACCACCCAAGCCTTGCAACTGCGCGGCACAGGAGCATCAAAATGAATGACCTGAGAAAATGCATGAACACCCGTATCCGTGCGTCCGGCACAATGAACCCGCACCGGCTCTGCTGCAATTTTTGACAGTGCGAGCTCGAGTTTTTCCTGCACCGTGACTACGCCTTCATGAGGCTGCAACTGCCAACCATTGTAGCCACTACCATCGTATTCGATACGACAAGCCATTCGAGTGTCGGCGGCAATGAGGTCAGTAGAAAACAGACTATCCGCCAATGCGGTCTAGTAAAGCGCTAGCCTCAGCTTTGAGATCGTCAGTGCCTTCAGCGACGACCTCTTTTAAAATCTGACGCGCAGCCTCGTCATCACCCATATCTATGTACGCGCGGGCGAGGTCGAGTTTAGCCGACAGTCCGTAGCCATCGGCCGCAATGACTAACTCTTCACTGTCCAAGCCTGTAGCATTTGGACTGGAAAAATCAATAGAAAAATCGACATCAGCCTCCCCGTCACGGAGCAGGTCATGCTCTTCTATCTGCAGCTCAGAGCTCGTCGCACCTTGTTGCCCCTCAATCTCCGACAGCTTCCGCCTATATAACGGGTTGTCAGGTTCACTGGCAATGGCGTTATTAAGCAGATCAATTGCTTGAGAGTGACGTCCGTATACGACATAAATGTCGACGTCCGCCAGCACATTGGCTGCCTCTGTGTGAGAAGCAGGCTCATCATCATGACGCTCGCTAGTACCAAGGTCGTCGACTGAAACAGCGACTGGCCTAACAGCTTCTTCGTCTTCCGACTCCTCAATATTAAGACCCTGCTCTTCTAACAGCACCTGTGAAAACACATCTTCACCGGCCCTTAAACCCGGTGCGCGCGAGATTGCCTCATCATCTACCTTACGTCGACGTACAAAAACAAATGCCACCACTGCCAGAGCAATAACACCCAGTAAGTACAAGAGCTCTTTCAGCCAGCCGCCACTCGCTGCGGTTTCTGGGGCGATAACAGGAACCGCTTTGGGAACGTTAACAGGCACTTTGTCCTGCGACGACTCTGCATCGGGCTGAACCCCCTCGACACTTCCTTTAGACGAGTCACGCGGAACATCAACATCCGTCGTAATCGTGGCCTTCAGTGGCTCTTCGCCATCGAGTAATATTTCACTTGAAGCATCTTCACCCAAAGGCTCTGCGTCTGCATCTACAGCAGCGACAACGCCAGCTGCTACAAGAGCACTTTGAAGCGCCGCTATCTGGTCATCCTTAAGACTGATGATACGCTGCAGCGTCTCCAATTGTTGCTCAGCGACCAAAAGACGCTCTTGCATCTCGTCGGCCAGTGAGAGCGGCGCTGCTGCGTCGTTCGGGTTCGCTTTGACCACAGGTAATGACTCCGGAGCGGCCTTAGCCCCGACAGATCCGGTAGCCGTATCGCTGATGTCGACAGTTTCAGCCGTCACGTCATCTTTAGTCTCCGTCGAAATCGTTAATGAAGGCCCGCTGGCTGACGTTAGCGTTGCATCTCTTCCCTCACGCCAAGCAGTGTTCTGCTCCCGCACTTCAGCCAATGCCGAGCTCGCATCTGCCGAGCTAATGTCGGACGCGCTGGGGAGGTAGACGATGTATCCCGCTTTAACCGTATTGATGTTGCCGTTCACAAAGGCATCAGGATTTAGACGCTGGATATCCAGCATCGTCTGCTGTACCGAGGCCCCTTGCGGTCTTGCCAGACTGGCGATGCGCCAGAGCGTATCCTCTCGACCAATCATGTAGCGACTACCCGACACTGGCGATAAAACAGTTGTCGAGGTGTAGTCACGCTGAGGCATAGCGTCTGGAGCAAGATCGGTACTGCGAATCTCTACCGAGGTCCCGCTGGAGATGACCTCATCGTTTTTTTTTGTCGGTGCTGGAATGGCTTCTATCTCATCCACGCGCTGGCCAGCAGAAACGGCCACGGTTTCGACCTCAGAAAAAAGCGGCGGGTCTATCAGTACAGTGTATTCTCGAAGCAGGCGCCCTGAAGGCCAGCGCGCCTCTAAGATAAACTCCAGATAAGGCTCAAGAACAGGCTCGTCTGAGGACAGAATGATGCTGGCGGCACCATTCTCTTGGGCGGATACTTCAAATTTGATACTGCTCAGAAAGTAGGGCCGGTCCAACCCGAATTTATCAAAATCATCACGGCTGGCCAGTCGAATGATGATCTCGTCTGCGTGCAATCCACCCATATCGAGCAAGTCGACAGAGGCATTCAAAGGTTCATTGAGAAAAGACTGAAGTTGCAGCGCCCCAAGGCCAAGTGACAGCGCAGAGGTCGCTTGGAGACCTCCCAGCAAGAACATCACAGCAGCTAACTTACGAGCCATACCAGCGCCTTATGATTATCTCGCGAATTTAAAGCCGAATTGTCTGTCGCCGACCACGAGTTCTGAAGTGCCTGTGCCGCCACGCCAGAAACATTCGGCCTCTGCACCTGCTGGCAATCACATTTGGAACGCCCACAAATGCTAACAGGAACTGAAATTACACCTAAAGTATCAGTGAATTATCGGCATTAATCAAGGTAGATTGATATCAAGCTCTCGGCAATTTGTACACTATTTAGGGCTGCGCCCTTTCGAACATTGTCCGCCACTATCCACATGTCCAACCCCTTTGGATGAGAGATATCCTCTCGAATCCTGCTCACGAATACACCGTCCGTCCCTGCGGACTCTGTCACCGCTGTTGGATAGCTGCCGTCGACTCGATCATCCATCACGATAATCCCGGGCGCCTTTTCGAGTAGCAATCTGGCCTGCTGCGCAGTGATCTTGTCCACAGTCTCAATATGCACCGCTTCAGAGTGACCAAAAAACACCGGCACCCTGACACAGGTAGGATTGACCTGTATCGCGGAATCATCAAATATTCTGCGGGTCTCCCACACCATCTTCATTTCCTCACGGGTATAGCCATTCTCCTGGAACGTATCGATCTGTGGCAGCACATTGAACGCTATCTGTTTGGGATAGACCTCACGCACAACCTCCTGCCCATTGAGGAGACTGGCCGTCTGACCCGCCAACTCTTCAATCGCTTCCTTGCCAGTACCGGAAACAGCCTGATAGGTCGCTACATTGATGCGTTCAATTCCGACCGCATCGTATATCGGCTTTAGGGCCACCAACATCTGTATGGTCGAGCAATTGGGGTTGGCGATAATATTGCGAGCGCTATAACCGGCCAGCGCTTCAATATTGACCTCAGGGACAATCAGAGGCACGTCTTCGTCGCGGCGAAACTGCGAGGTATTATCGATCACCACACAGCCCGCTGCAGCAGCGATCGGAGCAAATTTTTCGGAGATACTGGCGCCAGCAGAAAACAATCCAATCTGCACTTGGCTAAAATCGAACTCCGCCAAGTCAGTCACCCTGACCGACTTACCGTGAAACATAATACTTTTTCCTGCAGACCGCGCACTGGCAAGAAGATAGAGCTTCCGCACCGGAAAATTCCGCTCTTCCAGGATGCTAATCATGGCCTCGCCGACAGCACCGGTAGCCCCAACAACGGCAACATCATACTCACGATTCATTGTCAGTTTCCTCAGAGATACTTTTCGAGCTTTTCATTACAGCCCGTTATTTAATAACGTCGAACAGCCAAGGCGATTTTTCACGCCAGCCCTGTTCATAAGATCGAATAGCATCGGCACTGTTCAGGGTCAGCGCGATATCATCTAGACCGTTAAAAAGACAATGCTTGCGAAACTCATCCACTTGAAAATTGACTGTCTCCCCAAGAGAGGTTTTTATCGTCTGAGTCGCCAGATCTACTGTCATTGAATAGCCTTCGTTCGCATACACCTCTGTAAACAACCCGTCGACCACATTAGCATCGAGCTCAATGGGCAATATCCCATTCTTAAAGCAGTTGTTGAAAAAAATATCGGCAAAGCTAGGCGCAATGATGCAATGAAACCCAAAGTCCTCAAGGGCCCAGGGAGCGTGTTCCCTACTTGAACCGCAGCCAAAATTTTCTCTGGCGAGCAACACCGCCGCATCCTTGTAACGCGTCTGGTTCAAAGCAAAATCGACGTTAATTGGGCGATTCGTGCAGTCCTGACCGGGTTCACCTTGGTCCAGATAACGCACCTCGTCAAACAGATAAGGCCCAAAACCACTGCGCTTGATGGACTTAAGGAACTGCTTCGGAATGATCAAATCCGTATCCACGTTAGCGCGATCCATAGGGGCGACTATGCCCTGCAAAACAGTAAAACTTTTCATAATGCTAAACTCCTACCAATTGCGAACATCGACAAAGTGTCCGGCCACCGCAGCAGCGGCCGCCATTGCGGGGCTCACCAGATGGGTGCGGCCGCCGAAACCCTGGCGGCCCTCAAAGTTTCGATTGGACGTGGAAGCACAGTGCTCTCCCACGCCAAGCTTATCCGAGTTCATTGCAAGGCACATCGAACATCCAGGCTCACGCCACTCCATTCCCGCCGCGATAAAAATCTTGTCCAGTCCCTCCTCCTCTGCTTGCTGCTTGATCTGGCCTGAACCCGGCACGACCAACGCCCGCTTGACAGTGGGAGCGACGTGCTTACCCTGAATCACCGTCGCAGCGGCACGCAGATCCTCTATCCGTGAGTTAGTACAAGAACCGATAAAAACCGTATCGAGTTGAATGTCGGTAATCGCCATGCCCGGCGTGAGACCCATGTATTGGAGGGCACGCTCAGTTGCTTCACGCTCACCGGCATGGTCCATCGTTGCCGGATCCGGAATAATCCCGCTCACCGGTAACACCATCTCCGGAGACGTTCCCCAAGTGACCTGCGGCATAATATCTTCGCCGCGCAATTCCACCACACGATCAAAATGGGCGTCATCGTCACTGTGCAGCTCACGCCACGCATCAACCGCTCGGTCCCACTGCTCACCGGTTGGCGCATAGGGCCTCCCCTTCACATATTCGATCGTTATGTCGTCTACTCCGATTAATCCGACCCGGGCACCCGCTTCGATGGCCATATTACAAATGGTCATTCGCCCTTCCATACTGAGCGCTCGCACCACTTCACCACCAAATTCGATAGCGTGATGGGTTCCGCCGGCCGTACCGATTTCACCGATGATCGCCAGTACAACATCTTTCGCGGTGACCCCGGCCTGTAACGTCCCATCCACACGCACCAGCATATTTTTCATTCTTTGCTGCAGCAGACACTGGGTGGCCATTACGTGCTCCACCTCAGACGTACCAATCCCTTGCGCGAGAGCACCCAACGCACCATGAGTGGATGTATGAGAATCCCCACAGACAATGGTCATTCCTGGCAGCGTTACGCCCTGCTCCGGCCCTACCACGTGCACGATACCCTGGCGCACATCGTTAACTTGGAATTCAAGAATGTCAAAATCGCGACAGTTATCGTCCAGTGTTTGAACCTGCAGCCTGGAAATGGGGTCTATAATCCCGGCAACACCACCGCTGCGTTCATGCAGCTCCGTGGGTACGTTATGGTCGGGAACAGCGAAGTTCGCATCAACACGCCAAGGCTGACGGCCCGCAATACGCAGGCCTTCGAACGCCTGCGGCGAAGTCACCTCGTGGATTAGCTGTCGATCGATATAAATCAGACCGCAATCGTTATCGCGCTCCTCCACCAGATGGCTATGCCATAATTTATCGTAAAGCGTTTGTCCACTCATAGGGAACCTCCATACACCGGTTAGCAAAGCTGGATGTGCAATATCGGGATTATGTACTTGATTTTTAGATAACTCAAATTTATTATTTTTATAATATTGATTCCAAATAGGAATATCTGTCGTGGACACCCAAAACCTGAGAGCGTTTCTGCTGGTCGCTGAAAGTGGATCGTTCTCCAAAGCGGCAAAGAGATTACACCTGACACAACCTGCTGTCAGTAAGCGGATAGCGCAGCTGGAAGCGCAATTGAACGTCAGTCTATTCGACCGCATTGGGAGAAGGATCAGTACCACCGAAGCGGGCGAGGCACTGCTTCCACACGCGCGCGCAGTGCATCTTGAGATGCAGGCAGCACAGCAGTCAGTGCGCGATCTGGCCGGCGAAGTGCGAGGCCGACTGCGCCTTGCTACCAGTCATCACATCGGCTTACATCGACTGCCACCGCTGCTGAGTTTTTTCAGCAAGGCCTTTCCGGCGGTGCAATTGGACATCGATTTTATGGATTCCGAAAAGGCCTATGAACTCACTCTACAGGGAGAGGTGGAACTGGCCGTGGTGACGCTGGCCCCTTCATCTATCGTCAACATTGTTACGCGGCCAATTTGGCTGGACCCCCTAGATTTTATGGTTCAGGAGGGCACACAACTGACCCGAAAGAAAGCTCTCGGCCTAAAGGAGCTAAGCCAACATCCAGCGATCCTGCCCGGACTCAACACCTATACCGGGCAAATTGTGAAAAGCCTGTTCGAGCAGCGCAGCCTGCCAATCCAGATTGCGATCACCACTAACTACCTGGAGACCATCAGGATGATGGCATCAGTAGGACTTGGCTGGACCGTATTACCGCGTAGTATGCGCGACCCCTCTCTAGCGACACTGCCCATTCGGGACGCCCGTATCGAGAGAACACTCGGAGCCATCCACCACGAAGGACGCAGCCTATCTAGGGCAGCACAAGCTTTTATAGAGGCGCTAGAATCATTCGAAGGTAGCGTAAAGGACTAGCCCTCCTCCTGCCGCTTAAGCAAGCCATCACCACGGCGCCCGTCCTTCCACATACCTTGGTGATCTGGAAAATAGACGGTCGCACTAAAGCGGGCCACGGCACCTGCGCTATTATAAATTCCGCCACTAGAAAATCCGAAGCGCCGTTTGACGCTCACGTGTTCCGCCTCCGCCTGCAACCATTCTCCCTGACGTGCAGAAGCAATAAAATCAATGCTGAGATGAACCGTAGGGCTCCCAGCCGCAACGCCGTGTGCCAGATTGGCACCGGTGGTTGCCGTTATATCCGCCAACGTCATCAGTACTCCACCATGACAAATACCCATGGTATTACTGTGTTGTGTGCCCACCACAAGGCCAAAAATCGCACTATCACCTTCAACTTTGCGATAGACCGGCTGCAGAGTATCGGTGTACCCCAACCCTTGCGGTAAAAGCTCAAAGCCTGGCGGCGCTGTCTCTATCATTTTCTCTGTCACCCAAAACCCTCTTCTAAAATATGCCCATCGACAACCCTGCCGCAAATGCCTGACCCAACTCGCAGCTTGCACGCTCATGTGCCGGACAGAATTTCCCGCGCAATATAATCGGCGTTGCTGCCGCAGGAAATGGATAGCCCGATAGAATTCGCTCGGCCTGTTGCTGCGCGCCGCGTCCATCGTTGCCGGCACTGATAAGCAGAGCGTAGGGCAATACCAACCCCCGAGCTATCGCAGGATAAAACGTGCGGTCCAGAAAATCTTTCATGGTGCCGCACAGTGCTCCGGAGTTTTCGGCCATCACCAGCAACACACCACTCGCTCGGTCTAGATCCACCGTCCCTGCATCCCAGGCGCGCATCACGGCAACCTCAATATCCGCTTCACGCTGTGCGCCTCGCCAGGCTGCGTTCGCCAGTTGCGCACTGGTGCCACTCTGGCTGTGATAGACAATCAACAGAGATTTCATAATAGGGCACTATGCGGAATCGACAGCGCGATTTGAACACAGCCCTAACCCTGTGTCATGTGTCGGTGCTTAAAGGCAGTCTAGAAAACAGGCATCGCGACGGCTCCATCCCCTAGGAAAAGCGTGGCAATACGGTGTGCCAAAAGAAGTTATCCACAACATATTCTGTGGATAACATTGGGGACAGAGGCCATTCTATCCCCCATGTACGCGTCGTTTATGGCCTCTGAAACAGCAGCGCAGACGAAATGAAAAATACTATTTTTTATTTTAAATCAATAACTTATGATTTTTTTGTAGCTCCGCACGAGGACAAGAAAAAGATTCAGAAGAATTGAATCCATTTTGTGGATATCGTTAAGCAGAAAAACTTGGCCACTACAAGCATCAAACGCCTTTATTTATGACTGATTAACCAGCAGCAATGCATTTTGCGCTTACGTTGGTAGTCGGGTGGTAGCGTTTTTTCGGTGATATCTTCACAGAGAAACTCCTCCTGCAAAGACGCATCCAAAATAAAACCGCGTCGATTATTGGAGAAATACAGCTTTCCGTCATCGCGTAATACGCCCATGCTCATGCGCACGAGTTGCGGGTGATCGCGCTGCACATCAAAGCTCTCTGTCATCGCCTTTGAATTAGAAAACGACGGAGGGTCGAGCAGAATTAAATCGTAACGACCACGCGCCCGCGTCAGCCAAGATTGACAATCTTCACGAATCACAGTGTTGCGGCGCTCATCAAGTTGGTTCACGGCCAGATTTTTACCCAACCAAGTGAGATACGTTTTCGACAGGTCGATGCTCGTCGTGGACTGCGCTCCGCCAAGAGCGGCATGCACCGTTACACTGCCGGTATAACAAAACAGATTGAGGAAATCCTTACCCGCGGCTTCCTGGCCAATGCGTAATCGTAACGGACGGTGATCGAGGAACAAACCGGTATCGAGGTAATCGCTGAGGTTCACCAGCAGTTTCGCCTGGCCCTCTGTGACCGTCAGCAACTCACCTTGGCTATTCCGCTTGGTGTACTGTTCTGCTCCGCGCTGACGACTACGCTGCTTGTAGATAATCTTTTCAGCAGCAACGCCCAGCGCTGCAGGCAGCGCAGAGCGAATCTCATCTAAACGACGCTCAGCGGCTTCCACCGATACGTTTTTGGGTGCCTGATATTCAGCGACGTGAACATGCTCACCATAAATATCAACTGCCACAGAATACTCTGGCATATCTGCATCGTAGACACGATAGCATTCAATTTTCTCACGCTTCACCCAGGAAGAAAGTCGTTTGCGATTTTTAACGACACGATTGGCAAACATCGTCGCACCCTCAGTGAGGGGCGGCGGCGTTTCAACATCCACCTGACTTCTTCCCATCTCGCGCAGTTCATTAACACACAGATCAAACAGCAGAAGACTGGCAGCGATGGCGCCGTTATAGAGTGCATAGCGTTTGTAACTGCGCAGGCCCGTTGCTTTGCCCAGATCGAGGTCCGAGGTCAACACGGCGGCCTGCCAACCCGGAAACTCGGTTAACATGGCCTCACCCAATTGCCTGTAAAGCCCCGCGAGTTGTTCCTTATCGCCAATGCGTTCACCGTAAGGTGGATTGCACACCAGCAAGCCAATCGGTAATGGCCGGTGAGTGGGTTTTGTCAATTCGGAGACAGGTTTGCAACTCACTCGAACCACATTCTCAAGCCCTACTCGCGCAATGTTTTCCTGCGCACGACGAATCACCGCAGGATCCCAGTCGTAGCCGCGAATTTCTGGTAACTGTGCGGCCCTGCCCCGCTCCGCCCGGCTTTTTGCATCGCTAAAAATAGCCCCCCACTGCGGGGCATCATGCATCAGCAGATGTTCAAAGCCGAAGCCTTTGCGTCCTAGGCCCGGGGCGATATCAGCAGACATCATGGCGCCCTCGAGCAATAAAGTTGCCGAACCGCACATAGGATCGATGAGCGCACCACCACGCGCGGCAATACCCGGCCAGTCAGCGCGCAATAAGACTGCCGCAGCCAGATTCTCCTTCAGAGGCGCAACACCCGATTGTAAGCGATAACCGCGTTGATGCAGGCTGCCGCCAGAGAGGTCAATCGACAGGTGGGCACGATCGCGCACCAAACGTACATTCAGCCGCACATCAGGGTTTACTCGATCCACTGACGGCCGTGGCGCGCCCGTGGCCACAAACCAGTCAACAATGGCATCCTTGCTGCGCTGGGCGCCAAACTGCGTATTGCGAATGTTGCGGTTTTCTCCAGAGAAATCAATCGCGATGGTTTTGTTTGAATCAAACACACCGCCCCACTTGATGTCCTTCATACCCTGATAAAAGATATCCCCGTCAGTGGCGTCCAATTGCGCGAGCGGCCAAAGAATACGGTTAGCGAGCCGCGACCAGAGACAGGCTCGATAGGCCAGCGCGCTCGGACCAGTAAAATAAACGCCCGCCACAGTCTCTCGCGTACTGTCGGCACCGAGAGAGCCCAATTCAACCGCTAGGAGTGACTCCAAACCTTTGGGGCATGTGGCGAACCAGGAATGACTATCAGCGTTACTCACGAGTACCCAATCAATGTGTTATCAAACGGAGGCTAACTATTTTTTTTCAATGGCGGTGGACACCGCTGTGGTCCCGCGTGCGTCTCTACCCGCCAGAGGCGCAGCATAGCAGAAGTCAGGACGCTGGGGGCAAGCCCGTCTCCAGCGCAAAGATACGTTGCAAGATATCGCGCCACTCAGAGTACTGGGAGTCCAATGTGCCGCTGAGTTCAACGACGGCACCACTGACATCCATTACCGTAGACGCAACCTCATTGTTAAAGCCCAGAGCCAATTCATCGAGATCCTGCTCGTGAATCTTCGACCACTTGTACGTGTTATAGCTTTGCTCAAGCGCAGTAAAAGATCCTCGGCGACCCTGAGCACCTCTGCTAGCCACGCGTTCCTTGTATTCACCCTGATAGATCGCTTGCTCGGCGCCGTACTGACGCCACAAATTGTAGGTGGGGGCCATCTCCTCACTGAGATGCTCATATTGTTCATCGACCGTGTCAATAAACAGATATTCCTGGTTTCTAATTCTGATAACGCGAGCCAACATGGGATCACCCTCTGCCGGAAAACGCACTAACACATACCGTCCTTCCGGCGTTTGCGTCAAATACGATCCGAAAACCGTAGGCGCCAATTGAATGGCATACCGCATGAGCGCAATGTCTTGTATCGTCGTCAACTGCTTTGCGTTTTTTTGTCGGCGGACCGCGACAAGGTCATCGGCGATTTGCTGATAGAGACCCAGATAGGGGTCTCCTGGCACGCTTACGGGATAATCTGTGGACCTTGTCGAGCCAGAATAAATCCGGTTCAGCCATTCCACACCGCTTGCATCGCGGGCATTGATGCGCAGCTGGAGACGTAGTCCATCAGACTGCAATATGGTGCCAGTGACCAACAGCTCTGACGAATCGAGCACCTCCGGCAGCACCCGTACAACGCCCCAATCGCCTGACTCAATCAGCACCTGCCGCAATACGACTGGCATATATTTAGCCTCAGCCTTACGAATTTCCGGAAAAATACCCCGTTGACTGTGGGTCGATTGATCCGCCGGAATACCCGGATCAAACACCACTAGACCGACATCAACAAGCCCACCTTGCTGTGTTGATGCGGCGCTAACAGTCCCGGCCACCATTAATAAGGCAGCGCACAACACCATCTCACCGACGTTCACCATCCGCCGCGCCTGAGATAGCATTAACGCGATTCGGTCGTACATACCCTGCCTCTGGTCAACGTTTCTTGACATTGAAAACCACTCTCGCCAGGTTCGAATCGGTTATAGACCCGGTTAAGTGAAAACGGAAAGGACACCTGGCTAGACACCACAGTGGTCGCAATAAGCAGTTTTTGCCCCGCAGCGCCCATTGTTATTATATGCTGGATACTCAGCCCCTCGGGCAGTCGCAACTCGAACACCAGTTGATGTCCATTCCAGCCGCAAATTTCGGTGCCAAAAGGGGTTTCTACCTTATGCATTTCACCCGGATAGAATTCACAGATCAGAGAAAAGTCTTCCTCGCGTTTCACGCTGATTTTGTGCGTGTCCTGATCAATCTCCAACAGGGGCGACTGAGTAATGAGATCCGCCATTCGTGCCAGTCCAAGGACGGAGGAACCGCTGTTGGGCCCTGCGCTGTTTCTGACCATCATCTCTGCGCCTGCAGGTCGTCGACGACCCTCGCTCTGGGCGCGTCGCTGTGCCTGTCGGTTCAAGTCGCGCGCCATTACATCCAGTTTGTCCTGAGTGCTATCACTGAGGCTGTAATCCATTTCCCAAGACCCGCTAAAATCTACTGCTTGCAAATTTTCGCGCTGCAATCGAGGCTTCTCTACTGGAGCGCTGGCGCAGCCGGCCAGCAGTGCACACACCACAAAAAATGTGACCGCAGTAGACAATGCTGTAAGAGATCTATTCATATGGGCGTGGAGTGTACCCCAAGGCATTCCATGTGAGCGAGTGCCCGGAGAATAATGCCCCAAAAAATTGACGCGCGGCCCAACCCCGCTATAAAGGAGGGTAGCGGCCGCACACCATACTAATCAGCCTGCTTTGAGCTCGGCGATAATAGACGCCCACATGGCGTCCGGCGCTCCATAGGGTGCATAGATGGCTAGTCGGTCAGCCTCCTTGCCATACTTCTGGCGTAACTTGCCGGCAATTTCTTCAGGCTTGCCAATGGTGGCGAAAGCCTCTAGAAACGTCTGATCAATATAAGAACCCAGTTCGTCCCAGCGGCCTTCCTTCGACAAACGGTTTAATTCCGGCTGCAAATCACCATACCCAACCGCCTCCATAGGTGGCCTGTAGGCAGGTGTGGATGCGTAAAACCCGAGTAAGCCTTTGACACTTTCCGTGGCAACAGCACGCGCTTCTTCGGTCTCTCCTGTAATCACAATGGCGTTAATCTGCAGAATAAAATCGCTGCGCTCACGACCGGATTTTGCTAGCCCTTTATGCACTGCCGGCAGCGCGTGATCGGTGAGAAAAGGCATACTGTTGAACGGATGAACAATCAACCCATCGGCCACTTCACCGGCTACTTCCGTCATCATGGGGCCCAGTGCTCCCAGCAATACGGGTGGAACGCCACATTCAAGAGGCCCAGGATTAAACATCGGTGTCATTAAGGTGTGACGAAAATATTTGCCGTGGAAGTCAAGCTTGCTGCCGTTCTGCCAGCAATCAAAAATGGCTTTCAGCGCTTGAATATATTCTCGCATACGCGCGGCGGGGGGACTAAAATCCACACCAAATCGCTTTTCGATATGCGGTTTTATTTGTGAGCCAATGCCCAATAAAAATTTCCCGTTACTAAATTTTTGCAAATCCCAGGCTTGATAAGCGAGGTGCATCGGATTTCGGGGGAAAGCAACGGCGATACCGGTGGCAATCTCAAGTTCCGGCGCATGTTCCGCCGCCAGCACCAACGGGTAAAACGGATCCGAACTGCCTTCCAATGTATAAACACCATCGTAACCAATCTCTGACAGGCGTCGAGCCTCGTTTGCAGCGTCGCCGAGTTGTGCGTAGAACGGACCATCAATTTTCATGCTGAGTTCACCTGAAAGAATCATATTTATGTATTACAAGCGCGGCAAAGTTACACTAATCATACTGCTTGACCAAATGCCGCCTGCAATAGAGCCTCACAATATAGCAGCGGTTCAGCATACTGAACAGGCTGAGCTAAGAAGTGGGATAAACTGGAAGTCTATATACGCAGTCCACTGTTAAAGAGGCAACACGTTAATGCCATCGACCATGAAAATCGGCATCTGTTTACCCTATATGAAAGCCGGCCTGAACCGCGAAGACTATCTGGCCTGGTTCAAGGCAATCGACGATGGCCCATTTCACGCAGTCTCCTGCGGCGAGCGGGTTCATGGGCCAACCTTTGATATGCGCGTGTTGTTGGCATGTGCAGCGATGGCTACGACCCGGGTCGAGATAACGCCAACACTCTATGTCTTACCCATGCACAACGCCACTCGGGTTGCCAAAGAACTGGCTACACTGGACATATTATCAGGCGGCAGGGTAAGGAATATCTCTGTCGGCTATGGCGGACGAACAAAAGACTACGAAGCCGTGGGCGCTAAATTCCACGGGCGCTATGGCAGAATGGATCGTCAGGTAGAAGAAATGCGTGCCGTATGGCGTGGCGATGAAATTGTTGACGGCGGCGGCATGATAGGCCCTACCCCAACATGGGCCCAAGCACCTCGAATGTTAGCCGGCGCGATGGGACCTAAGAGCATTGAACGCTGCGCACAGTGGGCTGACGGCCTCTATGCTTGGTCTGGCAACGGCGAGGAAGTAGAATTAAGCCGCACCTTTGCCATGGCCGATGCTGCATGGGAGCGAGCAGGTCGCGAACAAATACCCTATCGAATGGGCGGCTTTTGGTACACGCTGGCTGAAAATGGCCAACAAAAGCTCTATGACTATGTCTATGAGTACTTGTCAATCTCCGGGCCAGAGATTGCCACCATGATGGCTGAATCGGTGCACCGCAGCTCAGCTGACAGCATACTAGCCGCGCTTGATAATGCCGAAGCCGCCGGTTGCGAAGAGCTTTTCATGGTGCCGGCCACGGCCGATCTTTGTGAGATCGACGGTCTCTGCGAACTGCTAGCAAAGCGCTAAAGAACCGCTTCGTTCTGTTCAGGGAAATACCCTTTACGCAACCTCCATAGCAATGCAGGTCTGCAACCCGTGCGGGGTCATTAAGGAACGCTAGCCGGCTTATTGGCGTATTTACCACAGGTATCACACGGGTAAATACGCACAATTTCTCCAGCCAACTTAAGCTTGGCCGTAAAACCTGCTACCGTTTAGGCCTGTTTTTCCTCATGGAGCATATTGTCAATGACCAGCAGTTTCTTTCCGCCACAGCGCACGCTAATGGGCCCGGGCCCTTCAGATGTCTCTTCTCGCGTACTTGGAGCATTAGCTCGCCCTACGATTGGGCATCTTGACCCACTGTTCGTGCAATTAATGGACGAAATAAAGAGCCTGCTGCAGTTCGCTTTTCAGACCAATAACGCGCTTACGCTGCCTATATCCGCACCGGGTTCAGCGGGCATGGAAGCGTGCTTTGTCAATCTAGTGTCGCCGGGAGACAAAGTGATTGTTTGCCAGAACGGCGTATTCGGCGGGCGCATGAAAGAAAACGTCGAGCGCTGCGGGGGTACCGCCATCATGGTAGAGGACAAGTGGGGCGACCCCGTCAGCCTGACCAAGGTGGAAGCCGCTTTCGATAACCATCCCGATGCTGCCATCCTGGCTTTTGTCCACGCAGAAACATCGACCGGCGTCGCCAGTAATGCCGCATCGCTCTGCGCCCTGGCCACGCGCCACGATGCGCTGTCGATTGTTGATGCGGTGACCTCACTCGGCGGCATTGAAGTATTAGTCGACCAGTGGGGCGTCGACGCGATGTATTCCGGCACACAAAAATGTCTTTCATGTGTGCCGGGGCTGTCCCCTGTCACCTTTAGCGACAAGGCCGCGCAGCGGATTAAAAATCGGCAACACAAAGTACAAAGCTGGTTTCTCGATATGCAGCTGGTTATGGGCTATTGGGGTGGCGAAAACAAACGCGCCTATCATCATACTGCGCCCGTCAATAATCTCTATGCACTGCATGAATCATTACTCATGCTGCAGGAAGAAGGACTCGCGGCGACGCAGGCTCGTCACTGGCTCAACCATCGCGCGCTTGTAGCGGGTTTGGAGGCTATGGGGCTGTCTATGGCTGTTGCGCCCAATTATCGCCTGCCTCAGCTCAATTCAGTGATCATTCCTGAAGGCGTGGATGATGCGGCTCTGCGCGCTGCCCTGCTGAACGAGTTTGATCTAGAAATTGGCGCAGGACTGGGCGGCCTAGCCGGAAAAACGTGGCGTATTGGACTCATGGGTTTTGCCAGCAATGAACGCAATGTGGTGTTTTGCCTCAGCGCAATGGAAACCATTCTGCAGCGCCAGCAGGCCCCCATCATTACCGGAGAAGCACTTCAGGCAGCCCGCTTGGTGTTTGACGGCGCATAAAGTGACGGGACATTATGGCGCGCTTAGCATCTTCCATAGCTGCGCTGTTTTTTCCGTGCTTGTATCTCGGTGCACTTGATAAATGACGTGCTCGTTGTCTTTGGCGTGCGGGTCCAATTGAATACTCCATAGCGGGGCCACTTCATTGGGAAGCATGGAGTAGCGAATATCAATAATGCGATTGCCGAATTCGGGGGAACGTGCAAGGTAGTCATTGCTAAACCAACGAAAGCGCTCGATATCTCGCGCTTGTTGCGAATCTTGACGCAGCCAAGGGATATCCCGCTGTATATCTAGCTTCTGCACCGATGTGCCGTAGAACACCCGCGGCGCTAAGCTGGCTCGAACGGCATCCACATAAAAGCGGTCATCGGTTTCATAGACTGTCTTCCATACCAGAATATTGCCGAAACTGGGTTTGGCTTCAAGTCGCGTCGGTGTATGTCCCCGCTGGGATGCTAAGATATAGCCCATACTGATCGCCTCGTTGCGCTGCCATAACCCCAGAGCCATGTAGCCGAGAGCCCACACTAGGGCGAGGCGCGCGAAAAGCGGTGTGAGTCGTCTCGCCGACAGCAGCACTCCAATCAGTATTGGAATGGTGAACAGTGGATCAATAATAGAAATCGTATTCCAGGCAATCCGCGCGTCGCTAAAAGGCCAGAACAGCATGGTGCCGTAAGTGGTGCAGGCATCCAGCAAGGCGTGGGTCGCGTAGCCCAGGGTACAAAACAGCCAAGTCTGACGAAATGACAAGCCACGCCGACGCCCAATAACAAAGTGCAACACCGCAGCGCAAATCAGTCCACCGAAAGGCACAAACATCAGCGAGTGGGTGAACTGTCGATGATACTCGAGAAACAATAAAGGGTCTGTTGAGGACCGAATCAGCACATCAAGATCTGCCGCCAATCCAGAAAGAAATCCGAGTAATCCAGCACTAGCGGCATAACGACCAGAGACGCTTGCCTGCGGTAACGTTGCGCCTAAAACTCCCTGGGTTAAAGGGTCCATCAGATCACTCGAATCGGCGTATTCACACTCGTAGGGTGATTGGAACCTCTAGTGATAGGAATTAATTGGTGGACTAATTTTCGACTGTCAATCAGACGATAGCGCAGCTTTGACGGAGGCGGCCCTTGGGTATTAATGACGCTGCCAATACCAATTTTTCTACGCATGCAAGCAAGCTCTCTGACGTTCAACGAGGATGATTTTAATGTACCTTAGTGTGTCGCTAACTACTACCTTCCGCACTCTCGCTACTCGATATCGAAAGAATAATAAAGGTCTATTGAATTTTCGAGGCTACTGACTATTTCCAACCAGATCCGGGAGCGAAAATAAAATCGCGCGGTGAGGACATTAATAGGCTCGTAAAAACCGATTCCATAGGAGAGGTATATTCTCTCACCAATATAACCACTGAGCGTTGCTGCAGTATCATTTTCTGTACCTTGTGCTCCAAACGCAATGTTGTTGACGCCTGGAATACTGTTGAGCTCTGAGACCAGTGAAGAGCGGTTCACCACGCCACTAGCCAAAGATAAGGCCAGGGCAGCACCATCACTGCCAGCACCGACGTCCATCCCCCTGCCCCTGAGTAAATACGACATGGCATTGGCCTGGGACATCACCGGATCAGAATAAATATCTAACTCAAGGTCTTCCCCTAACGGCCCCTGCACCTGCACGCCTACCGTAATATTGCCTGCAGTGATATCGCGCTCAGCACGTAAATCAAGTGTGGGATTGCCAGGAGGCCCAGAAAAGCTCAGTGTGCCGCGCTTGATTAGTAGATGACTCTGATACGCATAAACCTCGCCCCCAATAGTGCGTAAATTCCCGAACAGCTCCAATGGATGTCCGGGACGTTGTTGCGCATTGAGGTCTCCACCCAAAGTGGTCTGAAATACACTGCTGGCAACTTTGAGTTTGTCCTTTATCGCGATCTTCAAATTCATTCTGGTTTTGAAAGGCAACTTTTCCTGCAGTACATTCCCGGCATAATCAACCTCTACCGCTGACGCTGATATGGAAACACTGTCCTGCGGTAGCTCCTCAAGTTGGACTGAACCTTTATGCACGATGACGTCACCTCTGATAGCAAGAAGATCCTGTCCTAAGCGCAACTGAAGACTCTCCGACACCTGTAACTGTGCAGACGGTGGATACAAAATAGTATTTTTATGCCCGTCCACCGACAAAGCCATACTCAGACGGGGGCGTGTTTTGAGCTCACCGGAAAGCGCAAGTTCGCCACCGCCGAGCAACCCAGATCCTTGTATCTTTGCGCTATCACCGCGCACATCAAAAGTCAGATCCAAACGATCCAGTTCGGTAGGGTTGTCCGCTAAAAGCAAACCGCCGTTTGACAGCGATAGGCTGCCATAGCCCATGGGTTGGTCTATCGTTCCTGATAACGAAAGCTTACCCGTCACCTCACCCAACAGGGTAGACACTGCAGGAATGAACCGGGTAAAGGTCGTTAATTGAAGACGATCAAAACGCACTGAACCTGCAAGCGCAGTATTTCTGTCAGCAGGCAATTGCAGTTTCACGTCGGCAATCTCGCGTCCTTCGTGCTGTAGTCCCAAGTCCAGCTGGAGGCCATCGCTATCGTAGGTAAAACTCGCATCACCCGCCTCCCAGCCAACGATAGCGTTTTGCTCTTCGGGAATTTCCCGAGTGACGGTAACATCCCGCGCCTGTGCTTTGCCCGTGGCGACAATCTCACCGCTCTGATCCCAACTGGCCTCAATCTCAAATTCCATCGCGCCTTGCATATCCAAGTCTGAAGACAGCAGATCCGCAAACAGCTTCATATCACCTGACATGTCCGCACTGCCCCGGCCGCGTGCCCCCAGTAACCATTGGTCAGAACAGAGATTTGCGTACTGATTCCGCCAGCAGTGCGCGTCTAACGCCAGTTGCTCCGTAGCGTCCGACCACACTAATTGCACAGGGTCTGACAGCTGCCACAGCCCAAGGGCCGTTTGCAGTTGCGTGGGCTTCAGGATGCCTTCCCACAGTGGTCCCTTTCGGGTTCCCGTCAACACCCACGCTCCCACAAAGTCGCCCGCGCTGAGAACGGACACTGACTGTTGCGTAGCATCTCCTTGCGCCGACAACGATACTGAAGTCAGCTCGACATCACCGAACACCACATCAGCCAGAGCAACGTCGAGACTGAACGGCTGATTCACATCCAACCGGTACTCTCCAGCCACCGCTCCCGTGTGCAGCGTTAGACCACGCCAGACAATATTTTGGACCTCTGCGGACAACTGAAACTGCTTCACCTTGGATAAAATCAACGCCTCCAACTGCACCTGTCCCTGGTCACCGGCCTGCCACCGGCCGATGTCATCGATGGACAGTTTGACACGACCCACATCGTCTACTGCGCCTCCCGACCGCAGCGACACCTTAGCGCCGTTTAATTCGGCGTCGAGTTCACTACGGAGTAACCGTATTTCACTATTGATACCCGCGAAGCCGCTAATGTGAGCGGGCAAGCCATTGATCGCACCGTCTAACTGCACGTCCCGAATACTAACCGCCCAGTGTGCGGCACGCATTTCACCCGAGAGCTGCAGAATACCGGCCATGCGACCCTCCACAGCGTCGATCACATTCGGCAAATCGACACCGTCGGACTGCAATTGTATTGACCACGTAACGGCATCCGCCACCACCACTTCACCGCTGGCATACAGTGCATTCTCTGCGGTGCCATCCAGTATCGACAGCTGGCGAATAAGAACCTTCCCCGCCTCATGCTCGCCCTCTAACGACAACGCCAAAGCGTCATAATCCTTTCCGGCGGCGACGGCCTGCATTGCAAACTTCTGGCTGGACGCAGTGCCACTGACGGATGCCACAACAGGAAACTCTAATTCAACATCAGGAAAAAAATCCGGCACGACGTCTAAGTCAGCAAGCCTCACAGCGACATTTGATGTCGCTGTGAGCGTTGCGCTAAAAGGCAGCTCGGCGCCTAGCACATTGACCTCTGCATCGACTACGGTCTTAATATCGCCTGCAGAGGTGAGCTGCATTGCCAGTGATGCCAGACTTCCCTGAACGTCTATTGTGAGTCTTTGACCGAACAAATCCGGGAGAATAGATGGCTGTGCAAGATCGATTTTTACATCGGCCTGCACAGGCCAATCATCTTCAAACGCCAGTTCGCCCTGCAGCGCGAGCTCACCAAGATCCCGACTACTGACATCCAGTCGAGTCATCTTTAAAACACGATTAAGCCAGCGTCCCGCCAGTATGATGCTGTCCTGTCGGTATTGGGCGCCATAGAAATCCCACGAGGGTTCGATCAACGTCAATTCATCAACTAACAGCTCAAACGGGAGATCAACACTCGGCAGCACTGTGGGATCGATGTCAGCAATGTTTTCGTCCGTCATTTTTTGTAGAACCAACTGTGGCTCTATTATCATGCCGCTGAACACCTTAATGACGGAACCACTGATATGCACCCGACCCCGTGTTGATCTCTGTCTCCACTCACCTGCGGACCAATGGACGAGAACGGCATCAGCATCAAGACTTTCTATCTCTAATGCTACAGGGAACGCGATCAACTCAGCGACATTTTGGTCATGTAGGTCAGGCTTCGTTTCCACTGCAGGCTCTGAACTTTCCAAAAGTGCAATATCCAGCTTGCTGGCCTGAAACTCGCTAAGACAGATGGTGCCCCGCAACAGACAGATGGGGTCGACCTGCGTCACTAGTCCTGTCAGCTCAATTTGAATGCCGTCTGTCTCAAGACGTAATCGCTCAAGGTATAATCGGTCGCTTAAACTGCCGCTACCGTAATTGATCTCTATCGGCAAAACCTGTTCTAGGACCTGGAGCAACCTTTGGCTACCCAGCTCCGTAGAAACAGCAAACAACAGTGCTGCCGCGAGCAGCAAAAACAACAGCAGGGATCGCACCACAGCTTTCAAAATTCAGCCCCTATGGCAAACACCAGCCGCCAACTAGGATCATCTTCACTCACACTGTTGGCCAACTCAACTCGAACAGCCCCAACCGGAGTCACGTAGTGAACGCCGAAACCAGCGCCAACCTTGGCATCAAACTCTCCTCTATCAAAGGCATCGCCTGCATCAACAAAAAGTGCGCCACGCCAGGTGGCTGTAAAATAATACTGGTACTCGAGACTCCCTATGACTAATCGATCTCCACCGACGACAAGCGTCTTTGTTTCACCGTTTGGCTCTACTACCGTCAGTTCATCACCCAGCGATTGATAGGCATAACCGCGTATGCTCTGGCTGCCACCTGCGAAAAAAGCGAGCGACGGTGCAAGATCCCGCCTATCACCATTCGCTATTTTGACTCGCCCTAGGTCAAGCCGTGTGACCAAGCGGTTGCGCGGCACAGGAGTCATCACATATCGCAGTGCTGCGGTGAAACGCAGTAGATCTAAATCAGAGCCCACTTGATCAGCCGCCGCCTCCACCGTATACAGCTGGCTAAAGCCCCATTCAGGGTCCACGATGGATCCCCGATGGGTCCTGCGGGAAACAGAACCCCCAAACAACAGATAATCGTTTGAGGCGCTATAACCCGCAATATCCCAAGACTCATTGAGCTCGCGTAGTGAGTATCCATATATCCAATTGCGATCTTTCGTTTCTCGCTTTATACCCAGCTCATTTTGCCGACTATCAATATCGCCAAATTCGTTCTCTTCAACTCTCGCCCATAGCTGAACAACATCGGTCAGCGGATCCGAAATAGGTATGGAGTAAGTAAAACGGCCACTCGGGTTGATCGGCGAATATTCCAGTCGTGTCTGTTGACTGTGACCGTGGCGATTGATTCTCGGCGTCCGCCACGTTAGCGACATACGCTCCTCTGTGTCGGTGCTGTAACCCACTCCAACGTCGAAACTATGCCGTTTCGCGCGCTGTAAGTTAACCATAATTGGGACCCGGTCGCCGAGAGAACGTTTACGCTGCGGCAGGACAATGACGCTGGAAAAATAATTGGTTCTCTGTAGCAGTGACTGAAGCTCTTGCAGCCTAACCTGATCGAAATAGTCGCCCGGCTGAAACGTTAACATTGAATCGAACAGGTCACTGTCAATGAGAGTATTGTCGACAATGATTTCACCAAATCGAAGGCGGGGGCCACTCTCATACCACAGCATGACATCTGCGGTGCCGGCTTCAACCTGGACTTCTATCCTACTCGCTGCAATTTCGCCGCGCAGATAGCCACGCCGCTGCCCCAGTGATAGCACGTTTTCCCTAAAACTTTCGAACCGCCCATGATGAAGCACATCACCTGAGGAAAAACCGGTATCGGAAGTGAGACGCGTAAAATAATCGTCGTTGGCGGCGGCCCCCAGTATTTGAATGTTGATATCGCGAACACGCACGGGCTCGCCAGCATTAACCACTATGCTTAGTCGCCACTTTGGCTCTGTACGCTGCAGATCAATCTCTATTTCTGGCTGGTAATAGCCCAAGGCCTGCAGAGCGCTCTCCACTTTGTCTCTGGCAGAGACTACAAAATTCCGCCGATTCTCATCTGACTCAGGTGCAGCGCCTAAATATGCCAGTACATTTTTCTTCTGCTCGCCCTCAATGCCCACAACTGAAAATTTCAATGTTGTGGCTGCGCCCGCCGCGGAAGACATGAGCAAGAGAATGAATAGGCCACATCCAAGCGCTGGACACCTCATAAAATAATATCGATCTAGGATGCAGAATTTATCGGCCTAGCGCTACCCCAAAAGTTGTAACCCGCAATTCTGGGCGTACTAGGAAGGTAGTCCGCCTGCATGTCAGACACCGCAAAGCCGCCTGCAATGAGCAACTGCGGAATATCACGATTTAAATGGCAGCCACCGGCAAACCTTTTCCAGAACGGATTGAGTCGATTTTGCCATCGATAAACACTCTCATCAGGCGCCCTGCCGTGCTCGCAAAAGATAAGACTCCCCCCCGGTCGCAAAACCCTCGCCATACCCCGCAAAGCAGTGACAGGGTCAGGAATCGTACACAGGGAAAAGGTGACGACTACCGTGTCTACAGAGTCGTCTTCGAGTGGGATAGTCTCTGAAGGCAATCCAATAAACTCAACGGGAAACGCAAGCTGTGCAGCGCGCTCGCCTGCCAAGTCCCAAGATTTTTTCGAAGGGTCTAGGCCGATGACTCGCTTCACTTTACTGGCATCGTAATACGGCAGATTGAGCCCTGTTCCAATGCCAATTTCTAGCACGGTGCCAGACGCACGCGGTACCACTTTTTCGCGCTGCTTCATGATCGGTTTGGTTGCGCAAGCGCAGTTGATAAACCGTGGCATTACGTGCCTGTCGTAAAATCCCATTGTAAATTCTCCGGCTGAGACGAGGATTGATTGCACTGTGAGCGGTAGACAAAAATATCAGGAAAAATCGCCACTCAATACAACATACTTCCACTATTTTTTAACCGCATCCAGTTACACTCAGGCCGGACGTGATCATATCACTGCACATCAATCACCAACTAGCCGAGTGCTGAGCATCGCATGCGCAACCCTAAGGTTTAAAAATCACTGTCGCTTATTCTGATCAGGAAACCTCTTCCACACGCTCAACAATCGTGGCGTTGGCGGTCCCGCCTCCCTCACAGATCGCAAGTAATCCGTAGCGCTTACCCGTGCGATGTAATTCATGCACAAGTGTCGTCATGAGTTTTGCGCCGGTACCCCCAAGAGGATGGCCCAAAGCCTGAGCGCCACCGTTAACATTGAGCTTACTGATATCTGCACCCAACGCCTTAACCCACGCTAACGGCACGGAACCAAAAGCCTCATTCACTTCAAACAGGTCAATATCATCCACACTTAGATTGGCCTTCTCGAGCACCTTTTTGGTCGCTGGAATAGGGCCTTCCAACATGATAACCGGGTCCGAACCAATAACACTCATGGCGATAATTCGCGCAAGCGGCTTGAGGCCCAGTCGCTTGCAGGTAGCTCCGTTAGCGATCATGACAGCCGCTGCACCGTCACAAATCTGCGAAGCATTCGCGGCACTTAGCAGCCCATTTTCCTGCAGAGGCTGGAGGCCCGCAATCGCGCCAAGAGTGGCATCCATGCGAATACCCTCGTCCTGCTCATGCGACTCAGTGGTGCCGTCTTCCAATTCAATCTGAATTGCGACTATTTCGTCCTTGAATCGCCCTTCTAATACTGCACGCTTTGCCTTTACATGACTGTCAAATGCGAACGCGTTCAGTTCATTTTGTGTCAGTTCATATTTGTGTGCCAGCATTTCTGCGCCAGCAAATTGATTGAACTGCACACCCGGATACCGCTCCGACATTTTTTTACCGTAGGGAAGCCCGTGTTCGGCCTTGTAGCCATCGATAATATTGGCGCCGATGGGCACCTGGCTCATGCTCTCTACACCGCCGGCAATAACCAGATCCTGGGTGCCTGACAGCACGCCCTGTGCAGCGAAATGCATCGCCTGCTGCCCCGATCCACACTGTCGATCTACCGTCGTTCCCGGCACTACTTCGCCTAACACGGATGACAGGCAAATATTGCGTGCAATATTGCTGGATTGGGCACCCACCTGAGAAACACACCCAAAGATCAGGTCATCTATTTCAGATACAGCAACGCCGGTTTTCGCCACGAGCGCATCTACCACCTCCGCTGCGAGGTCTATCGGGTGGATCTTAGACAACCGCCCGTTTTTCTTACCACCTGCGCTGCGTACCGCTCCTACGATATAGGCGTCTGTCACCTTTCACACTCCATTATATTTAGCGTAACGTAAACTGACCCGCAGAATTGCTGCATCAGTGCATGACCATCAACTTTCGCCCTGTGCCGCCTTAAGCTCTTTCACATGGAGCACGCCGAACAAGAATACACTCAGCAGATTCACGCCGAGAGAGCCTCCTGCCGCTTTGCAAAGATTGAAAAAAACCACTGTCTCAATAATATGCACCACGGCAAGTATCCCAAGTACTCGAACGGCCCAAATACCCGCAGAAGTATCACCCTGCGTTATCGCCAGCCCTGCTAAAACCGCATACAGCACTACCATTACTATTTTTCCTACAGACATCTCTTTATCCTCTTAGTTGGTTTTTATACGCTTGCGGATCGAGACGGTGCATCTCCGATTCAATCCATCGCTCTACTTCGTCCATCAATTCTCCAGGCTCTCTCCCCTCAGCACACACAGGTGGGCCAATCGACACATCGATGGTCCCTGGTATGAGTGAAAAAGAGCGCCGCGGCCAGCAGCGCGCTGACGTAACCGCAATCGGTACGATATACGCTCCGGTGGCCACTGCCAACCGTGTCGCACCCGCTTTGTAGTTACCTTTTTTGCCCCGCTCACCGCGAGTCCCCTCTGGGAACATAATGATCCACTTACCGCGATCCATCAGCACTTCTCCCTGCGCCCTTACTTTAGCCCACGCATCAATGCGTTGCTTTCGGTCGATATGAATCATACCCAGTCGGCCCATCACCCAGCCAAAAATGGGGACGCGTAACAGTTCTTTTTTAAACACATAGGCTAACGGGTGCGAGGTAAAACTTGCGAAAAAAAAGGTTTCCCAAGTCGACTGGTGCTTAGGGCAGAGAATAACGCGACGCATATCGTCAGCTGCGGGCAGATTGGACTCGCCATGCACGCGGTAGTTAACCCGGCCAACAATGCGCGCCGCGCCGATAACGCCGCGCAGCCAGGGCGCTGCGAACCACCACCACAGCCTAATATCACTGAGAAAGAGCGAGCAAAAGACCAGCGTAAGCCCGACTGGGATAACAGTGATGACAATCCAAGTAAAGACAAGTACCGATCGAATGGCATTCATTGTCAGGGAACCACAATTTAACGGAAGTGCATTAAAACAGATTGTTGCCCCCGACGAAAACCCGACATGCCCTTTTTCCCTGTAATAGCGTTAATATTGCGTTTTAGATCGTATTGGAATCAATCTCTATGCCTACTAAGCAACACCCCGGCCTGCACCCATTGGCGAAAGGAGCGTATGCCTGGTTAGCGCCAAGCGGAGGCTGGGGCTGGAGTAATGCGGGGCTGATCGTCGATGAAGAGGAGTCATTGCTGGTCGATACGCTGTACGACCTCAAACTGACGGGGGAAATGCTGCGTAAGATGCGCGCCGCTGAACCGGCGACACATTCGATTGGCACGCTCGTCAATACTCACGCTAATGGCGATCACTGTCACGGCAACGAACTGGTCACGGGTGCCAATATTATCGCATCAGCGGCCTCGGCCCTGGAAATGGGCGAGTTAACGCCTGAAGCGATGGCGGCCATCATGGAGAGCACACGGGAGCCTGGCCCATTAAGCGAGTATTTTCAGCACTGCTTTGGTCAGTTTCGCTTTGATGGGATCCGCTTTACGCCACCAACGCACACCTTTAACGGTGAATTAGACCTTAAGATAGGCGACAAGCAGGTACATCTGTTAGAAGTTGGCCCGGCCCACACCCGAGGAGACGTGCTGGTGCATTCTCCATCCGACCGAGTGGTGTTTACCGGAGATATTCTATTTATTGATAGCACACCGCTCATGTGGGAGGGGCCGGCCGCAAACTGGATTAAGGCCTGCCTACTCATCGAAGAGATGGACGTAGACTTCATTGTACCGGGGCACGGCCCCATCACTGACAAACACGGTGTAGCCAAGGTCCGGCGCTACCTGCAATATGTGCATGATCAGGCACGCATTCGGTATGACGCTGGCATGAGTGCATTCGAGGCCGCCAAGGATATTGAGTTGACGGAATACTCCGCCTGGTCTGACCCGGAACGAATCGCGGTCAATGTGGACAGTCTGTACCGAGAATTTTCAGGAGACCAGGCGAAGACCAATATGCTTGAGTTAATGAGTCAAATGGCTGCTCTGGCCGGCTTTGACACCACCGATCGAACATAAGCCTAGTCCATTTTTTCGGCAACGCTACGCGACACTTCACCACATTGAATGCTCTAGGCCGCCTGCAGATCGTTCTACCAAAGAACCTGTTATTCTCTAACGACACCGCTATACTAGTGGGCGAGCAAAACCGCGCCGTGCTGGCAACAGGATCATTGAAAAAACTAACAACAAAAGCAGACATCAGGGACGAACTGTTCGAGGAGACCCAACGCTTCCTCAAAGCCGGCGGCGCTGTTAATGAAATCGCTCAGGGCATTTCGGGCAAGAACCCGGGAGATCCAGCGGTATTCCTTAATCGCACGCTCTTCGCTGAGCCCAAAAGCCCCCGCACCCCTGTGCCAGAAGTCGTCGCGGCTATTGAAGCACGTCGTATTCAAAAAATACGCCACAAACCGCGATTCAAAAGTCGCACGCCATCCCGGCAACGCAAAATAATCTACGACGATTTCGGCGAACCTCTCCGCCGTATCTGGCAAGAAGAATAAATTTTCTCGGACTCAGCAACGTCATCGAAGTCTTCCCTCCACAACGCCACTATCGCAGCGCTTTTCGCTGAGAAAACTCCCCGATCTGTCCGAAATGCTTGCATCGACGCAATCCAGTAGCTATTTTATCAGGCCAAACGAAAAGGAACCGACACGTGACTATCGATATCACTCCGTTCACAGTAGCTATCCCCTCCTCGGCACTAGAGGAACTTAAACAACGCCTTGAACATGTGCGCTGGCCCGAGAAAGAGACCTGCGAAGACTGGAGTCAGGGTATTCCGCTGCAGTATACCCAAGAGCTGGCACAGTACTGGTCGACAGATTATGACTGGCGACGCTTTGAAAAAAAGCTTAATAGCTGGCCACAGTTTATGACCAGTATCGAGGGCATCGACATTCACTTTATTCACCAGAGAAGCCCGCATGAAAATGCCCTTCCCCTTATTATCACCCATGGATGGCCCGGTTCAATTGTAGAGTTTCACAAAATCATCGACGCACTGGCGAACCCAACGGAACATGGCGGAAAAGCAGAAGACGCTTTCCATGTGGTAGCTCCGTGTTTACCCGGCTACGGATTTTCCGGCAAACCCACCAGCACAGGCACCTCTGTAGAAAAAATTGGCCAGATGTGGGGCCAACTGATGGGCCGACTGGGTTACACTCGTTATGTGGCACAAGGTGGTGACTGGGGCAGCATGGTCACCCAAAGCATGGGCATGACCGAGACTGAGCACTGTGCTGCCATTCACATCAATATGCCGATCGTCGCACCAGACCCGGACACGATGGACAACCTCACCGCACAGGAGCAGTCCGCACTGGTCGACATGGGCGCCTATATGGAACAAGGCTCTGGCTATTCCAAGCAACAATCAACCCGCCCCCAGACGCTGGGTTATGGTCTCGCTGACTCTCCCGTCGGGCAGATGGCCTGGGTGGTCGAGAAATTCTACATGTGGACCGACTGCGAAAAGGATGGCACCAAACATCCAGAAAATGTCCTGACAAAAGATGAATTGCTGGACAATGTCATGATGTATTGGCTAAACAATAGCGCTGCCAGTTCCGGACGTCTGTACTGGGAGAGTTTCGAAAACGCTAATATGGACCCGATTAACATCCCTGTCGGGTGCTCTATCTTCCCCAAGGAGATTTTTCGCAGCAGCCGCCGCTGGGCACAGAAGCGCTTTTCGAACCTCATTCACTGGAATGAACTGGAACGCGGCGGGCATTTCGCAGCACTGGAACAACCTGAGCTTTTCTTGCAAGAGGTACGTCTGTCTCTTATACACATTTCCGAGCCCACGAGACTAGGCATGATCTCGTATGCCGTCTTCTGCTTGAAAAAA
>CAJXTK010000005.1 GCA_913061115.1 uncultured Haliea sp.
TTTTGACGTCAATCGCTTCGATTCGTTGGTGCCCTTTATCCCCGCAGCGAACGCTTCGCCACTGTTAAAGCTCAAGGCCGATGCCAACTTGCCCTATCGATTGACGGTGATTACCAATGTGTCGGCTGAATCTGAGGAGATGGCTGAGAAAACGAAGGCGCCACATACCGACGTAATAGAGTCGCGATCGCTGGATTTGATGTGGCCACAGGGAGTGTATTCCCTGTCCCATGTGGCGATTCCTTTCCCGCCGGATGATCCTGTTTATGGCGCTGGCAGGTTAGTTGGGTCAGATTATCAGGGTTTGCCACTGGGGGCGCTGAGTCCGCGGGGCGAGACTCGCCTGCTAATTGCGCCCGTAGGCCAACTTATGCGTTTGCGCCACAATCCGTTCTTCAGTTATATAGAAGCTCGTGTTGATGAAGAAATCAGTGAATCGCTTTATGCCGTTGAATAATGCCGCGAGTAAGAAGACTATCTTTGACGGCTAAAAGCTGCGCTCCCTATTGAGCTCATCAACAGTTATTTTGGTGTCACCGATACTGATAAAATCAACCGTCACAAAATTCGCCATAGTCGCATGAAAGGCTTGCCATTCGTTAATACGAGCCTTCAGGAAGGGTTGTAATTGACCTGCTCAGCTGACTCTGGCGAACCGAAGACATTGGTGAGGAAGTTGTTGAAAATGAACAAATCATTGGTGGAGTTCCCTCGATTATGCTCGCAGGAAAAATCCGCTGGGACAGAAGCATAGTCAGTTTCAAAGGCAAACTCCCAGACATTCATAAGCCATGGGTAGGCTGGATCAGTTGCTATGTCTTGGAACGCAACGAGACGCGTGCCTGCGTCGATCATTGTTCCCATTGTAGGCCACGCTCCACTAGCATGTTGGTACGTGTACTGTGTGAGGCCAGCAGCATCGAAGGCAGCGGCAAGTTCCGCGGAACTGATATGAGACTCGAAGATTATTGTCAATACCTCGCGAGGATTTTCTTCTAAAAAGAGTGTTATTTCGCCAAGCCCCTCTTCAAGTGGCTGGTTACCAAGAACGCACGCTGCGTGGCACAACAATGTCTGAGAAGGGTCTTCGTCGGGTACTTGAATCTGGTTAAACAGATTTAGATCACCGGGGTTCCAAGCATCCAACATCAGTGCTTGGACTCCAAATTTCAGTTGAGCCGGCACATCAGCTCACAGTGATTATTTCAGCTTTACTCGCTGAGATGTCGCCATCGTTAGCGATGATCAGCATGTCATGATCGCCGGGTTCAAATGCGGTAGTGTCAATTGTGAATGAGAAGGGTGCCGACGTGTCTACCTCGACCCAGTCGTCATCGATTCTCATGGGATAGAGGCGGACAGAAGTCGGGGTTATCGTAGAAACGCTGACGTCAATCGTGAGGGTTGCATCAACTGCCGCCCAAGTCGTAGCAGTGGTGATACTGAGGTAATTCGCGTTTTGTGTAAAGACAGCCGTCAATGCAGGGGCAGTTTGTCCCCACAATGCATCTACGGTGCTGCGCGGCACACTAAACGAGCAGACAGGCCATTGATCACCGCACCCTTGCCATCCAGAAAAAACCCAGCCTTCTTCCGGCAGCGCTGTGTAGGTAACGTCATAATCGCCGGTGATATAGTTGGCACACGACCGAGCTTCCCACAGGCAATTATTTTTCCCAGTAGAAGAAATAATGCGCCCATTACCGACTATTTCCAGTGGATGGGAGCAGGCTGTAAGCAAGATCAGAAGGTTTAAGGCGAAGGATTTTCATGATCCTACCCCTTTCTGGCCTAGAATTTGCACACCTGACCCTCACACACTAGCGGATCAATTTTTTAATACTGGAATTGAGAAACCAGTTTTCTCTATATCGGTGCTTAACGTTCACTTGCTCATTAAAATAACTGACCTCCCAATGATCAACCGCTCGTCCAAATCTGCCAGTGCATTGGGAAGGTCTTCAAAGCTGTGTGTACGTTCAATGTGAGGACGGATTTCTCCTTGTTTATAAAGAGTATAAAGTTCGGCCTGCATTGCCTGTGATATCTCAGGCGTCGGAACCGTCGCTAATACGCCAATCACCGAGCGGTTGTTCAACGCAAGATCTTGTGTTGATGCATCACCCCATGCCCCACTGGCGAAGCCAATCGCTAGTAGGCGGCCGCCAAAGTTGAGACAATTGAGAGAACGAGAAAATGTACCTCCTCCAACCGGATCAAAAACTAGATCAACCCCTTTTCCCTTTGTTAGCATATTTACTTGCTCAACAAAGTCGTCACGACTACTGTCGACAACATCGTCAGCGCCAAAGCTTATACACTTTTCGGTTTTCAGTTTTCCATTTGCTACAGCTATGACCCTGCCGCCTAGCGCCTTCCCAATTTGAATGGCGGCAGCACCTGTCCCGCCAGATGCGCCGTGTACTAATAATGTTTCTTCCGCTTTCATCTGACCACGAATTACCAAGGCGACGTACCCTGTTCGATAAGCAATTGTAAATACTGCCGCCTCTGAATCAGACATTTCTTCAGGGACCTGAAAAATATTCTGATCATAAAGTAAAGCTTCTTCTGCAAAGCCACCGTGTCCTTCGATGAAAGCCGTCACTCCCATTACGCGTTGCCCTAATTCGAACGCCTGGTGTCCATTGGTATCGGTGACTATGCCACACACCTCCTGGCCACTGATGAACGGGTGCTGTGGTGTGAAAGGATAATTACCTTTACACATCAAAACGTCAGGTAAGCCGACGCCTGCTGCTAGTACCTTCACTCGTATTGTGCCAGCGGTGGGTGCAGGTACAGCACAATCAACACGTTCTAAAACGTCTTTAGGTGTTCCTGCTGTTGTTACCATCCATGCCTTCATTGGTGTCATTTCTCTCGGTTTTAAAGGTGTTTCTATGCATCAGTGCCCGCGCCAACGCGCCTTGATATGCGATTGTCGAACGCTCACTTCCGCGCGACGCTGTGCAGGCCTTATGGTAGGCGTATCGTCTGGAAGTAGAGTCGACAGTTGATTTACTTTGACAAGTGTTGCGGTGGCCTGTGGCATATTATTAGCCCGTGGATTTTCCCTAAAAATAAAGCGCATGGACATAAAACCTTTCGGTAGCCCCGTTGTCGCTACCCAGCCTGCAACCCCCGGATCGTTGTGCGCGATGATGTAGTAACGAGAGCCATCGCTGGAAATGGGCAGTTGGTCTCCCGTTAGGCTGCTCACATAATTTTGTTGATCGGGTCCCTCAAACCATTCGTTACTCAGTTGAAAGCCTATGTAGTGTGGCTCCTCAGGCGCGGTGACTTTTACGACCAGAGCATCATCCTGCTCCAATTCAAAAATACCCCCGGCGTAAAGTTGCTGCGCCCCCGCTACGCCACCTGCCGTGAACGGCGGTGCCGGAGGATTGATGTTGTTGACGGGCATATTTCTGCGCCCGTCGCCATTAACATCGCTGCGATTTTCCAGCGATATTTCCTGCAGCAATTGCCAGAACTTGATCTGATTAGGGAGCTCTGACGCGATATTCTGCATTTTTTCGCTCATCTCTGCCGTTGTTAAGGGCGGACGACTTTCGCCTTCTGCATCTAGGCGAACAATCTCCATGTCTAACGTCCGCTCATTTTCCCAGTCTGAAAAAATCTCTCTCACCGACAAAAATCTTGCACGGCGAACCGCCTCCTGACCGGTGGTGGGGCATAACATACGCTTAGCCGACAAAAGAAAATTTCCACGGTACGCATCAGGTTTCTCGGGGCCAATTAGAATCGTAAAATAGCCTTGTTTATCTATCTCAAGATTGAAGCTATTCAGATGGTCTAGCGTTTGATTTCTGCAGGTCGACATTTCGGCAAGTTGGCCCGTTGAGCCAGGGACGTCGGTTATTGTTTGGAAGGTCACCATGCGAGGTGCTTTTGGCGCAGAGACACCTCGCTCCGAGGTGTTCCATTCGCGTGTATCGGCAGCCTTCCCCGTTATTTTATAGTATCCCACGGCATCAATTGGTGCCTTAAGATACATTGTGTCCGGATTTTCACCTGTCCATTTGCGCAGCATATCCATGGATCGATAAAACTCCGGATATCGCGGATGCAGGCGCATCTCCATCTCGATGAGCCGACCCAGATGCGCAAGCATATAGCGATATCCCTCGGCAAGATTGCGATCTGTAGGCTGAGGCGGAAAAGAAGCGGGGTCGGTTAGGCTTTGCTGAGTTTTCTGCAAACCCTCAATAAGCTGTCCCCAGCTGGCATTCAATTGGTCTTTAGCGATAGCGCTGTTTGTAGTCAGAATCACCGCTAAAGCAAGGCAAGCCTTGGTAATCATCTGTAACCTCTTTCACTATGAGGGCTGGTCTATTGCATAGTGTGTCAACCGAAGATAGCTCAGATTACAGGTCTAAACTATAAGAAACGGTATCCTAATTGATATAAATATATCCTAAAAACACTGTAGCCGTCGCTAAAATTTGCTAACGTTGGCCCGAATAAATGACTTGCATGTTCTAATATATGCAGGTCGATAACGATAAAAAATATTCGAGGACTACACCATGAATACGTTTAAACTACGCAATATTCTCGGCGTATTACTTTCATGCCTTTTGACGTCAATACTTTTTATTCCATCGGTCCTTGCGGCTGGAGGCTCGGCTCTAGAAGAAGTCATAGTTACTGCTAGGAAACGCGAGGAGTCTTTGCAGGATACGCCGTTAGCGGTGTCTGCTTTCACCGGTGCAGCGCTGCTGGAGTCAGGTGTCTCTAACCTTGCCGATATTACTGAACTGGTGCCAAACCTGCAGATCAGTCGCCCCGCCAGAGACGCGAATATCTATATTCGTGGCGTGGGCCCGACCCGCGGTGCCACAAATGTGACAGAGCTTAGCGTAGGGGTTTACCTTGACCAGGTATTCTTGCTGAAGCCCCAGGGTCAATTGTTAGATCTTGCCGCCATTGAGTCAGTGCAGGTTCTACGCGGGCCGCAGGGTACGTTGTTTGGTAAAAACACCACCGGAGGCGCGCTATTGGTCACGACGGTAAAGCCGTCGGATGAGTCCGGCGGATTCGGACAGGTTACCGTTGGTAATTTGAGCCAGTTAAGTGTGCGGGGCTCTGTGGATATACCCATCAGTGACAGCTTGATGAGCAAATTGACGGTTACCAGCGTCCAGGCCGATGGTGGCTGGAATGACCCTGGCGACGGCACGGACCTGAATAACGATGATAGGCAAGGCGTCTTCGGACAATTACTGTGGCTGCCTTCGGATGATGTCACTGTCGATTTTGGACTTTTCCACAATCGTATTCGGGAAAATTTGCTCGCCAATGGCAACTGCGTGGTGACGAATCCCGAGGCGGTAGTGCAGGCCGAGGGGCTGATTACGCCGGTCAGCGGCTTTAAGGGAATTGCAGACTATTGTGAAGAAGCGAGTGATTCGGTATCGCCGTACTATCCTCCACAACGAAAATTCACAGTCGACGCGAGTCTAGCCTCTATAAATGTCGCCTGGGAAATCAACGAGAATACCAGCTTACGTAGTATTACGGCCTGGGTTTATCAGGAAACCCCTAGTTTTGTTGTGACCAACAGTTTTGTTGGACAGCCTAGTGGACAGGCATCATTAGAAGATGGTGATTCGACTCAGACAAGTCAGGAATTTCAGTTGAATGGCGATTTACTTGATGATTCGCTGCATTACACGGCCGGTTTTTACTATATGAACGACGAAACCGATACCGGTAATCTAGCGAACTGGAATGGCGTCAACGGAGTATGGGGAGCGATTGGGCAGACTCCACCAGGACAAGTCGCCGCTCTGTCTAATTATTCTGAGTCTGGCCAGACAAACAAAAATGATTCTTACTCTGTTTATACCCAGTGGAGCTGGGATTTTACGGAGCAACTTGAGCTAACGGCGGGGTTGCGTTACGGCTATGAAGAGCGGGACGTTAAGACACGCCGGCAAGATTCACTTCCGCCTTGGGAAGCCTATGCCAATGTACCCGGTACGTTGATTATTCCAGGGCTTGCAGCGCTAATGCCCAACGATGTGTTTTTCAATAGCGCACTGGATGTACTCCCTTTGCCGTTAGACGAAATGGAAAATCTTCAGGCTAATAAGAATTTTGATAGCCTTACACCCATGGCCAGTGTTGGTTATAACCTCCCAGATACTATGTTGAGCGACAACATTAACGGGCTTTTATTGTACGTTAGTTACACTAAAGGCTATAAAGCGGGAGGTTTCTCCGACTTCTCCACCGGCGAACTGTTTCCGTTTGATGAGGAGGAGATTTACAGTACCGAAGTGGGCGCGAAGTTAGATGCTTGGGATAATCGTTTGCGCGTAAACGCGGCGCTGTTCAGCATGGACTATAGCAATATGCAGCTGTTTGTCGCGCGTCCCGATCCCGATCCAAATGCTATCGGTAGTTTTCAGGGCGTAGTCAATGCGGGCGAGTCGGAGATTAAGGGAGCAGAGCTTGAGGTGACAGCGCTGCCGACTGAAAATTGGCGGATCAACTTCTCTGCCAGTTATGCAGATGGTGTGTTTAAGGAGTTCCAAGACTTTACCTTTGAGGATGGCGAGGTTGTTGGAGTGGATCGCTCGGACGAGGATCTTCCTTCGTTACCGGAGTTGACCTTCAACCTAGGTGTTCAATATGACTGGGACACGAGTTTTGGCAGGTGGACAGCCCGCGCAGATGCTTACTATCGTGACGAGTTATACTGGGGTTTCGATGCGCTGAGTTGGAGTATTCCACTGGCGAGAGAGTCTGCTACCACAGACAGTTTCACGGTGTTTAACGCGCGCCTGAGTTGGCAGGTCAGTGATGAACTCATGATAACGGCATGGGGCAAGAATCTTGCTAACAAAACTTACTATGATGGCGGGGTAGGGGAGGCACAAAATCTTGGTATTGCCAATAAATCGTTTGCGCCACCGCGCCTTTACGGTATCGATGTGCGTTACGCATTTTGATGCGATCACTCGCAGTGATTAATGTTGTTAGTGTGATGGCGATCTGAGGCAATGGTTAAAAGCGCCTGAGTCGTTACTGACCGCATCAATCGACTTGGGTCGTTCTATGGATTTTTTTTAAATTATTATAGTTATAGGTCTAGCCAAAATTCTGCGGTCGGGGTCTGTCTGTGAATAGAAAAAGCGCGCAAGTAGACTCCAGATGCAGTGATATCCAGCTCGATAAAACCTTCTTTGGAATGCGCAAAGCGAGTACTGTCGTTATGCCAAATGCCGCTCACCTTGTTGCTATTGCCTGCGCCGCTAACCAACAAATAGTTGGCGCTGGTGCCCTCTGATGGCTGCATCAATTGCAGGCTGTGTTCATGGCCGGCAGCGTGTATTACGCGGTCATATTCACGCATTACCCGATTCTGCGCTTGGATCATCTGCTGATAATTGGAGTCCTGGGTATCCTGCGAAGCTGCGTCTGGAAAAATTTGGTACAAGATATTCATAATTAGCCAGTAGCGAAAATCGCTGAGGTATCCGCCATGCGGCCCTTCAGTCACCAGAGGATGATGCTGAGCCACGATGATGAGATTCTCTGGGTGCTGCTCTCGAATAAGCGCGAATTTTCCAGCCATCGCAGCTTCGGATTTGTGCTGTTCGTCACCCGTTAGCCACCACTGGGAATCAACAAACACGATGCTCACCCCGGGAAAGTCTAGCGACTGTGGCAGCGGTAACCCTGCGCTTTCACGGGGTTCAAAAAAGACCTTGGTATTGTGTTCGCGGCCGAACTGCTCGATATAGAGGGCCTGGCTGTCCACCTCTGTGGCGTACCAATCGTGATTTCCCGGGACCAGGTAAAGGCTGGCGCCGGAAACCTCGGCAACTTTAAGCTGCGCATCCAGATAGCTGATAGATTCTAGCTGATCGTCCGTCCACTCCTGCTGGCCAGCTTCTTTGCGGGGGAAGCCCTCGTAGTAAATGTTATCACCAAGGGCGATGACAATAGTCTGTTCCGGTAGCATGCTGGCGCGAGCAGCGACCTTGGCCATGCTGGGTTGCCACGGGTCAATCGAAGAGTGCCCTGCATCACCATATAGAAGCACGCGTTGTACCACGTCGTTAGCGCTTGGCGGTGGTGCTTGCGATTCCTTGCTTAGAGCGAGGTAGGGCTCCATGTGGGCGGGTTTTACCTGGGGGTTGATATAGAACAGTCCGATCAGAACAGCGAAGACGGTTAGAACAGACAATAATATTTTCTTCATAGGTATTCCTCCAAGCTGCTGTTTTTTGGATTATCTGCTATGCGCTTAAAGCATGCCCCTGTTTTTTTAAATTCGTTCAAGACGTAACGGCAAATCATCCATAGGTTTTGGCATAGGGATCATCATGAGTTTGGGGTTGTAATCGTCGGGCACACTAAAACGATAACGGAGTAAGAACTGGTGCAGGAAACACTTTACCTGCATGCCCGCAAAATGTAGGCCTATACACTTATGAGCACCGCCGCCAAACGGTGTGAAGGCAAAATTATTACGCTTGTGTTCAGCACGTTCTGGCGAGAAGCGATCTGGATCAAAACGCTCGGGGTCGGTCCACCATGTCGGGTCACGGTAATTATACAATAGAGGCATATAAATTAGCGTGTTCGGCGGAATAGTGTAGCCCTCAATTTCACATTCACGAATACTCCGCCGCCAGGTCATCGGAATCGACGGGTGCAGACGCTGGGCCTCCAACAGCACATTATCAAAATCTACCATACTTTCGAGGTCGTCATAATCGAGGCAATCTTTAGACAGGGCCTGTGACTGTTTTCGTAGGCGTTCTTGCCATTGAGGGTTTTTCGCCAACTCCATGACGATATTGGTCAATGAGGACGCCGTGGTGTCATGAGCGGCCATCAGCAAGAAATTGATATGATCAACAATTTGTTGATCGCTAAAGAAACTGCCATCTGGTTGTTTCTCCTTGCTCAGGTAGCTCAAAAAATCTTTGCTTACAGCGGTGTCGCGGCGCAGTGGTATCAGGCTTTCGTAGTGCTGCTTGAGATTGCGTAATGCGCGTTTTGCCTTTGCCCACTTTGTACCGGGAATTTCTTTCTGGATGATGCCCACCATCCCGTCAAACATATCGACAAAGTTGCGGTTAAGTATCTCTATCTCGTCCTTGCTTTCGACCCCAATAAAAATGCTGGCGGAAGTGGTTAACAAACACTGTTTAACATGGGGAAAGAACTTAAAATCATCAACCTCGCTCCATAGTGGAATATGTGCGGCAATGATGTCGTTTATCTGCAGAATATATTGTCTCATCGGCTCTGCTTTGAACGCAGTCTGGAAAAGCCGACGTTGTGTTTTGTGCTCGTCAAAGTCAATTAACAGAAGGCCGCCAGAGAAGAATCTTCCAATGGTATTCTCAAAGGCTTTTTCGTTTGAAAAGTTTCTATGTGGATCTAGAAAAACCGCTTTAACCACCTCGGGGTTGGCCACAAAAACACCTTTACTGCCGGCTATATTGAGCTTCGCAATGGGACCATATTTGTCCCGGAGTTTGATAGAAAGCCCTCGCAAGTCGCTAAACACCCACGGCAAATGGCCAATAATGGGTAAGCCGAAAGTGCCCGGTATATGATCCAGGTCGGTGCAGTTGGGCTGGGTTTTATAGTCGTATCCGGGTGGGATTTCTTCACTGTTAACTTTCATAGGCTGTTGGCGGTTTCTCAAAATGGCGGTGGTAGGACTGTTTGCTATATTATCTAGAACGCGGGCCTCTAGCCAATGGAAAGAGGTCTTCGACGGCTATTTTTCTGATAAATTAAGTTGTTTGAACGCAGTTGTCTTGGCCCATCGATAGTCTGGCTTGCCCGAGGGCGAACGTATCACCTTGGCAACCTGCAATACATGTCGTGGCACTTTGTAACCAGCGATTGTCTTGCGGCAGTGATCTTGAATATCCTTGAGACTTGGCAATACCGCACTCTCGCGCAACTCAACTAAGGCGCAGACCGCGGCTCCCCAGCGTTCATCTGGTACCCCAATAACGGTGACATCGAGTATGTCTGGGTGGCCTTTTACGGCCGAGTCGACTTCTTCGGAAAATATTTTTTCACCCCCGGAATTAATACACTGGGAGCCACGCCCCAGCATCGTGATCGTACCATCAGCCTCAAATATTGCGGAATCACCACTGAGTGCATACCGCTTTCCATCGGCAGCGGTGACAAAGGTTTCGGCGGTCTTCACTGCATCATTATAGTATCCAAGTGGAATAAAGCCCGTGCGGGCGACGACACCCTCCTTCTTGCTGCCCGGCTTTAATGCTTCCAGTGTATCCATGTCGAGCACGGTGGCGCCTTGGCCAGGCGTAACGGTTGGCCCACCCTTCATTGTTTGCCCCTTGGAAGCCATCAAGATGCCTCCTCCGCCAATCTCAGAAGAGCCAATCGAGTCAATAATCATCACGTTGTGAAACGTGTCAAAAAATTCATCTTTAACGACCTGTGAAAACACCACTGCAGAACTGGCCAGCAGGAAAAATGACGAGACATCAATCTCAGCTTCGAATGACTTGTAAGCCTCTATCAGTGGACGCGCCATAGCGTCGCCGGTAATAAACAGGCCATTGATTTTTTCCCTTTCAATCAATTTCCATGTTTCCAAGGGATCAAATGCCCTAGACAGTACAACCCGGTGACCTTCAAAGCCGCGGCCTATTACTGCCCACTGGGATGCGCCGTGCATCAGCGGTGCCAGCGGAAACATGGTCATCTGACCGTTTTCTCCGCGCTTTACCACTTCCATCGGGCTGGTGACGACATCGCCCGTGGTCTGGTCAACGCCACCTCCAAGTGCAAAGAAAACATCCTCCTGACGCCACACGACGCCCTTGGGCATTCCAGTAGTGCCGCCGGTATAGATAATGTAATGATCGTCACCGGAGCGCGGGGGAAAATCCCGTTCAGGAGAATTCACGGCCATCGCCGTCTCATAGTCGGCAATGTGAATGCCATCGCTACTCGCGTTGGTGTGATCTTCAATGACCACTGTATGATGCAGCGCTGGCAGACTGTCGATAACATTTACCACGCGCGGCAGGAACTCTCTGGCGACCACTAGTGCTGTTAGGTTAGCATTAGTGAAAATATAGGCCAGCTCATCTTCGACATAGCGAAAGTTGATGTTGATCCACACTGCGCGAATTTTGAACACAGCCCACAACGTCTCAACCCATTCCATACAGTTGTAGGCATAGATTCCTACGTGATCGCCAGGTTGCACACCCTGGGACTGCAAATGGTGTGCGAGGCGGTTGGCCCTCGCCTCCATTTCCTCGAACGTGCATCGTTTATGGTCTGCAACAAGGTATTCACGCTTCGGGTATGTATCTACAGCGAGTTCGAACACATCCGCCAGGTTATAGCTGATTTTTTCCCGCATATTAAATTCTACCCTTGGATTTCTGACAGGTTAAGCTGCCTCATCAACTCAGGCACCATCAAACCCGTGAAATGTGCCTTGTTAACGTCTCGGAGTTTGGAAAGTCGCACTATCCACAGCCCTTTTGGGTATTAGTCATGAGGCTAATGTGGATTGTATGCGGAAGAAGGCACGTGAGTATGGCATGATAAAGCAAATGAATAACGGAGCTTAACGTGCTAAAAGCACTCTTTCTTGATCTCGATGACACTCTGTGCGATACCTCTAGTGCCAATGAGCAGGCCATGCAGTTAATGGCAGGTGGACTGCAGGCGCATTATGGCATTGACTTCGACGGGCAAGCCTTTTCCCGTGCCTATGTTCAGTGCATCTATCGTCATTGGAGCGATAGTCAGCGCGCAGTCTACATGCCGGTTGTCGAGCAACAGAGTGAAGGCGCATTTCGTGTGCAGGTGATCCGCGACTTATTGGCGGAGCAGGGTGTGGAGAGTGTGAGTGAAGTGGAGGCTCAATCTGTGCAACATAAATTTGACAGAGATCGCCTGCAAGCCTTTGGCTTTTATGCTGGAATAACCGGATTTTTAGCCGAGGCTCGAAATTTTTTTACGCTGGTAGTGATTACAAATGGACCTGAGTATTCGCAGATACCCAAAGTAGAAGCGGTCAATCTGTTGGCGCATGTTGATCACATCATTATTGGTGGACAGGAGCCTGAGCAGAAGCCAGCGCGTTCGATATTCGAAAAAGCCCTTAAACTTGCCGGTTGCGAGGCGCATGAGGCTATACACGTAGGTGATAGTTTGGCCGCAGACATTGCAGGAGCCCACAATAGTGGCATCACTTCTGTGTGGATTCAGCACCAACAGCCACTGGATTCTGAGCTTGGCATTGATCCGCACCACACCATATTACATCCGTGTGAAATACCGGCGCTGATTCGTGAGCTATATCGCGATTAAGCGCGTGAAATTTTTGCGCGGATATCTTGCTCTACCATGTATAACACCGGCAGCAGCACGAGAGAGACGAGTCCGCCGAATACCACGCCCCAAGCCATACTCATGACCATCGGGGTGATATAACTATTTTCACCCATGATCCCGTAAGCGGTAGGAAACAGACCAACAGCCGTAGTAACTGAGGTGATTAAAATAGGCCTGAAGCGACGGTGAGCGACGTCTGCTACTTCAGTCACCGATAGCGGAACTCCTCGCACTTTGCGCTCCTCGTTCATGGTATGTAGCAGCACTAGCGAATCATTGACTAATACCCCCACCAGTCCGATTACACCCGTTATTGCCATCATCCCTACGGACAATCCCTGCAAGCTGTAACACAGCACGACACCGACTAGGCCAAAGGGTATGCTTACGATAATCAATAGAGGCTGTGATATGGAATTGAACAGGATGACCAGCACGGCGAAGATCGACAATAAACAGATAAAAGCTGCGGTCTTTAGGTCTCCTATCGCTTCAGACTGTTCTTCCATTTCGCCCCCTTGATGCAGGCGCAGTTGTGGATAGGTTTCGTTCCATCGTTGCAGCGCAATCCACTGTGCAAGCTCCGTATTAAGCTGCTGCACACTGGTTTGGTCAGAATCGATTTCACCGTACACCGTGACCGTGCGCTTGCCCAAGTAATGTTTGATATCTGCTTCACCCGGGTGCAGCGAAAAACGTGCAATAGCGTTGAGATAAATAGCCTGACCGTCATCATTGACCACGGCTAAATTCTCAAGCGTTTGTAGTTTCCCCGCGGCCGCTAACGGTAGTTGCAAGCGATAGCTTACGCGCTCATCCAGTGTCTGCAACTCATCGACCACGAGGCCATCTACGGCAATTCGCATCGCAGTAATCAGGTGCTCCATCGTCAAGCCACGCGCTTTCAGCAGCGCGTGATTGACCTCCAGTTCAATAACATCCTTACCCGGATTGGAGCTAGTCCAAGTGTTCGTAACAGCAGTATGGCCGCGTAAAAAATCGCCGATACGGTCTGCCACGTCGTAGCGTTCATCACCGCTGCTGATGACTTCAACCTGAACAGGCTTGCCGGCAACGGGAACGTCGGTCTGCGCCTGCACCACCAGCGACTTAAAACCCGATTGTTGTGCAGCCCAAGCCTGAATGTCTGTGACAACGTCATAGGTATTGGTGCTCCCCGACCGTCGTCCCAACGGTTCCAGCTGAACTGACACTAGTGCCCACGCGTGGTTGCGCCCCTCGGTAGCACCATAGAAATCCGTATCGTGATGACCAATCTGGCTGGTAATCGCGAGTAAGTCTTCGGCGACTACAAACTCGCGAAGGTCCTCTTCCAGTTGCGCCACTTTGGCTACCGTTTCCTCAAAGCGACTGCCCACTGGTAGTTCAACTTTGACATGCACTGTATCGATGTCGATGTCCGGAAATAGACTAAACTTGATCGTGGAGGCACCTAGCGTGATCACAGCAATAAACATGACTAAAAACAGTGTCAGGGTGCGATAACGATGCCGTAACCAGACATGAATAGTGCGATGATAGAGGACATGCAAACGATCAAACGCAGGACGCTTTGTATCCTTGAGGCGCAGAGGGACGCCGGCCAGATGGCTGGGCAGCAGGCACAGGCTTTCAAACAGGGAGGCACACAGTAATATGATGACACTGGCAGGTAGAAACCACATAAATTCGCCGCCGATACCGCCCAGGAACAACAGTGGCGCGAATGCCAGCATGGTGGTTAGGGCACTAAAAATGACGGGCTGGGACACCTGCCCGGCACCCAGAATACTGGCCTCATTACGGTCTATGCCGGCGCTGCGCAGTCGCTGCGTATTTTCGCTGACTACGACGGCGTCGTCTACCAGTACGCCCATGATCAGGATAATAGCGGTTAGGCTCATGGCGTTGATGGTGACATCAATGGCCGCCATCAACAGAAAAGACAAACAGACTGCAAATGGAATACCCAGTGCAACCCACAGGGCAAAACGCACTTGCAGAAAGTAACACAACAGTAGTAACACGGAGACCAGTCCTAGTAGCGCGTTGCCACCCAGTACATCCAGCATATTGACCGTCAGCCGCGAGATATCTGCCACCATCACCAACTGTACACCTTGCGGTAGCGACACGCTGTCCACAAATGCGCGCACATTAGCCGCTGTATGAAGCTCGTCAGAAAGGGTTTTTTTACGCGCCTGCAGAGCAATACTGAAGCGACCATTGACCCGAGTTTGTATGTCCCAATTCTCGTAGTCACTGACAAATATCGCCACATCTCGCAGCAATACGGTATTGCCAGGCGCTCCTGAGCGCAACACAACCGTTTCTATCTCACGTGGATCGCGGAACTGGCCAATGGCAATGATATTCTTTTCTGTTATGAATGAGTCGACAGCGCCGCCACTGTCACGGCGGTTGCGTGCGCGAATCGCCGTAATAATTTCCTCGTGACTGATGCCTAATCTAGACAATTTTGGGGAGTCCAGCATGATGCGCACTTCTGGCCGACGGTAACCCCGCTTTTCGACGCTGGCGATACCGTCCACCTCACGCAGGCCATCGGCCACATTGCGCGCCACATCGCGCAACAGCGCCTCGGGTACGTCACCCGTTACGTGCACCTCCATCACTGGCGTAACTAAAGTTGAAAGCTCTTCAATTATTGGCTTTTCTAGCAGATCCTGAGGTAAACGCGCAAAAGCACGGTCCACAGCTTGTTGAATGTCGCGCATGATCTCCTGCTTCTCTGCGGCGTCCAGATCGAGGTTAATGGTGATAACGGACAGGTTTTCCATGCTGTTGGAGTAGATTTTTTTAATGCCTTCTACTTCCAGTAATTCTTCCTCCAGTGGCAGGGTTATGGCGAGCTCAATTTCCTTCGGCCCCGAACCGGCTTTGATGGTGGTGATGTTGACCACGCCCATGTCCACTGCGGGGTTATACTCGTAACGCATGTCGGCGATGGTAAGGAAGCCCATGGCAAATACCATCACCATGATGATGGTGACTACCAATGGTCTATCGACGAACCAGCGAGTAAGTTGCGGAATAACGACTAATCTCCACTCTGGATATTAACGGTCGTACCCTCCAGCAGCTGTCGCTGGCCGCTGGTCACCACCAGATCGCCCGGCGCAACGCCGTCGAGAATGTGTAGCCGATGGCCAAATCCAGCCGCTAGCAGTGGCTCGCGTAGTCGTGCAACATTTTGCAGTCCGTCTTGCTCCACAATAAACACTACGCGTCGACGATCTCGGTCTACTAGAGCCGACTCGGGTAGCAGTAAGACATCGGGTATGTTGATGCCTTCAAGAACAGCGGTGGCGGTCATGCCGGGTCGCAGGGTGTCGGTTTCATCAGTCAAAATAAGTTTTACTGGAAAATTGCCTGTATCGGGGTCTGCACTGACACCTACCCACTCTATGCTACCCTGGAATTCTCTGCCGGCCAGTCCAGAAGCGATGACCCGTGCTTTGCCTCCGGCCCGAATATGACGGATATCGGCTTCGCTGACCCAGGTATGTACACGCAATTCCTGCATCGCCTGCAGGGTAATGAGGCTGGCGCCGACCATTACAGCCTCTCCTACTTCTACGGCTTGTATATCGACAAGACCGGTCGTGGGACTATAAATACGCGTATCAGCGAGTTCGCGCTCAGCCAGCTGCTGGCTGACCAGCGCCTGCTGGTAAGTTGCCGTGGCAGCGTCGACGGTCAGTTGTGCGTTATCAAGCACTTCCTTAGAAATAGTCTCCTGTTCGGAAAGGTTGCGCCGCCGCTGCAGCTTCAGTTGCGCTTCTTCTAGCGCGGCTCGGGTGCGATTGACCTGCTGTTCTGACTGCTGCAGGGCCAACTGACGTTTCTGCGGGTCCAGCTCCAACAGCAACTGTCCCGCTTCAACCGGGTCCCCTTCGTTGACGTGCACTGCCTGCACTGTGCCAGACAGTTCTGCAGCGACATTGACTTCCTCCAGCGCCTCCACGACACCAAAGGTGCGTATGCTGCCCTGCCACACTTGGATGTTGAGTTCTTGCACCGTAACGTCCACTACCGGTGCAACAGTGGGCGCCTCTGCTGCTGGCGCAGGCTCTTCTGAGCAAGCACCAAGCACCAGTGATAAGGTGATAAGGAGCAGTGAGCGCAGTGATGCGGGCCAGGTATTACCCTGTGCTCGATGGGCATAGCCTTTGAATGTGATTGATCTGATGGTCAACGCTCTTTCTCCTGCCTGACAGTTATCTTACCGCGTCCATATCCTAACGCTTGAGGGAAAAGAATCCACACAATAAAAGTCACCATTGGGCAAGAATATAATAATACCTCTCAAGAGCTTCCGCGCTAGGCTTTTATTAGGAAAGGCTCGGATGGCGTTTTTTCGCAGATTATCCAGTTCGCAGTGAAGTACTCACAGTTGCCACACGATATGTGCAGGTTTTTGTGCTTACCTTCCGCGTTATTCTGGCACCGGTCGGATACATTTGTCTGTGATTGTTGACCGTTTTAGTCATATATTCGCCGAGTTAGTCGCCATACTATCGTTAAATGATCATGTAATTTAGAGAAAGTAGCCCCAAACTGCTAAGCTCAAGATAAAAGATCTCAATACAATGTACTAGGTTTTAACAGGCCTGTTGTCCAACCTCACCCGCAGAAGGTAGAGAATCATGAAAGGCTATAAAATTTTCACACTACGCAAAACCGCCCTCGCCGCAGCGTTATCAATAGCGGCCGCGCCGAGTGTGGCCCAACTGGTGCTGGAGGAGGTGGTTGTGACCGCCCAAAAGCGCTCAGAAAATGTACAGGACATTGCTGCTACGGTAAACGTGATCAGCGGCAAGGACATTGAGAAGTATCAGGCATTTGATTTCAGTTCAATTCAGCAACAGACCGCTGGGTTGACGCTTGCCAGTCCCAATGCCCGTAACAATATTATCGCCATGCGCGGGGTCAGCGTGGATCCGGAGTCTGGCACGGCTACCGCGGTGGATACGTATTGGAATGATGCGATTGTGCGGCCTGACGTAGCGTTTACTCAAATGTACGATCTGGAACGTATAGAAATCTTGCGCGGTCCCCAGGGTACCCTGCAGGGCCGTACCTCTCCGGCGGGCGCCATTAACATCATTACCAAGCGCGCCGATGTTGACGAAGCCGAAGGCTATATACAACTCTCCGCTGCGGACAACGATGGATTGAATGCCCAGGTCGCCTATGGTGCGCCGCTTATAGAGGGGACGTTGGCTGTTCGCGTTGCCGCTGATTACGACAGAAGCAATGGTCCAAATATTCAGAATCTCACTACCGGCTTCGATGATCAGGAATACGAAACGAAATCTGGCAGGCTTAGTGCGGCATGGAACGTCACCGACACGTTTAACACGCAACTCATCTATCAATACCTCGATCAGGATTTGGACGACCCCAAAGCAATGTCCGGGGTTGACCAGCAAGGTGGTCGTCCCACACTGGTTCCTACTGACCTTAAAGCGCTGGCTCTCACTAATGATACTGCGGAGCTGGATTTTAACGTTGCCAATCTGATCATGGACTGGGAAGTGTTGGATCATGAGGTGACGGGTATTGTTGGCTACACCGACTCCAGTAAAAAGGCGTACACCGCCGCTGACCGGGCAGATTCATTGCGCTACTTCCAGCCGGCTACTACCGCACCTACCTACCAAAACTCGCAAACGGACGTCACGTCGTACTCCTACGAACTGAGGTTAGCCTCTCAGGACAACGACTTCTGGGACTATCTGGTGGGCGTTTACTACCAAGATCAAAACACCGATACGACATTTTTCGCCAATTCAGTTCTATTGACCCAACTCCCTGGGGTAGGCTTTAAAACGAAATCGGTACTCCCTGTTAACGCCAACAACTTTGCCATATTCACTTTCAACACCTTGCAATTAACCCAGGATATTCAGTTGGAGGCAGGCCTGCGCTGGACGAAGTATGACGGCTATGCTCAGGCTACCGTGAATTATGCGGGTGCAAATGACCCAGGGCCTCTTCCTTCCAAAGAGGTTGTCAACGACCTCTTTGCACCCAGATTTCCGATTGTAGGTATTTCGAACCCCAACACGAATGCCAATGCGGTCACGGGCTCTTTGAAGCTGCGCTATGAATGGCGTGATGAAGTCTCGCTTTATGCGGCATATAATCGGGGCTATCGGCCAGGTGGTACCTCCATCGTGCCCTCGCCCAACATTGAGTTTTTGCCGGATCCCGAGGCGTTCCTCACCTATGACGAGGAAACAAGTGACGCCATAGAATTGGGCGCCAAAAGCACCTTGTGGGACGATCGAGCCACTCTCAATGTAGCCTTGTATTACCAAAAATTCGACGGCTATTTAGGCTTTACGCGCGGTGTTCAAGTGGTTAATAACGCAGGTGAGCCGGTTGATCTTCCCGGCGGCATTGTCTACAACGGCGACGCTAATATCTGGGGAATCGAAGTCGAGGGCAAGGTTTTGCTGAGTGAAAGATGGGATGCCGGCGGCGCGCTAAGTTACAGCAAGGGTGAGTGGGATGGTGCCACGCAGCCGTGCAATGATCGCGTAGGCAATGAGGTGATTGGCTCTTGTGATATTGATGGCCAGCCCATAGGCGGTGAGCCAGAGTGGTCGTTGTCACTGAACTCGGAATACTTCTATCCATTGAAGTCAACCGAGCTCTATCTCCGCGGCCTGTTCAAGTATACGGATGACCGTCTTAACACGGATGCCTCTGCGGGTATTGGTAATGTCCGCAGTGAATTTAGTTCTTACCAGACACTGGATTTGTTTACCGGTTTGCGCAGCAACGATTTCGCTTGGGATGTGTCGCTCTGGGTCAAGAACGTCACTGACGAAGATGAAGTTATTTATCAGCAGGGGCCGGACCAATACGATATCGCTCTCAGCGGAGGCTCGTATACCCAAACGAATATCCTTCGTGAGCGCACGTTCGGCATGACCGCCCGCTATAATTTCTAATAGACATTTCGGCGGTTACACAAAGCCGAGTCCCAGACGGCCGGCGCATTTAGCACGGCCGTATTTGCAGCACCTGAAACTAAAGAGATCCGCCTAATGAAGGTCATTTTTCTGGTTAGCCTTGCCGTGCTTTTGTCGACTGTAGCGCAGGCTCAGGAGGTTAACATGCCTCCACAAAACCCGCATCTTGCGAATTCTAGCTACTCGATGGGACACGGTAACCCGTCGCAGCAGGACGCGGTTTCCCAGTCGGGCCCGTCCGGCCCTTCGCGGACTTTGCGGCCTGATCAGATTGAGTATCAGCACACTGGACCTGCACATTTCGGTGCTGCCACTTCTGGAGTTTACCCCGACGGCAAGCGCGTATTCTGGAGCAACGGCATTGATCGCATTGTCAAAATTGATTACGACAGCTGGGAAGTGGTGTCCGAGTACTTTTTTCCTGAGGTTGAGGTGTACGATGAGGAACGTGCCAACGAGTCGATCGCTGACTTCAACGCGAATAACAACGGCGTGTTCGCGTTGGTGCGTGCCTTTAGAGAAATGAGCAAACTACGTGACCTGTCCAACATTTATACTGTGCTGGGTGCGGACCATATCTATTACGTGGGCAGTAAGACGGGCTTAATTACCGCCTACGGTGATGCCGATCCCAATGACTCGAGTTCGGCAATCGTCAAGAAAGCTGAGTTTCAGTTGCCGCCCGATTTGACCGGACCGGTTATGGGTTTGAATATGACCTACGACGGCTGGCTGATCGCTGCCACAGAGCACGGGTATATTGCGGCGGTAAAGTCTGATTTCAGTGAGGCACACACTGTTCGTTTACACTTTAGTGAGGGCGCCGAGGAAAAGGAAACAGGCGCTACGGGTAAGGGCTGGATTCGTAACGGCTTCGCTATCGATGACGATGGCGGAATCTACATCGCATCACAAGACCATATGCACAAGGTTATTTGGACCGGTGATGGGCTCAGTGTCGATGAGAAAGAGGGCGCATGGACGGCTCGTTATCTGAACAGTTGGGGCCAGGGTACCGGTGCGACGCCATCACTGATGGGCTTTGGAGAGGAAGACGCGTTCGTAGTGATCACCGACGGCGAAAATCTGATGAATGTGGTGTTGTTTTGGCGTAACGATATCCCTACAGACTGGAAGCAGTTAAAAGACGCGCCGGACCGTCGGATAGCAGGTATGTTGCCGGCAGATATGGGTGATCCCGAACTGGCTGCTCTGCAATCGGAGCAATCTGTCATTGTTAAGGGCTATGGTGCGCTGGTGGTGAATAACACGCCGCGCAACATTCCTTGGTATTTGCCGGAGCGGGCCAGCACGCTGATGATCAGCATGGCCGGCAGCAATCCAGAGTATCAGCCCTACGGCGTACAGAAATTTGAGTGGAATCCAGCCCTGCGTCGTTTAGAGAATGGCTGGGTAAACACGGATATTAGCTCGCCTTCTAGTGTGCCAATGGCGAGCATGGGATCCGACAGTGTCTACCTCATCGGCGCGCGCGACAATCAATGGACGTTGGAAGCGCTCGACTGGGCTACCGGAGAATCTGAATTCTATTATGTTATCGGGGGGCAGCGCTACAATGTGCTGTTTTCTGGGACTCTACTGGATGAGGACGGCCGGATTCACTACGGTAGTCCTTGGGGCCGTGTTCGGCTTAATACGAAAACCGAACCCTAGCCCTGACGTGGTATGTAAGTGACTGAGGTGAGTATTGTGAATAAAGACCTGACTCTGGAAGTCAATGACGGCATTGGCCTGATTACGTTCAATCGCCCTGAGGCGTTGAACACGTTCAATGCTGCTATACAAGACGGTTTAGGAGAAGCCTACCGTCTTTGCGACGAAGATGATGCGGTGCGAGTGATCGTTATCACGGGTGCTGGTAAAGCGTTTTGTGCGGGGGCTGATCTGAGTGCGGGTGGTGATACCTTTGGTGCCGAAGGGGAGATGGACTTCAGCTCCTGTCCGCTGAGTGTTCAGGCCTGGGACTTGCGTAAGCCGGTGATTGCTGCCGTCAACGGACATGCTCTAGGCGTTGGGCTTGGTATTGCGATGCAGGCCGATATTCGCGTGTTAGCGCAGGAGGGGAAGTATGGGTTTTTACAAAATCGTCGCGGCGCGCTAGTGGATTTTGCGATGGAATATTTCCTTCCACGATTAATTGGGTTCGAACGTGCATTCGAGTTGATTGTAAGAGCACAGATGTTGAGCGGTGCAGAGGCCTTAGAGTGGGGTTTGGCAAGCCGTGTTGTGCCTGCCGATGAGGTGTTGGAGTGTGCGCTTGAAATTGCACGGGATATGGTAGTGAACTGCTCACCGCTGGTAATGGGTATGCATAAGCGTTTGCTGTGGAAGGGCCTAGATATGAAGCGGGATGACCTTGTCGAGTGGGAGACCCGTGCATTGCACGACACACTGTCTCGTCCCGATGCAATGGAGGGTGGTATGGCGTGGTTTGAAAAACGCAGCCCGCAATGGACTTCCAGCGTACCAAAGGACTGGCCCTCAGATTTAATGGATGGCAAATAAAATAAAAGTCGTTATGTTACTGATGTTCAATCTACTGTATGCGTGAACTGATTCATTGCGCAGACTTTTCTATCTAGGCGCGCCGGTGTCAGTCATTCTTGAGGCAAAAACCGCCCAGCCACCATGTTGGCGAGCAATCATAGGTTAGTCGACCTCTCTCTCCATGTTGTGCATCCAATATTCTTTCAGTTTTTTTGCTCGGGGCCATGCCACGCGCGGGTTCTTCCTGCAACTGGTCCAACGGGATTGGGTAACTCGCCCAGTCCTTAGGAGCACGCCAACCCGGCGGCGCCACTAAATAGCTTCTGGTGCCATTAATGGGATGTAGGGCGCGCCAGTCGTGAATCTTTATTGATAAATCTGCAACAATCTCAGGGTATGTCTGAGCGAGGTTATTGTATTCGTTGGGGTCGTCCTGAATCTTGAACAGATAATTGGTAACCGTCGTTTCCAGTTGGTCCTGATCGATTTCCTGTACCAGCTTCCAGGTATCGTTGAATGCGGTGAGATTGAAGTGCCCGGCGATAGGCGTTTCGGACGCAAAATAGATGAAGTCCTCGCGCGGCATCGCTGTGCCATTGGCAATTGCTGACCAAAGACTCTGGCCATCAAGCGCCCTTCGATTTTTTGGGATGACACCGCTTGCCTCTGCCAGAGTTGGAAAGACATCCATTGCTGTCATGATTTGGGTCATCTTTTCTCCGGCAGGTACATGTCCAGGCCAACGTATGATGGATACTACGCGGATGCCGCCCTCAAAAGTTTCACCTTTCCCTCCGCGCAGCGGAGCGTTGTCGGCACCGCCAACGGAATATGCGGCGCCGCCGTTGTCACTGAAGAACAGAACGATTGTGTTGTCTGTTATCTGCTCTTCATCCAGCGTATTAAGTACCTGACCAATGGCCTGGTCCATTCCGTCTACGACCGCCGCATACATGGGTCGTGCGCTGTCCATCATGAGTAACTTAGATATGAGACGGGTGTCATCCGTATTTTTCGCTCGTGCTGGAGCTAGGTCAGTGTTGATGTCTTTGTATTTTTCCTGCAATTCCAGCGGCGCATCAAGCGGCGTATGGGGTGCGATGAACGGCATATAAATCAAAAAAGGCTTTGTCTTATCACGCTCCTGTATGTAGCGGGATACCTCATCTGCCAGTAGGAACGATTCATAACCCTGATCGTCTATTGAAACGCCATTGCGCTGGAAGTCCTTGCCTCCCTGATTAGCAAACGGCGGATAAAAGCCCACCTCGGTGTGCAGGTGCCCATAAAAGTGCTCAAAGCCACGGTTGTTAGGGTGGTAGGTCATCTGCGCATGCCCCAAGTGCCATTTGCCCACCATGGCGGTCTGGTATCCTGCGGCTAGGAAAGATTCGGGCAAAAAGTGCTCGTCCGGATGGATACCGTTGTTATCCCAGGGCAGTATTACACCGTAGGCCACACCGAGGCGCATGGGGTCGCGCCCTGTCATTAGTGCTGCCCGGGTCGGGGAGCAAATGGGTGTGGTGTAGAACCGATTGAGTTCCGTGCCTTCTGCCGCCAGACGGTTTAGCGACGGTGTGTCGATATCACCACCGTGAAAACCAACATCATTCCAGCCAAGGTCGTCGGCTACGATAATAATAACATTGGGCTGTTCAGCCGTGGCAGGCGCCATCGCGCCAAAGGACAAAAAAATTGCCGCTAACATCTTCGTGTGTAGTCGTGTCAATATAATCATGAGGAACTCCATCCTTTTACTTTTTTGGCTCAACTTCGGGAACGCGTGGTCAAAACATTAAAGTGCAGTGTCAAGCTGCGACTTCAGCCAGTAAATCTCGTAATCGTTGCGCAGTCCATTTTCGGCGCGCTCCAACAACTCGACCAATGCCTGGTCTCTTAGCGCCAAAGCGCTAGAGTTTTGTGGATCACCCGCAAGAGCTATTTCCGTGATGTGCAGGGTCTTAACCGGCTCACCTTGGATAAGGTAATTATTGGCTAGCGCAATCAGGTTCTCGTTGCCCGCTATTTGTGCAAGGTCTGCATAGACATCTTGAGCAGGTATGGGGTAAAGCTCTGTGGTACTTTCGAAGCGGAACCAACCCATGTAATACTCCCAGATGCTCTTCACCGCCCAGTCCACGCGGCCGTGATTCTGGACCAGCTCGAGGTTAGGCGGCAATTTTATTTCCTTCATCAATTGGTTAACGGTCTTGCCAGCATTCATCCCCGCAATGGTCTCGTCATGCACGTATTGTACGGCGTCTCGTATGCGCTGCATGCCCTTCCGAATCTTCTCTGCGCCTATTGTGGGGTCGAGGTGGCTGGGGAGAATAACGTCAGGATTCAAGGCAATAAGTCGGTCAAGAGATTTTATGTATTCAACCGGTTTTCGAACCTTCTCACCACGCATGGTGAAGATGTTGGGAAATTGAGGGAACTGGGGGCCGAAGAAATCGCCACTGATTAATACTTTTTGCTGCGGCAGCCAGAGCACTGCGTTATCGGCGCCCTCAGCGCCTGGCGCCCCTATCACTTGGAACTCTATGCCACCCAGAGTAAATGCATAGGTTTCCCAATCATCCACGGTAATCGTGGGCACAATGCCGCCATAGCGCATCAATGCGATATCTGGTCGGTCCTCCCAGGCAGGCATCCAGGGAAACAACGTGCGATTACGGTCGTATTGGTAGGGTTGCAGTTCAGAGAGATAGCGCTGTTCTTCTTCAAAATTTTGATGGGCAATAATGTCAGTGCCCTCGTCCATCCAGAACCGTGTGCCGCCAATATGGTCTGCGTGGGAATGGCTGAGTATGATATAACGCACGTCCGCATCTGACACGGTATCCTTCAGTATTTGCAACTGGTTAGCCGACTGTATGACCAGTCCTGTGTCGAACAGGACAACGCCCTCGCTGGTGGTAATCATAATGGTGTTGCCGACGCCCGTGGCGTAGTGAATATTTTCGGCTACTTCACGCACCTCGATAGGACGTTTGATGAGGTCGACTGCTGCACCATGAGTTCCTTCTCCGCTGGCACTGGCCAAACGCTTGGTGGCGACATCTCCGATCACTGCCATGCTTTGAATTTCTGCCTCCTGCTTTAACTTACGTGCGACGTCTTCGTCAAAATAAATCCAAAGTGCACCTGCGCAAACCACGGCGATGCAGAATATGATTACTGTTCCGATCGCGCCGCTCTGTTTTCGCTTAGTGGGATTCATTGCAATAACGCCTCTTTCAAAATATTAGTCGATGCAAAACGGATGAAAATCGGGGAGGACCAAGCGCGTTGTTCAGCGGGCGCCAGACAGTCCTCGCTTGCCGGTGTGCGATAGTCGCCATAGCAAGGATTGACCGCGATGCATTCTCCCTCTTCTGAGTATTCGCAGCGGAGGTTGTTAGCGTTGATCATGGGTGTCGCTTGCTGGATTGCGCGTGCGTAATAAATGGCTTCTCGTTCGCCCTCGACAAAGCCCTCATCTTCAAACTCTATGCTACAGCCCATCGGGTCGCCAGGACAATCGAAGGTCCGCCAGGGATCTTCAATCAATTGATCCAAAGGCTCATTCGAGGTCGCCTGAGGCCGGATGCGAATGACTTCAATGCGATCGATGGCATGCCGCTCATTAGAGGGATTATAGCACTCGCCGCCACACAGCCATTGCAGTCGTTTCTCTCCGAGACCATTAAGGGCGTGAGCAGGGCAACCGGGATCTTGCTTGAATGCGCCTACCGCGTTAACGCGAAAACGCGGGTTAGTTGCGGATTCAGTCTCGGAGCCCATGGGTGTTGAGTGTTTTCCTTGCAATAAATCAAACCATAGAAGAATACGGTCTCCCGAAGTACCATAGACCTGCTTGCGTTTTAGTCCGTCCCATATAGCTTCTCGACCGCGTCCCTCACTGTGCACCGCAACCAGACCTCCGCTGAGCCAGAAGGAGTTTTGTCGCTCCATGTTGCGCAGGTTGATCAGGCCAACACCGTCAATGTCCAGCGGTATGGAGTAGGGCATCGGGCCGAGTTGGTCGCCCTGTGTCGCGTTATCGAAGCGTTTGCTCGGCGCGCCAAAGGCCTCGGTGGTTCGTTTGCGTTGGATTTGTTTATACCCAGTGCCAGCCATTGCGCGATGATTATCGCTAGAGCCTATGAATCCAAATCGAAAATTGAAGGGTTCCTGCGGTTGCTCAAAATCAGTAATTGACAGTGCGTACTGAGCCGAGGTGCCCGGGCGGTGATCCATGGGCGTGAGAAAGCAGTCCGGGCAGTTGCCGCAGTCCAGCCAGTCAGTCACCTGCTGGCCGGGGACAGTGAGATGCCCAGATATCCCTGCCGCAACAAAATTTTTCCGGGCATTGGCGGCGCGAAGCTCACAGGCTTTCGAGGCGACACCCTCCGCGGAACATCGCTCAGCGATTATTTCACCAGCTCGCCAGCAGCAGGGAAGATAGTCATCGGAGGGGGCAGGGCAGTATCGTTCACCATTGCCGTCTTTTTTTAGAGCACGCCAATCTCGGTACTCTTCGGAGTTGCCGTGGCCCGAATATACTTCAAACAGAATTTGTCGTTTCGGGTCGTGCTGCTGGCGATTCAGCTGTTTGTCGAAAGTCGTGGTTGCTGGGGTATTCATTCCCCAGCTGGTGCCATGGGGAATGACGATGCTGTCAAAGCCCCACTCGTCTAACTTGGTAAATAACGCTCTTGGATCGGCGGCTAATTCAAGACAGTCTGCGGGCAGTTCTCGTGTGTTTATGCCTTGCTCACACAGTGGTGTATTTTCGATCTCATCGTAGTATCCCTGTATGCCCAAGTAGAAGGCGCGATTCTCGAAGTCGGTGAGGGCGAGCATCATTTGCGCGGCGATACCCAGTGGCGCTTTGGCAAGCTGTGCGCGTGGCGCGGCGATGGCTCGCGCAGGCACCCGCTCATCTGTTGTGTCTAAAAACATGATGTTCTTATGGCCATAGTGTTTCCCCGGGTCAGTATTGACTTGGCTCCATTCCCACCCTAGAAAAGACACGAGGTCGGGGTTTTCGGGATCTCCCGATACCGCGTTGCATTCGCGAATACTTTGCTTTGTTTCTTCCCAGAGGCGCGGGGTGATGCTTTCGGCATGGTCGTTAATGGACCAGAAGTCCAGATTAGAACAGTAGCGCGCAAAATCGCAGGCATCTGCCGGAGACTTCAAGCCGCTGCCCCCCATGACAGGCAGGGACATAATGAAGGCGTCCGCGGAAAAGGTGGTGTGAACGTGCAGATCACCGAAGACAATCTGCTGCTCGATGTTGTTTTGGCGTTTTCCAGAATCTGTTTCTGCGTGCGATGGAGCGACGCTGCCCTGTCGAGCCAGCTTATCGGACAGCTGCATTGCAGGAATAGTGCCTCCCACGATAACACCGCGATCCTGAGGTTTACCGCAGCCCGTAGCAAATCCTACGGAGAGTAACAACGCTGTGAGAGCAAAATTTCGCGATGTTGACTGCATGCGAGTACCATTGTTAGCAAGGGTCAGGCACACAATAGAGTACAACGAACTGCTACGCTATGTCCTGGTCGGCCAAATACACATTGCGCAAACTTTCCATTAAAATTAGTGACTGTTGCAGTGATGCAAAGGTTGTTTGCTTTAGTGGCGTCCGAGGCCGGAGTAAAAATTCCCTGGAGGAATGGCACCTTATGCAGTATCACGAAACCTCCAAGCCCTTAAATGATTCGATTCGGTCAATAAAGCTGCTAATACGAGGCTGCCGTTTATATTCCTGATGGCGCTGAGCCCGTCAATGAACGTTGCCAAGCATTCCCCCACATTTACTTTAGCGCAGTTTCTTCTCTACTTTTTGCAAAACATCGGGCTGAAGATTGTCTTTGACGGCGCTGGAGGTTGCCGTGACAGTGGCTGCGACGATGACACCTGTGAACATAATTCCAGTCCATGCGATCAATATGGCAAGTATTTTGGATAGGCGTGTCAGCGGGCGTATATCGCCGTAGCCGACGGTAAATCCTGTGATGAATGCCCAATAGATTGAGTCAAAAGCACTCCATCTTTCTTTGCGGCCAACGATCAAGGCCAGAAGGATAATAACAGTGATCAGAGACAGTAAGATGGGTGCACCGAAGTATAGTGTTTTGACAAATAACTCAGTGAAGATGATGGTGAATTCCATAGGTAGCCTTGCTCCTGTTGATGATGAACCCTAGAAAATAGATTAATGAAATCCATAGGTATGTCCAGAGCTTCATGCTAACTGCATCAGGTCTTGGGCTGGACAATATTAGCCATACCTGCCGGCGCAATTTCAGGCTCTACCTGCTCAGTAGAATACCTTTGTGCTTCAACTATTGTAGCCTGATACGCGATAGTGCAAGCTGCGGGTATGATTTATAACGATCTATGGTTTGTATCGCTGCATCTGCTGTTTCTGATGGCCGTTGTCGTGCGTGTCCTGCAGCGTCCGCACAGGGAGCCGGCCTCACGGATCGCCTGGCTTGTTGTCGTATTGGCTTTACCGGTGGTTGGGATCATTGCCTACCTGATGCTTGGGGAGACCCATATAGGGCGCCGCAATCAGAAGGCCATGCTGGCCAAGCTTGGGGAGGAACACTACAGCGAGTACTTCATTGACGAAAATGCGGATGAATCTATCGGTATACCTTCCCGCTATGTGCACTTGTTCCGAGTGGGACGTTCCATCAGCAACTTTGCTCCTGTGACGGGTAATAGCGTGCAATTGATGCAGGATTCAGCCGCGACCATCGAGACGATGGTGTCCGATATTGATGCTGCACGCAGTGAGGTTAACTTACTGTTCTATATCTGGCTTAATGACAATAGCGGTGTGCGCGTTGCTGAGGCCCTTAAACGAGCCGCCAGTCGCGGAGTTACCTGTCGGGTGATTGTTGACGGTCTAGGGTCGCGTGTGCTGATTAGGTCCCGGGTCTGGCGAGAGATGGGTGCTGCGGGCGTGCGTACTGCGGTAGCATTACCTCTGGGCAATGTTTTTTTGCGTCCTTTGCAGGGACGTGTCGATTTGCGAAATCACCGAAAAATAGTCGTTGTTGACGGTCAAATTACGTATTGCGGTAGCCAAAACTGCGCAGATAAGGAGTTCAGGCCCAAGGCAAAATATGGGCCATGGGTCGATTCTGTCGTGCGTATGGAAGGTCCAATCGCGAGACAAAATCAAATACTATTTACTGCCGATTGGCACCTCTACACAAATGAGGTTATAGGCAGTCCAAGTGAACAGCCACAAAGCAATGCGACTGCGAGTGTTGTAGCCCAGGTGATTGCGAGTGGGCCCACTCTGCGCCATTCGGCCATGGAAGAGGTGTTCATCTCCCTGATGTTTTCAGCACGTCATGAACTGACGATCTCTACCCCATATTATGTACCCAATCAGCCGATGCAGGCAGCCCTGTGTGCTGCCGCCTACCGAGGGGTGCAGACAACGCTTATTTTACCTGCTAAAAACGATTCCAGAGAAGTGGCCGGAGCCAGTCGCAGTTACTATGCTGAATTACTGGAAGCAGGGGTAGATATTCGCGAATACGTAGGTGGGTTGTTACACAGTAAAACGCTGACACTGGACGGCGAGATTACCCTGATCGGGTCAGCGAATATGGATAGGCGCAGCTTTGATCTCAATTTCGAAAATAATATATTGATCTATGACCCTGAGCTGACGCAAACTTTACGTGCGCGGCAGCAGGATTATGTCGACAGCGCCGACAGAATAACCTTGGAGCAGGTGGAAAACTGGTCGCTAACCCGATGTCTTTGGAATAATTCAGTCGCGATGATGGGACCTATACTATAGCGCCTTACGGTATGTCAGGATCACAACTTAGAGATTCTGTTTCGCATGACACTTTTTAACGATTGTTTTTTCCCCTAAACTACGTACTTTTCTAGACGAGCCATTGGAAGCCTATGACTGATATTCTGAACGCTATGACTTCAACTGACATTGTGGGACATTCCGCCACGACAAATTCCGATCTCGTTGCCTTCGGTGACTGTGAATTTATACGGCTTAACGAGGCGATGATGATTGTGATCAATCGTGAAAACGGCAATCAGCAAATTATGACATCGCAGGTCGTAGAGGGTCTGAAAACCTGTAGCGAGTTCAAGACTATTGATGCACATGCTGCGCATCTGGCTAACACGCGGTCTGAGTTGAAGGGTGATGGGTCAATGGCTGTCACCGCATTAAATGGACTGAGAGAATCAGGTATGTTAGTGCTGGCCAAAGACGTCTGTACAAGGCTGGAAAAAGTTATACCAAGACAGTTGCCGCCCACCCGGGCATTTATTATCACGTGTGATAGACCCGTCGCAGTTGAGCGCTTGCTCGAATCTATGCTCCGCGCGGGCAAGCTAAGCCAGCACGATGCACTGTTCCTTGTCGATGATTCCAGAGAGCCCGAAAATCGCGCAGCTAATCGAGAGCTTGTGGTAAAATTCAATCTGCGAAGTGCCAAGGATATGCTTTATTTTGGTGAAGATGCTCAGGACGCACTATTGTCCGAGTTGATAAAAAAATTGCCTAGTCATATTTCGGGGATACGCTTTTTGTTGGACCGGTCGCTTTGGCAGGGCCACAAAACATATGGTCGCTCACGAACGCTGTGTCTGTTGTTATCGGTTGGTTATCGCGCGCTCGTTATGGATGACGATATCATCTGCCAAGCGATGCTGCCGCCGATTGCCGAAGGCGGTGTAGGTATCGGTAGCGAGCATGTACGTAAGGCGACTTTTTACAGCAGTGAGCAGGAGCTGATGCAGAGTGGCAGGCTCGCTGACTTCGATCCTCTGAGTGGGCACGCTACCCTGTTGGGAACGACGCTGAGCCATGCTTTGCAGGCTGCCAATAGTGGGCCACTGCAGGAGTCCCAACTCCTTAACGTCAACGCTATGCTGGCTAGTCTGTTGATGCCGGACTCCTCTATTATTGTAACTCAGTGCGGATCATTGGGTGATCCGGGAACATCTACTAACCATTGGGGTCTGTTCCAATCAGAAGACTCGATTGAGCGCATGATAGCCGCGCCGCACGGAATCAGGGAGGCGCTAGAAAACAGGCTAAATTGGCTTGGCAGTACCAGGCCAAATTTTTTCAAAATGCCGTTTATGTCACAAGTTACAGGTCTTGATAATAGCCAGCTCTTGCCTCCTTATTTTCCAGCATTTCGCGGCGAAGACGGGTTGTTTGGCGCCATGTTGGTGAATATGCATCGCGATAGTGTGTCGCTTGAATATCCCTGGAGCGTTCCGCATAGACCCGTAGATGCTCGATCTTTCAATTCAGAGTCCCTGATCGGGACCACAGGAAGTATCGCACTTTTTTCAAGCCACCTAACAAGAAATATTAATTACCTTGACGGGACCAGCCCAGAGAACAATTTGGGCTGTATTGCCAGTGAGGCATTACGTCTGTCAGTGCGCCCGGATATGGCGCTAACGATGGACTTTCGCGCTGAGCTGGGCGACGCCCAGGTCAATCAACTTCACGCGCTGCAAAGCCAATTGTCTCTTAGCGAGAAATATCATTCGACGGAGCTCCGCGGGTATTTTGAGCGTAATATTGAGGCGCTCCAAAGCGCTCTTTCTGTGGCTCAAAGCCCTGCACGTTACGGTGATGCTATAAATGTTACAGAGGCTGAAGCGTTGGCGTATTTCAGAAGTGTGGCAGGAAACTTTTCCGCAGCGTTGAATGGGTGGGTAGATATGCGTAGCGTAGCGTCTGATCTGACTGAAAGGATGATTAGCTCAAGACAGCTGCTTCAGTAAGGATAAGTCGGCTGAAGCTAGATGGCCGCCTCCTAATCTACAGGCGATTTTTGATATGACTCTGGGTTAAAAAGAAATTGATGCTTCAAGACCATAGGTGCGTGGCGCTCCTAATACATAGGAGCCGGCACCCAAAGACTCAGTGTTTGAAAAGCCACCCTGAAAATAGTTTTCATCGGCCAGATTATCAACAAAAAACCACAATTGAATATTGTCGTTGTTGATGGGTGTATAGCCAAGTCGGAAATTCCATAATGTGACATCATCGATAGTGGCGAGATCCCGAAACTGGGAATCCGAAGCCGTTGCATCTAGACCGGTATACAGAGAGTCTCGATAATACATTGATAGTCGCGGTGCAAACTCGCCAATTTCGGTCGGCAGGATAACCATTGCCGAAAGTGAATAAGTCAGTTTTGGTATTGCGGCAAAATCTTCATCTGAGCGATCTATTGTTGACTGCACCGGTGGAATGGCTGCGGTATCAACATCAGACGCGATAAATTCATCGTAGCTCGCATCGGTATAACTGGTCGTTGCAGTCAGAACGACATTGCGGACAGGAAGCGCCGTCAACTCCATTTCGAAGCCTTGTATGGTTGCCGCGCCCGCGTTGTCGATGAACAGCAAAATGTCGGCAAAAGATTGGCCCTGTTCCGTTATTCGAATTTGAATATCATCGTAATCCATGTAATAAAGCGCAGTGTTAAAACGGAGACGCTGATCAAATGCGTCCACTTTTAGTCCGATTTCGTAGTTGGTCACGTTCTCTGGTTCGAATTGTGATATCTCAAGTCCCTTCATTTCAAACCCGCCGGATTTGAAGCCTCTGCTATAGGTCAGATACAGGAGAGTACTGTCAAATACGGTGTTTTCCAAATACCTATCGGGAAGGCTGAAAGCGTTGGTAATGGTCGGAGTCCATTTTGACCACTTCTTGTCTCCCTTTGCCTTGCCGCTGTCTCCCGCGAGTCGAACGGGCAAAGCGGACGGTGGATTTTCATAAAAGCTACTGGGGTCCGTTAGCCCTAGGACGTCAAACGCACACAGATCAGTAGCGCCAGGGACTAAATTAGCGCTTAGAATAGCCTCACAATCTGGTTCGAATAAAGTCGCATCGCGCTGACGTTTCTCTATGGTATATCGGGCCCCCGCCGTCAGTTGATACCAGTCTGTGATCTGGTAAGTGCCCTGAGCAAAAAAAGCAAAACTGTCATTGGTAAGATCACTGCTGGTCCCGATGATCTTCGGTATGAGTGTTGTCACATTGGCTTTATAGGAGTAGCCCCTGTCACCGACCATATTGCCCGACATGCTATTGTCTATCTCTTCTCTGGCCACAAAGATCCCCGTTGTGTATGAGAGCCGATTATCAAGGGCTCTACCGGTAAGCTGTAACTCCTCGCTGTATTGATTGCGTTGTTCATCATCGGGCAGCGAGAAATCGCCATATCCTGATGCCAGTGAAGCTTCCAGATCACTGCGGACAGCGAGAGGTCCGGTTTCAACGCCTGGTATGTCTGTTGCGTCACTGTCATTCACAATGCCAATATTGTTTTGATGGCTCCATGCAGTGATGCTCTTGATTTCAAAATGTTTGTACTCCCAGTTTAGCGTTAATCCAACAATCTGGCTGGTCATTTTAAATGTAGAAGGCCGATTGATCAGCACTTTGTGATCTTTGGACTCTGCTTCACTGCTCCGGCAGCGAGACTCGTAAGACTTCGGTGCGGTAAACCCGGGCCAGGTAAATGTGTTAAACACGCTGTCCGGATTCTGAGAGAAAAAGGTGAGTCCAGCACTGTTTTCATCGACTTTTGACCAATAGTAGAAAAGGTCAGCGCTAAAGGTGCCAGAGGGCTGCCAGTAAAGACGCGCCGTTGCACCAAGGCGATCCTAGTCACCATATTCTTCACCGTCGTAGGTGCTCTTCAGATAGCCATCCATATGCGTGCTCTTCAGGCTAATTCTGGTTGCCAGAGTCTCATCGTTCAGCGGTATGTTCGTGCTTATTTTAAAATCACGGCGACCATAATTGCCAAGCCGGGTAGACACTGCAGTTTCTAGGGAATCGGTATGCGGTTTTTTGGTGGTGACCAGCAAGGCACCACCGGTATTGTTTTTGCCAAAGAGGGTCCCTTGTGGGCCGCGCAATACCTGTATCGATTCGGTGTCTATAAGGTCCAGTAACTGGCTGTCGGTGCGCGCGATATAAATCGAATTGATATAAACACCCACGCCGGGATCAAGTGCTGCTAATGACTCTTTCTGGCCGACGCCGCGGATGAATATAGAGGGCGCTTTATTGCCCATTTCGCTGAGATTAAGACCGGGCACTGCTTCCTGTAGGTCGCGGATATCGGCAATGCCAGCAACTTTCAGCGCTTCATCAGAAAAGGCTGAAATAGCGATAGGCGTCTCTTGGATTCGCTCCACTCGTTTTCGGGCTGTGATGATCACTTCTTCCTGCATCAGTCGCTGCTGAGAACTATTGGGCGTCGGGCTAGCAGCTTTTATTGATGCTGCGGAGTAGGATAAAAAAATGATTAAAAAAAGTAGTAATTTTCTCATTGAAAATATTGCGCCAGTGGTAGCTTGAATAGCGAAGATGGCTAATTCTTAATTTTGCGGTAGCTGTTTGATGTCATTTTCTCCTAGGTGGCATTAGATGCTGCTGGCTAAAAGTCGTAGCGGACTTCGATGCCTGCGGTTCGGTTAGCATACTTTGGAACGTATTGAATATAGCCATTTGGAAGGAGGACTTCGCTATTGGCATAAATGAGGGACGCGTAGTTGGTATCGAATACATTTTTTACGAAGGCTGTAACTCGATAACCGTCGCGGGTTCCTGCGAGCGTCGCGCGTATATCAACAATGGTATAAGCCTCCTGTTTCGTGTTTTCATCTTGCGAGAGTCCGTAGAGAACATCATCCTGAGAGCGCAGATTGCCGCCAAGCACAACATGGAAGGGTAAATCATCGAGTCGAATGGTATAGCTAGTGCTTAGATTGAGTTTCCATTTTGGCGTGTAGGGAAGTTGGCCCCCGGAAAGATCCTGATATCCGTTGGGACATTCACCGCGATACTTCTGGCCACCGCTACAATTACCTTCGGGGTAATCATCTATGGTGGCGTCGGTGTATGCAACACCGCCCGTAATCATCCAGTCGACACTCGGCTGAGCAATCACTTCTAGCTCTATTCCCTGAGTAGAAACCTTGCCCGCATTGATGAGCACAAGGCTAGCGGGGAGCAAGTCGTCCGGATCGTCGACCGAAGATTGCGCCTGAAAGTTTTTATACTTCGCATAAAAAGCGGCAAAATTGACTAGCAATCGATTGTCCAGCCAGCGTGATTTAAATCCCGTCTCCCAAGCATCGCTAGTTTCTGGCTTCACATATGATCCCCCCGCTATCAGGGAGGTGTCAAAGGCCGGACCTTTATACCCACCGACATAGCTGGCGTAAACCATCGCATCGTCGTCTATGTCCCACTGTATTGCGATCTTTGGTGAAATATCACTATCATCTACCGAGTCACTGAAATCGCCAGCGGGTGGAAAAATGAGGTTGTCTGTCTTGTCAGCGCTTGTATCGTATTCCAACTCATCATAGGTATAACGACCACCTAATATGAGTTGCCAGTCTTGCCACAAATTAAAGTTAACTTCGCCAAATACAGCGACATTTTTCCCTGTTACGTCCGTTTTTGACGTGCGGGTAGTCGCTGGGACAAGGGGTTCAAGTAGAGACGTCGTCGTGGCATTGCTGGTATTGATATCCTGTTCAAAGTAAAACGCACCGACGATATAGGAACCCCAGTCAGCGGGTGGGGATGCAATACGGAACTCCTGTGAGAACTGATTCTGGTCTGTTTTTGGTGGAGATGGAAAGCTTAGTGCTAGTGGGTTGGTGGGTCCGTCATCAAAATCAACAATGCCCTCGCTTTGCCAATCGCGGTAAGCAGTAATCGATGTTAGGCCATAGTTATTAAGCTCCCAGTTGGTCGTAAGGGAAACGCCGCTGCTTCTTAGGTGAGTGAAGGTCGGTTGATCATTATTTACATTCTGATTCTTCTTCGAGGGTACTACGGGTAGCTGTTGCTCTAGGAGATTTTGTTGATCGGGTCCTGCCAGGATTGAGCGAACACTTAGCGCTGTGCAGTCACAATCGCTTTTGCTGTAGTCACTGGATAGCATAAACTCTAGATCTTCGTTTGCTTGCCAAAGTAGTTTGCCACGCACGTTGTAGCTCTCTGTGCCGTTGATTTTGTCTCCGTTGTAGACATTTTCGGCATAGCCATCGTCATGCACGCCCGATCCCGTCAGTCTAAAGCCTAGGTCGTTTGTTATCGGACCCGCAACACTGCCATCGATGCGGTATTCATCATCTTGAATCGCCGTGGCCGCTGCGCTTCCGCTCAGTTCAGGGGTGGGATCCTTGGTGATGATATGCACCACACCACCCGATGCATTCTTGCCGTAAAGAGTACCCTGAGGGCCGCGGAGGACCTCAACCCGCTCAACGTCCACTAGATCCAAAAAAGCCATGCCTGATCTGCCCATTACGACGCCGTCCAACATGGTGGAGACGCTTGGGTCCACAGCAGGACTAAAGGCTTGCGTGCCAATTCCTCGAATATTGAAAGAAGAGGTCGAAGGACCAGAACTGGCTTGTACGTTAAGCGTCGGTATCAGGGTCGCTAATTCTGCGGCATTTTTAATTTGTGCATTGCGCATTGCCTTGCCCGACAGCAATGACACTCCCACCGCCACATCCTGTAGGTTCTGTTCTCGTTTTTGCGCCGTCACTATGAGTTCTTCTAGTAAAGGGCGGTCGCCGGTGGTTGGGGTTTGAGCGACACCGACCAAAGGCAGAAGACTGGCGCCCAGTGCTGTGTAGAAAAACGCGACATTTTTTCTGTATACGGTCATTTTTATACCTTACTTATTGTTTTAAATTATTCTGATAACAGTCTACTATCCGCCCTAGGTAGGCGCAGCCCGACGAGCTATCCTCCAGCGAGGTTTCTGGCAATCCCTTAGGGATTGCCGGCGCAGGACCGCCAGTGCTCAGCAAGACTCAGCTAATAGCGTTACACGCCGCGATGGTAGTATCAGGACATGGATAGGCTACTCATCTCATCAAGGCAGTGAGCTGCAATGGACCCTCAGAGCTGCCGTCTTTGGCTGCAGCCCACTGCCTCCACGAGGGTTAGGGCATCTACTCTTGTGGCAGGTTTTTGAAGGCGTTCTCTACGCATCATGATCAACCTCTATGAGCCCTTCTGCCCCGGGAAGCTCGCTTGTGGCTACGTTTTAGTGCAGACATTTTATGAACATGGATAGACTGAGTATACGACTTCTGTTACAGATGTGAAGGTATGACCCTCATTTAACGCACTACGTGGAAAAACCGTTATGATTGGAAAAATTGCCGCTTACGCCGCCGTTATAATAGTTGCCTTTATTGGTGTATTTGTATGGTGTTACAGCGGGGCTATTGTGACGGCTGCCGTCACTGAAAAAGTGGTGGCTTTGACCTACGATGACGGCCCCAATCCTCCGCACACACAAGCTTTACTGGATACGTTAGAACGCCACTCCGTTAAGGCAACTTTTTTTCTCAAAGGTCAAAACGTAGAGGCGTTTCCTGAGTCCGTGCGCGCGGTAGCTAAGGCTGGTCACGAAATTGGTAACCACAGTTACAGTCATCGCCCGATGTTTTCGTTGAGTAAGACTGAGATGCTCGAGGAATTGGTGCGAACTAATCGACTGATAGAAAACCTGGTGGGCTATGAGCCTTTGCTTTTCCGCCCCCCATACGGCATTCAGGGGCCGGGTTTGAAAATGGCTCTGGACGAGCTCGATATGACGTCAATACTGATGAGCACAAGTGGTTTGGATTGGGAGGTGACTGATCCTAAGTTGATTGCCAGCGCTGTTGTTGAATCGATAGAGCCGGGGAGTATTATCCTACTGCATGACGGCCACGGCGATGTGAGCGATCCGAGTGCTCAGGATAGTAGAGCCGCGAGTGTAGAAGCAACCGGCATTATTATCGAAGCGCTCAGAGCTCAGGGCTATCGATTTGTGACCGTGGGTGAGTTGATACAGCTGTCGAAGTAAAAAGGGCTTCCGTCTACTGTTAATGTTAGCTTGTCTGCCCTCGCGGTCGACGGGCATAGCGATTCTTCAGCATTTGAAGCCACGCAGAGAAAGGCCCTGTTTGCGCCTCCCACAGGGATTCGATCTTTTCGCCAGACGATAAGCCTGATGCCGGATATTCGTCTACCGAAGGTCGATAGTAACTGCCGAAAGCAACATCAAACATTGGAAGCCAAATAGCAAAGTTTTTATCCTGATGCTGCGGCATTTTAGAGTGGTGAATCCAATGGTATTGGGGCACTGAAAAGAACGGCATTAGACGATTGAGCCTGTCTATTCTTACGTTGGCATGGATAAAGTAGTCCCAGAGCACAGGTAATAATCCGGCCGCTACAATGGCCAAGACAGTCTCTGGCGCCTCTGTTACATCGAAAATCAACCCGATTGTTAATCCTTTCACGAGGGCCTGTCCCGCGGGTTCAAGGAAGTGCGAACGATAAATGGTCGTGCTATTCATGTGTTCATCACTGTGATGCAGTTTGTGGAGTTCCCACAGAAATGGCACCTTATGCTGCGCGCGATGCCACCAGTAATACCAAAAGTCACCCAAAAAGACCGCAGTGAAAAATATTATCGTACCCTGCAAGATAACATCGAAAAACGGAATTCCAACTGACAGTTCGGAGGTTGGTATGCGCAACTGTGTCAGGCCAGAGTAATTGACTAAAGACACGGCAAACAGCACGATCATCGCGGCGAAGGGGGGCGCCAGTAGAAGGTTACTGCAGGTGATTTTCCAATTCAATGTGTAGTTGGACCGCGACGTATACTTTTTTACAGGCTTAAATTTTTCCAGTAATAAAAAAGTTGGCCAGGTTAAGAGTAGCGATAGATAGGCGAAAACTAGTACCGTGAAAGTCCCGGTGACCAGTTCGATATACTCGGACCAAAATTCCTGCATAGTGATATTCCCAAATAAAACGCGCCCGAACAATATTATACGCGAGTTCCCTCTCGCGTGATAACGGACCTTTTTTTGAGTGCCGCAGCTGTTTGTTGTTCGCCCTCAGGGCTCCAGCCCGGCGGGCACAAGAGGTAACCGAAAAAAGCTCTGAGATTGCCGGCGCTGCGCAAATCAGACCACAGTAAGGTGAATTCTCCAAAGTGGACATCGAGGAAGCTGGATGTATTGACCTCCCGTGTAATACCGTACTTCACTGGCTCTTGAGCTTGCAGTGGTTGTAGCGTGCCCATCAGCCAGTCGCCCAGTAGCGTGATAGAGTTGTAATTGGTATCCATGTACTTCACATTCTGGGCATGATGCACACGGTGATAAGACGGTGTCTGCATGAAGCGTTCAAGGGGTCCCCAGCGACGTGTTACCACCTTGTCACTTAAATGCAGCAGATTACCCCATACGACATCCACAAATGTGAATACGGCAATGATCATCGGATCGACACCTAGAAGAGCTGGAACTAGCCCAAGGGTAATCGGCATATAAAAGATAATTTCAAGGAAAGAATGGTTGAAACCTACGAACAGATTCATGGACTGGGGCGCATGGTGGGGTGAGTGTAGGCACCACAGCAATCGCACCTTGTGTGCGAGCCAGTGCTGTACCCAGTAGCTCATCTCATAAATAAAGAAACCGTAAAACCATCCGACAGGTGTGAGACCCGCATCGAAGGGGCTGAGGCTGGCGCCCCACACTGCAAGCAACAATTTGCTAAACGGGCCGACCACAAATTCAACCAACACACCGACAAGGCCCGTAAAGCCTAGTCCCTTCAGGGACATGCCATATTCGCCCAACTTCGCTTTACGTTGCCGAAAGTGTACAAAGCTGAGTTCCGCTAGTCCATAAATGAACAATGCCAACACGAATAGTGGCAGTATTTTTACTAGGGGTAGAGACTCGATCGGCAGGGTATCCATGGGGTTTAGCCTAACGCGACTCGCGTGAAATTTCTAGTAAAGAACAGAATACGCTTATGAAAAAACTACCACTGAAGTTGATGAGCGTGGACTTGATCTCGCGACGCTAGTCCAGCCAAGGCCTATGGCCATGGAGGGCAGTCAATCGTTCATGATAACGCGCTATGTCGACATCAACAGTGTACTGACAGACAAAGTACAGCATCTCGCGAATACCCGGGTAAAGATGCCCCTTTAGTCACTAAAATCAGCCGCTGTTGACTTCATCATTTCTTCGAGAAACCAGTCAGGGAACTGGCCGGCAAACTTCTGCATGTCCCAGTAGTCGCTCCAGCGATAAATTAAGCCATCTTTGATTTCGTGCATGCTGGCAAATGTGTGGGCGGCTGTTTCTCCTGAGGTAAATGTCCATGTTTCAGTGTGGTCCAGAAAAACGATATCACCGTCTGCGGCTAGGTGGTGCGTGACCTGTTCCTGTTTTTGCAGATGCTTGAAGGCAATTTGCAGGCGTTTTACGCAATTTTCTGGTCCGTGGGCGCCTGGGTCATCGCTAGGGACATCTCGGTAGTGAATTTCTGGGTGCATACAGGCTTTCATCGCATCCCAATCCATATCACCCAGCGCCGTCCACATTTTTTCCACTACGGCTTTATTAGCATTGTTTGACATTGTCTATTCCAGTGTGTGTGATGAGAGTATCGAATTAATGCATAACATAAGACTGTGCATCTTCTTTAGCCTGCCGACAGCGCGATATAGAACAGGTAGATGCAGATACCCAAGCCTGCGATAAAACTCAGTGAGCGCAGTTTATCTATATTGCCGATATAGAGCGGGATGTAGGCAACACGCAGTGCTACAAATACCATTATCGGTGTGGAGATGCTCTGTAAGTCTATCCCGCTGATAAAGACCGCAAGTATCGCGGCGCTGTAGACTCCTAATGCTTCCCATGTGTTACTTTGTGCCGCTACCGCTCGGGCGCCAGCCCCTGTGAGTTGCAAAGACTGCAGTCGGGGTTCTTTATTGTCCACGCTGCCGAGTTGTTTTTGACGATAGAATCCCGCTGTCCACGCACATATTAGCGGAAGCAGAGACAAAATGAGTAAGCTGAGTATTACTGTATTCATAAGTTCTATTTTCCTTTGGTTCTATTACCCTACAGTTTTTGAGTCGCTGCGGTCGCAATTGGTCAGTCACACTGACGCTCTGCGGCTGGCGTTCCTAGTATTTTCGCTAGCAGCACAGGTTGGTCTGTCATAATGCCGTCTACTTTGAGTTCAATCATACGCAACATTTCTTCGCAGGAGTTAATGGTCCAAACCTGCACAGCAAGATTTGCTGCGTGGCTAGCGGCTACTAACTCTGGAGTGGCAAGCGGTATCGCCGCGTCACCGGGTAGCTCATCCCCAATCTGGCTGGTATCGGGAGGTGCCTGAAAGCCTATATGCTCTGGCACCGCAGGGAAGCTTCCAGAACCTAAAAAGACTGCGAGTAGGCTAAAGGCTTGATTAAACGGCACTGAGGAGTAGACACAGGGCGCCACGGCTTTAAAATTATTGGCTGCTTCATCAACGAAGGATGCTGCGATTACGTCTGTGGATCGACCATACTGCTGAAGCAGATCGGCCATCAGTCGCTCATAGTCACCGACACCGTCCTGATCCGGTTTTAACTCTAAGTTCAGCAACTCACGAGGGAAACGCGCTAATGCCTCCTCGAGTGTGGGTATTCGGAAGTCTTCGGCACTGTAGCCCACGGGCGGCGGCTGCTGCCCGGTAGCGATGCCACGGAAGCTATAGTCTTCATCTTGTCGGTCATGCGGAGTTCCTGCGCCTGGTACAAACCAATAGGCGGCATCGAGCTTGCGTAATTCTGCTAGGGTTAGGTCCACCACATCGCCTCGACCGTTGGTAGTGCGATCGACGTCTAGGTCGTGCAGGATGACTAACTCGTTGTCTTTTGTTTGGTAAACATCCATTTCCAGCACGTCTGCCCCCGCTTTGGCAGCCTCTGTGTAGGCGTAAAGCGTATTCTCTGGAAAGTCGGTGACGCCACCCCGGTGAGCAAAGTTTAGCGGATCTGAACCTTGCACAAGCCATGGATTAGGGCTTTTGCTGAATGGAATATCGCAGGCGGTATCATCGTTGGCGATAGTGCCGATAACCTCTGTGGCGGTTGGGATGGTGTTGTCTGAAACGCTAAATTGAAGGGTGAAAGTTTCTGCCGCTTCTTCGACGCTATCGCCGATCAGATCAATGTTAATATAGCCTTCGATACTGCCTGCTGGAATTTCCAACTCTCCCACAACGTGCATGTAGTCCTGATTCTCACTCGCGGTCCCAGCGACAGTTTGGTAGGCCACAGTCACCTTCTGCGGCTGTGGCTCGGTCATGGTGACTCTAAAGGTCAGTGCGCGCATCTCGCCCGGGGCGCCCTCTGGGGCAGCACTGGGGACAACAGTCAGCGATGACGGCGATACGGACCGGGATGGATCTTGGTTAGAACTGTCGGAGCATCCCAGTAAAAGTGCCCCAACGACTAAGCATGCGGTGTTAAGAATCCTTGTCACGATAACCTCATTAGCGAATTGTGTATGTGCCGATAAAGAATACACCATCAGCCGCTGTCAGAGACAAGATTATTTTATAGCCCTTATATATTGCGCTACCAGTTCTGGTTTCTGCATGGGAATGAAGTGGTTGAGGTCGGGAAGGTATATCTCTTGGCAGTTTGGCAGTGCGGTTGCAAGACCGGGCCAAGTAGGGGAGAGGCTAAGATTGGGCCGGGCATCATCACCCGGTGGTGCTCGCAACAGCGTAACTGGAGTCTGTATATTGGGCAATTCTTCAAGGGCTGCTTCATTGCCCTTCTGGTGAAGATAGATGCCCGCCTCGTTAACGGGGTCGCATGCCAGCTGTCTCAGAGCGTCATCGTGCGCCGGTCGCAGTGCATAGTCGCAGTAGTCCTGCAGTACCGCTGGCTGCCAGCTATCGAAGGGCGCGCGTCCTTTAAATCGGTCGTACATTTCCTGTGCATCGCGCCATTGGTTTTTACGCCGGCTTACAGGGTGATCTTTAGCATCGAGTCCCTGCGAGAATGCATGGAAGTCTGCATAACGCTCGGGAGACATGATGACCGGATCAATGAGGACAAGATGTTTGAAACGATCAGGAACTTGAGCAGCGGCGCGCGCGATCAAATGTCCTCCAATGGAATGGCCCACGCCTATCAACCCACTGAGGTTCAATTTTTCTATGAGCAGGCGAATATCCTCGGCCATAATCCCCCAGTCCGTATCGCCGGCATCGCCGCTGGCACCGTGGAAGCGCAGGTCCACCGCATAGACCTGGCGGCCTGGCAAGTGCTTGACCACCTGAGTCCAGCACCGACTATGAAAGCCAGTGGCATGTAATAACAGAATGGGATCACCTGCCCCGCTCCACTCGATGACACACAACTCAATATCACCGATATCCAAGTGGAACTTTTTTGCCATTTGCATAATTTAGCGGGAACCTGAGGTCAAAGAAATATAGTGCCATTGTACGACAGAGCGAGGTTTTTGGACGAATCAATCATAGAAAATATGGAATATCACTGCCTCTGCTTGCCTATATACGGGCTGATTGCTGCGACTATTTGTTGATTATCAGCACAGCGAACACTACAAGCTCGCGTGCAATAGGAGTTCGAGTCGACTATCGGCAAGTAGCACGCTGCGCTCAAGTTTGAAGCAGTGTAGTAGTTGTTTCAGTGTATTCTGGCTATGCGGCGCGTATCCCGGCGGCGCTGCGAGTCGATGTCTGAAGCTGAGAACATCTAGCTGCTGGATGCCGTAGAGATGACTGTTATGACGGGTTTTGAGGTTGTGTACTGAGAATGCATGGGCGAGGCTGTTGTCCTTCAGGTGGGGACGCAGTGCTGTCAGAAGTACGCCGATGGTATCGCTGTTGAGATAGTTAAACAGATCCCAAAAAAGACAGACATCGAAGCGAGTGTCCGACGGAAATGTGAGCACTTGTGCCAGCTGCTGTTCCAGTAAGGCTGTCGTATCCTCATTGCATACAATAGGTAACGCGGAGAATAGATCTACGAAATGTAGTTTGCAGCGGTAATTCGAGAAAAAATCAACGGTTTCCGGCAGCGCAGGGCCCACATGAAAAACAGTGATCAGCTCCCCTTCATCGATGTGTTTGAATAGGGAAGGTAATAACTTGGAGGGCTGTCTGGAAGATTTTTGCAATGGTTATGTCGAGCTCAGATAAGCCTGCTTCCGAAAAATCGCGGCTGCAGGCGTTGCGAAAGTATCGTTAGACGCTCTTCAGGTCCAGTCCAGGTGAGGTCATAGGAGTGGCTGCAGAGTTGGCTGGTTGTTGCGATGTCAGTGGTGCTTCTTTCGACGCAATGCTAGCAGGGTCCATATCAATGCTGCCCTTAAAGATAGCGCCGTCTTCAAGCATCACGCGAGGAGCCACAATGTTGCCGCTGACATTGCCAGATTTGGAGATGACCACTTTCTCGCTGGCGCAGATGTCACCGGTTACCGTGCCGTCGATTTTGATGACATTGGCTTGTATGTCGGCACTGACATCGCCGGACTCCCCGATAGAAACCTGATTGCCATTCAGATTGATGACCCCTTCAACGCGTCCCTCGATAAGAATGTCTTCATCACCGGTTACCTCGCCTTTGATGATAATGCTGGACCCTATCATTACGACGCTCCTTACGCTTGAATGGGAGGGAGCAATAGCGCTGGTATGCGCTGAATCACGGCCCTTGGTGGGCGTTCCCGCCGGTTTATTTTTGTTTCGATCAAACATGGCGATCGCCTCTGTATAGCGATGATGGGCGTACATGCTATCAGCCCGCTTAGCGATTGACCAGTGCGCGTATTGGCTAAAACCGGGAACAGCGTCAACTACTCTCTCTTTTGAATAGAGGTTTGGGTGGTTTGCTTTGTAAGCAGCGATAGACTAGATTAAAGAGCCGTTTATTTTTTATAAACTACTATCAATAAGAAGGTGTGCGCAATGTTGAAAGCTATTTTCATTTCTCTGGTCTTTACGTTACTAACAGCTTGTGCCACGGGCAAAGCCAGTTTTCCTGCTAAGAGCGCTGATGGCATGACCCTGATGCCGAATAGCAAAATGGCGGCATGGTATATGACTGTCTCTTATACACATCTCCGAGCCCACGAGACTAGGC
>CAJXTK010000006.1 GCA_913061115.1 uncultured Haliea sp.
TCCCACTCCCGTTTATCAAGGATCAAAGCCAGTTGCGCACTTCTTTTTTTCTGGATGCGGGTAATGTGTTTGATACCGATTGCGGGCGATTGCAGCAGAGCTGCAATGATGTTGACTTCGGTGAGCTGCGCTATTCGGTAGGCATAGGTTTGACCTGGGTTACGGGTTTTGGTCCTATGTCTTTCAGTCTTGCCAAGCCGATAAATTCTGGCGACTTTGACGAGGAAGAGGTCTTTCAATTCACTTTGGGTCGTGGTTTCTGATTTTCTATTGTTAATTTTTGGAGAAGAATGTGTCTAGATTATTTAAACTGTCACTTGCTGTGCTGGCATTCTCGGTGCCGACGCTTGGTTGGACTCAGGGCAAAATAGCCGTGGTTGATGTGCAGGGCGCTATCCTGCAAACGGATGTTGCCCAGAAGCGTGTCGATGAAATTAGAAACGGGGAAGAATTTAAGAAAAACAAAGCCGAGTATGGGCGACTTCAGGTTGAGGGCGAAGCGCTACTCAAGACGTTCCAGAAAGACGCTGCGGTGATGAGTCAGGACCAGAAGATTGCGGCTCAGAAGCAACTGAGCAGTCTGCAAGACGATCTCGACCATGTGACTGGGAAATTGCAGCAGGCTGAACAGTCGGCCGGCCAGGCGCTGCTGGAGGAGATGGCGCCAAAGGTGCAAGAAGTTTTGCGCGAAATTATTGAGAAAGACGGTATTGGCCTTTTGTTGCAGCGTAACGCGGTAATCCATGCAGAGCCCAGTTATAGCATTACTGCACAGCTAACGGATAAATTGAACCAACTCTCGGCGAAATAATAGGCGCTCTGGGCGCCGGACTCACTGCGATATCGATTACCCCCAACCGTTTCCGGCGCTATACTCAAGATGATGGACATTACGGATATTCGCAGGCATCTGCCGCATCGCTCCCCATTCTTACTGGTTGATCGCGTTGTGGAACTGAAAGCGGGCGAGTTCATCGTTGCGTACAAGAACCTCAGTATCAACGAACCCTATTTTGATGGACACTTTCCAGACAATCCCATATTCCCCGGTGTGTTGCTGCTTGAAGCGATGGCTCAGGCGGCTGGAATTTTAGGTTTTTACAGTCAAGGCAAGACCAACGAATCCGATTCGATGTATTACTTTGCTGGCGCTGATAATCTCCGTTTCAAGCGTCCCTGTGTTCCCGGGGATCGGGTGATGTTACGTGCTACTGTCGTCTCACAGCGTCGCGGAATTTGGAAGTTCGATGTAAGTTCTGACGTAGAAGGTGAGCTGGCAGCTAGTGCGACGATACTCTGCGCGGATCGCTAGGGCGAGATGGCACAGAGTCAGACCTTCGGTGATTCGGGATGAAAGATCTTTTTGAAAGTAGCTACAAAGGCTCCGCTTTGGCTGGCGTAGACGAAGTGGGCCGTGGGCCACTCGCCGGTGACGTGGTAGCGGCCGCCGTCATTTTGGATCCACAGCAGCCAATAGAGGGGCTGCGTGATTCAAAGAAACTGACCGCTGCACGCAGGGAAGAGCTAGCCCAGTTGATCAGGTCTCGAGCTCTGGGCTGGTCGATTGCCAGTGCCAGTGTGGCCGAAATCGATGAGATGAATATCCTGCAGGCTTCTCTTTTAGCGATGCACCGCGCGGTTCAGACGCTTCAACCCCAGCCTGAATATGTTCTGGTGGATGGTAATCGGCTACCCCGTTGGCACTATGCCTCGGAAGCAGTCGTTGGAGGAGACGACAGAGTGCCGGCGATTGCCGCTGCCTCAATTCTGGCGAAGGTTCATAGAGACAATGCTCTGATTGCTCTGGACAGCGTGTATCCGGGCTATGGATTTGCTGCTCACAAAGGCTACCCCACAGTGGTGCATTTACAGGCTTTGAAGACCCTCGGTGTGACGCCGGTTCATCGCCGCAGCTTCGCTCCGGTAAAAAAAATACTGGCTGCATGCTAGCTTTTGTACAACATTTGCAGCAAGCCGTATAGAATCATTTCATGACTGAGTTTGTCCACTTACGCCTGCACACTGAGTACTCCCTGGTCGACGGCCTGGTTCGCATAAAATCCCTGATAGGGAGGGTTGCAGAACTAGCTATGCCCGCGGTGGCCGTTACTGACGTGTGTAATTTCTACGGACTGATCAAGTTCCACAAAGCCGCAATTGCCGCAGGTGTCCAGCCTATCTTTGGGGTAGACCTGATGGTGATGGATGCGGATGACCCAGAGCGGGCCTATCCGTTGTGCTTGTTGGCGATGAACCAGACGGGCTATCACAATCTCACGTTGTTGATTTCACGAGCCTATACCGAGGGGCAGTATCTGGGGTTGCCCTATGTCAGTAAGCGCTGGCTTGAAGAGACTACGGAGGGGGTAATTGCACTGTCAGTTGGCGCGGCTGGAGACGTGGGGCAGGCACTATTGGGTGAAAGAGCCGCGCTCGCGCTAGAGCGAGCGAGCTATTGGATGCAATTGTATCCGCAGCGCTTTTATCTGGAGTTGCACCGTACTGGTCGAGAGGGCGATGAGACCCACCTGCATGCTGCGGTAAAACTGGCTCAAGGTCTGCAGTGTCCCGTGGTAGCGACCAACGATGTCCGTTTTCTTGATGCTCAGGAGTTTGAAGCACACGAGACTCGAGTCTGTGTTCGCGAGGGTCGTACGCTGGATGATCCTCGGCGGCCGCGTCATTATACCGAGCAGCAGTATTTGCGTTCCACGCAGGAGATGGTGGAGTTGTTCGCGGATATTCCTGAAGCACTGGCGAACAGTGTAGAGATTGCACGCCGCTGTAACGTGGTACTGGAGTTGGGTAAACCTTACTTGCCCGATTATCCGGTGCCCGATGACCTGACCATGGATGAGTTTTTCCGGCAGCAGTCTCACCAAGGTTTAGATTTGCGGCTGCAGGCTTTGTTTGATGCCAGTGCGCCCAATTTTCAGCAGACACAGCAAACCTATCGGGATCGTCTTGAATTCGAGCTGGAGACCATTATCCAGATGGGCTTCCCGGGCTATTTCCTTATCGTGATGGACTTCATTCGATGGGCTAAGAATAACGACATTCCAGTCGGTCCGGGTCGAGGCTCAGGTGCCGGGTCGCTTGTGGCGTACGCGTTGGAGATTACTGATCTCGACCCCCTTGAGTATGAGTTGCTGTTCGAGCGTTTTTTGAATCCCGAGCGTGTTTCCATGCCGGATTTCGACGTGGATTTCTGTATGGAAAAACGCGACCGAGTCATTGATTATGTGGCCGAAACGTATGGACGGGAGGCTGTTTCGCAGATTATTACGTTCGGGACCATGGCGGCCAAGGCCGTGGTGCGCGACGTGGCCCGCGTCCAGGGAAAGTCGTACGGACTGGCAGACAAGTTGTCCAAGATGATTCCTTTTGAAGTGGGCATTACTCTGGCCAAGGCTCTGGATCAAGAGGAACCCTTGCGCGAGTTTTTACAGGAGGATGAGCAGGCCCAAGAAATTTGGGATATGGCTGAACAACTCGAAGGCGTGGTGAAAAACGTGGGTAAACACGCCGGCGGCGTGGTTATTGCACCTTCAAAGCTCACTGATTTTTCACCTCTTTACTGTGACGAGAGTGGTTCGGGTCTGGTTACACAGTTCGACAAGGGTGATGTGGAAGACGCGGGTCTGGTGAAGTTCGACTTCCTCGGTCTGCGCACTTTAACTATCATCGATTGGGCAGTAAAAATGATTAACCCTGCTCGAGCGCGGGTAGGGGAGTTGCCACTGGAGATATTGCAGATTCCTCTGGACGATATGCGTAGCTACGAGCTGCTCCGGTCTGGAGAGACTACAGCCGTTTTCCAGCTGGAATCTCGGGGTATGAAGGAGTTGATCGAACGGCTGCAACCTGATTGTTTCGAAGATATTGTGGCGCTGTTGGCACTGTTTCGACCCGGCCCATTGCAGTCTGGTATGGTCGATAATTTCGTCAATCGCAAGCAAGGCCGTGAAAAAATCTCCTACCCGGACGCCCAGTACCAACATGAATGGTTACAACCCATTCTGCAGCCCACTTACGGTGTTATTCTCTACCAAGAACAGGTGATGCAGATCGCCCAGGTACTTGCAGGTTACACGCTCGGTGGTGCCGATATGTTGCGTCGTGCAATGGGAAAGAAAGATCCCAAAGAGATGGAAAGGCAGCGCGAGATATTTGAAGAGGGTGCCGGAGCGAAGGGGGTAAATGGCGGTCTCGCGATTAAGATTTTCGATTTGGTGGAAAAATTTGCCGGCTATGGCTTCAACAAGTCTCACTCCGCTGCCTATGCCCTAGTGTCCTACCAGACCGCCTGGTTGAAAACGCACTACTCAGCGTACTTTATGGCTGCAGTGATGAGCTCAGAAATGGATAACACTGACAAGATCGTGGTGTTTGTCGACGAGTGCAAGCGTATGAAGCTCGCATTGAAACTGCCTGACGTCAATGAAGGGCAGTATATGTTTACGGTAAATACGAGCGACGACATTATCTATGGCCTTGGTGCTATCAAGGGGTTGGGTGCGGGGCCTGTTGATGGTATTTTGCAGGCACGCAATGAGGGTGGTCCGTTTTCTGATTTGTTTGATTTTTGTGCTCGCACAGATCCGCGCAAGGTCAATCGGCGTGCTCTCGAAGCGATGATTCGCTCGGGTGCCCTCGATTCACTGAACGTGGAGCGCTGGACGCTGATGGCGGCTCTGGACGATGCTCTGAAAGCGGCTGAGCAGAGCGCCAGTAATCGTGATAACTGTATGAACGACCTGTTCGGGGAAGTGGTGCCAAGCCAGCTTAATGGTAGCAATGATGTTTATGCTGATTTTCGCGCGGCTCGCACGTGGTCGGACAAAGAGCGCCTGGGCGGCGAACGCGATACATTGGGGCTCTACATTACTGGGCACCCTATCGATGAATACAGGGCGGAAGTGCGTAAGTTCGCGCCTAACCGCATTGCCGATCTTAGTGCTAACAGTCGAGGCAATCAGGGTAACCAGGTTGTCGTTGGACTCATCATGGCGACCCGGTCTATGAACAGTCGGCGCGGTGCCATGGGGGTGATTACCCTCGATGACAGTAGTGCTCAGATTGAGGTAACGTTATTTTCTGAGGCGTTTTCCGAGTTTCGGCAATTGCTGATAAAAGATACGATAGTGATAGCAGAAGGGCGGATATCCGTTGATGAAAAAACGGGAAAGCTGGCAATGCGTGCCAATAGCTTGCGCAGTCTTGCTGAAGCCAGACAGAGTAAGGTTTCAGAACTGACAATCGAGATAAGCGCTGAGAAGATGAATGAACAGTTTGCTGACCTGTTGGAGAAAACGCTCGCGAGGGCCGGCGGAGGGAGTTGCCCAGTGTCGTTGATTTACCGACAACCGCACAATTCGGCGCGTATTAGGTTGGGCGTGGGCTGGCAAGTCGTTCCCAGTGATGAATTATTGCAGGAATTGCGCGACGCATTAGGTGGTGAAGGTGTTGCGTTAGCGTATTCTTGAATCCTTGTTCAACCCTTTTATCGAATGTGTATATTCAGTGTTATCAATGCTCTAAATATAGGAGAAACTCAGTATGTTAATGAAAGACAAAGTGGTCATTGTTTCCGGAATTGGCCCCGGCCTTGGTCAGGAGTTATCGACACTCGCTGCAAAAGAGGGAGCTTCAGCGGTGGTGTTGGCAGCGCGCACTCAAGCAAAACTTGATGTCGCGGAGCAGGAGATACTTAACTTGGGTCTGGGAACAGCTGTCCTCAAAGTGCCGACTGATATCTCAGATCCGGAGCAGTGTCTGGCATTGGCAGACCGCGTCGCAAAAGAGTTTGGGCGCATCGATGTACTGTTCAACAGTGCGTATGACCCCGGCAGTTTTGAGCCGATCGAAGAGGCGAGTATGGACGGCTGGCGGCGCGCCATGGATGTCAACTTTTTCGGCACGATGTATCTTACGCAAGCCTGTGTCCCGCATATGAAAGAAAGTGGCGGTGGTGCCATAGTGATGATTGCCACTATGGTGGAACACAAGCCATTGGCGACTCAGGCCGGTTACGGCTCATCCAAGGCCGCGTTGCGTTGTGCCACTAAGCATCTAGCATTGGAGCTGGGGAAGTACAATATTCGAGTGAACAGTTGCCATATGGGGTGGATGTGGGGGCCGAGTGTGGAGGGTTATTTTTCCTGGCAGGCCAAGGCGACTGGCAAGAGTCAGGACGAGTTGATCAAGGACGTTACTCGCAGTATTCCGTTGGGGATTATTCCCGATGACGGTGAGTGCGCCAAGGCCGCTATGTTCTTCGGCTCGGATTACGCTAGCGTCGTGACAGGTGCAGCACTGGATGTTAATGGTGGCGAATATATGCCCGTTTAGTCAGCGGCATTATCTAAAGGGAGTGAGAGAAAAATGGACGATTCAGACAAAATTGAGGCGGCGGTATTTCGTCGTCTGCTAGCCCATTTGGACAGCCGCAAGGATGCACAGAATATCGACCTGATGAACCTCGCGGGTTTTTGTCGTAATTGTCTGTCTAAGTGGTATATGGCAGCAGCCGACGACGCCGGATTGGAGGTGGATTATGACAAGGCCAGAGAGCGTGTGTATGGTATGCCGTATGATCAGTGGAAGCTGAAATACCAAACTTCGGCCACTGACGAGAGCATGGTGGCGTTTGAAAAAGCTAAATCAGAGTGAACGGTTAAAGCGGACCGTAGGGCAGATAGCGGTTGTCGTTGACCTCACGAAGCCACTGTAGCAGCGACTTGTCTAGGCGCACGCCCCGCTGGCGCAGGATTTTAGCCAGTGGGATTACCGGAGATGTGGCTCCAGCCTCCCACCCGGGCAGGTTCTCGGCCACGGCGAAAAAGCGAATCAGGTGCAACAGGTCATTTTCCAGCAAAGGCTCGGCGGCGGTTTGCCAAATGAGAGGGTCTATCTTCATCAGTCCTGCTAAACGTTGCTTGTCGTTCGCGTTCAGTAGTTGCTCGAGCTGCGCTAACTGTTCGTCATGGCTATAAGCGATGAGGCGGCGTAGGAGGTCAGACTCTAACAGGAGCTCGGTGCTCCGTGCTTCGACCTTTGGATCCCAGGAGCCCAGTGACATAGCTTTACGCCTTAATAAAAACAGGGATACAGTGTACTGAATTTTTGGCTCTGGCGGAAAGGTTCTATTGGGTGCGCGGGGAGTTTCCGCTGCCATTGTGGCATCGTGTATTCTCTTTTAGCCGCACGAAAGGTCTGGATGAGTTGCAGGTTTGAGTTATGCTGGTTGTTTGATAGGGAGGAGTTACTATGATGTCCTGGTCTATGCGAGCTGCCTTTGCCCTGCAATTTTTAGTGTTGGTACTGAGTTTCCAGTCCGTGCACGCGGAAGAGCTCACCGGTATTTTGATGGTCGAAATCTCGGGCCTCAAAGATTCGTCGGGCAATGTGTATATTGCAGTTTATGATTCCGATTCAACCTGGTTGAGTGATGAAATGGTGCTCAATCAAAAAGTGGACATCGCTGATGCCCTTGACGGAGACCTGGTGCGGACGGAACTGCTATTGCCGCTCGGTGATTATGCGCTGTCTGTATTTTATGATCAGGATGGTGATGGCGAGTTGAAAACCAATTTTATCGGTATGCCCAAAGAACCGATTGCCCTGTCCAATAATGCCGTGGCGAAATTTGGGCCCCCAAAATATAGTGATGCTGTATTCAGTCTCGGCGCGCAACCCATAATCCAGAGCGTCTCTATCAAGGCGCTCTAATGCCTGAAGACAAAACTCGATAGCGCGGTAATATTGCACAAACCACGATGGAACCATGCTAATTCTGTGTATTGCTTCACAACCTACCTTTAGGGCCACTGCTTTTTTTGCTTTGGGGTGGTATTACTACGCCCTGTAGGTAGCGAGTGGAGAGCAGCGTGTCTAACGGGTTTGTGCACAGTAGAAATGATATGTTGATGGGTCAGGACGCGTTCCGGTTGCGCATGGAAAATCAGTGTCTGCAGATCAAAGAATACCGTCGGTCCATGCTTAGAGAGTGTGGCCGACTACTCAGCCCTGACGAGGCTGCACTAGAGTGGATCGAGCGCTACGCGGCGACATTCGATAATGATGCTCTCGGTAGCTAAACTCAATAGCAGCTGTACCGAGAATCATGCGACCACTGCCAGAATCACACTGACTTCATATTCCCGTCGCTCCAATATGCCTTCATACTGTTGACTTTGCCCTCAGCGTTAAACTCGAACACATCGATAATATCAATGGCAATCCCTGGCATCTGAACCTGAAAGGGAAACGCAACCGCGTTACCGCTGCAGCGCGGCTCACCGCTCAGCGCTAGTTTGGCGCCGGACTTCAAAGCACCTTCATAGAAAGCGCACACGGCATCGATTCCTGTATGCACGTCTGTGCCGACCGGATCTTCAACCAAGGCATCCTGGGAGTAGATCTCTTTGATGATGTCCATATCCTGTTTTTCGAATGCCTCCACGTACCTGTGGACCATGGCTATCATTGTGTTGGCTTCCATACTGATATCCTCGTTGTTAGTAGCCACACAATGTGGCATAGCGATCCTTGTGAAACCCGGTATCTCCAAAAATTTGTATAGCAACCCGAGCCCGCTTGAGGAAGAAACCGATTTCCAGGTCATCGGTAACACCGATGCCACCGTGCATCTGTACCGCCTCATTAGTGACAAGCTTTACCAGAACATTTAATCGGGCCTTGGCTAGGCTGGCCAACAGCGGCAGCTGTTCCGGTGCGTCATCCACCGTGGACAGCGCCTGCAGCAATACGGATCGACACAGCTCTAACTCTGATTGCATATGCGCAGCCCGATGTTGCAATGCCTGGAAGGATCCGATTTGCACACCGAATTGTTCCCGCTCCTTTAGATAGGCAACGGTGCGTTCGAAGGCTTCCAGCGCACAACCCATCATTTCTGCAGCGATGGCCACTCGTCCTCGGTCCAGTACGGGCTCGAGAATCGACCAGCCATTATCGACTGTGCCGAGAATGTCTGCAGCAGGCACTATGACATTCTCAAATGTAATGTTAGCGGCGTTACGACTGTCCGCCATGATGGTCCTGTGGCAGCTTATTCCTTTTGCATTGCGGTCCACCAGTAACAGGGTTAACCCGACGCTGTCAGATTCTGTGCCGCTAGAGCGGGCTACCACAATTAGTTTGTTGGCACTGTGGCCATCGAGCACGAAACATTTATTGCCGTTGAGAACAAAATCGTCGCCCTGCATGTTCGCGGTGGTAGTAATATGCGTCGGCCTGTGGTGATGGGATTCTTCCAATGCCAGTGCCAGAGTAAGGTCTCCGCTAGCGATTTGCGGTAATAACATTTGCTTCTGTTGCTCGCTACCCCCTAGCAGCACAGCAGAGGCACCGACCACAGCGGAGGCAAACAAGGGCGATGCGGTGAGCGTACGTCCGGATTCTTCCAGTACTACACCTAGTCCCAGAAAGCCAAATTCGAGTCCGCCATAGGCTTCAGGCAGTATGACGCTTGCCCAGCCCATTTCGGTCATCTGCAGCCATAGAGCAGGGTCATATCCGATGGGATTATGTTCGTCGCGCAGCTTGCGCAGAGACGCTATCGGGGCATACTTGGACAGGAAATCCTTTGCCGTATCTTGTAGCAAGCGTTGTTCTTCATTGAGTACCAGTGCCATTATCGTTTGCTCCTAGCGCTGTGGTAGTTCGAGGACTTTTTGGGCAATCAAGTTAAGCTGTATTTCGGAACTGCCACCCGCGATAGTCATCACCTTGGACGTGGCCCATAGGCGTGTCGTGTCGATTTCCTGGGGCGTAAAGCCGTCACCTTCCCAGCCCATTCCGCGGCTGCCCATGATGGCCAGTAACAACTCACTCTTGGTTTTTTCTGCCTCCGTGCCCACGTACTTCATTACCATCGGTGCTGCGCTGCGCACACCGTTTGATTTTTCTTCGAAGGTACGAAAGTGAGTGAGCGCGACTGCCTGCATTAGCATATCGTACTCTACTAGGTCGTCGCGCAGTCGAGCATCAGTGATTTTGCCATTTTCAAATTCTAGGTATTCGCGGGCCGCCACGTTGGGTTGCAAAATATGACGGGGGCTATCGCTGCCGATTTCCGCCATCAGCTTACGTTCATGTACTAACAGAGCCTTGGCAACAGACCATCCCTTGTTTAATTCCCCAATCAAATTTTCTTTGGGTACTTTTACGTTGTCGAAAAAAGTCTGGCAGAATTCGGATTCGCCGCTAATCAGTGCGATCGGAGTCGTCGTAATGCCTGGGTCGTCCATATCGATAAGAAGGAAACTGATACCTTCCTGTTTTTTGACATTGGGGTCAGTGCGTACCAGGCAAAATATCCAGTCACATTTGTCGCCTGCAGTGGTCCAGATCTTGGTCCCATTAACTAGGAAATGATCGCCCATATCTTCAGCCTTACACTGCAGGCTTGCCAGGTCAGATCCGGCGCCGGGTTCGGAGTAACCCTGAGCCCAGCGCGTCTCCCCATTTAAGATGGCGTGAATATGCTGCTGCTTTTGCTTCTCTGTCCCATATTCAAGCACTGCTGGGCCCAGCATCCAGATGCCGAGGCCGTACAGAGGGGTGCGGGCCTGAATACGTTTCATCTCGTTCTTGAGCACCTTGGACTGCTGCGGAGTGAGTCCGCCGCCGCCGTATTGCTTGGGCCACTCAGGCACGGTCCAGCCTTTGTCCCGCATCCGTTCGAACCATACTTTGGCATCCTCACTGGGGAACGTCCCCCGTCGGCCACCCCAATACTGATCTTCAGGTCCCATTGGTTGGCGCTGTGAGGTGGGACAGTTAGCCTCCAGCCAATCGCGCACGTCTAAACCAAACTGATCTAGGTCTTCCAAAATCTCTCTCCTGATAGGTGCTCTTACTGCTGTCTTCCATAACCCTTGTCTAGCGCCATGGTTTTGAGTTTACAGTATGATACTGATGCATCGAGTGCAGATAAAGGTACAGCACACGCAGTACAAGGCAATGGCTTAAAAAGTCAGTCCCAAGTGACTAAATAAGGCATATAAGGTGCCTATTTTAAACATAGCGTGTCGGTTTATTGGCGCGTACTGCGGAGTTTGACCGAACGGGCAACAGGGGGCATTCTGCAGTGCGAACTCTGGGAGAAGGTTATGCAAAGGTTTATGGGCAAAGTGGTTCTGGTGACTGGCGCTGGCAGTGGTATTGGTAAGGCCAGTGCATTACGTTTAGCTGCTGAGGGCGGTTCGATTTTTTGCGTAGATCTTAACCGGGAAGCAGTGGAATCTGCGGCCGCTGAAATTACCGCAGAAGGTGGGGTGGCCACCCCTTGGGTCTGTGATGTGGGTAACGAAGCGAGTGTGCAGGAAGCCGTTGGAGCTTGTATTGAAGGGTATGGGAGCCTTTATGGTGTCGTCAATATGGCGGGAATTCTACGTTTTGACGATACCGAGGAGTTGCAAACTGACGACTGGCAAAAAGTCATCGATATCAATCTTACGGGCACCATGTTTTTATGCCGCGCTGCGCTGCCGTACCTAGTGGAAACTAGGGGCAGTATTGTCAATGCAGCCTCGACAGCAGCCTTGTCTGGCCTCCCCTGCGGTCTGGCCTATTCGGCGAGCAAGGGTGGAGTGCTGGCCATGACGCGCAGTATTGCCGTTGAGTATGCCAAGCGTGGTGTGCGCGCCAACTGTATTTGCCCCGGCGATATCAACACGGGTATGACGGATAAGCTCGCATTTCCGAAGACCATGGATTTTGAACTCATGCCTCGCATCATGTCGCTGACCGGCGCCAAGTCGCCCGAAGTGGTGGCAGGGGTCATCGCCATGCTGGTGTCCGAGGATGGCGTGCACATCACCGGCGAGGATATCCGGGTCGACGGCGGTACTCTATCGTAAAAACGTTCTGCTTCTGCAGGCTTTATTCCTGCTGCTGGAATGCGTCGCGGAAGGCGCGGATCCGTTTTGCATTGGCGCCCAGATCGCCTTCACCTACCCGAGATACCGAACGCAGATCAAGTAGCGTCCCCTGAGCACTGCTGCGCACCCGTATAACGATATCGTCTTTGAAGCCCATGATGCTGGTGGTGTCCACTGCCTCGATCACGCCGGTGTTGCTATCTTGGTGGTAAATATCCCACCCTAAATTAGTCGCCACTTGTAGCGCGCGGTTGTAGGCCTCGTCGGTGGATAGCGGGCTTACCAGGGTATTCAGGTCCGGATAGGCTTCTTCTTGCTGTCGAATCACGTCCTGATTGATCTCGAGAGTGTTGGACTCTGCCCCGCGCTCTTGCAGCGCCACTGTGAACGTTGGTGGGTCTGCCGTATCGGTGGAAATGTCATGAATCATGGGGTGATTCCCCCCGCTGGTCAGTGCTAGCAGCAGCGCCGCCCCGGGTAGAGCAAAAATTGTGCGCAGGAGGATGTCTTTGCGCCAAGGCGTGAAACGCCTCCGCAGTAGTAGGACGATGGCCAGGATGAGCAGCAGCACACTGCCAAAGCAAGCGATCGCATACAGGGGTAATCCCAGCTGCCATTGGCCGCTGCGGATGGTCAGTACGGACAGTGGCAGTATCAGTAACAAGCCGATAGCGAAGTAACCGAGCCAGTTGATCAGGCGTGGCATGTTGTGTTGTGGGTTCATCGTGTCTCCCTCATCGATATGCGTGAAATAGAAGCTAAGAATACACCGTGGCGACCCGTGCTGGCGAGGCCTCATATGCCTGCGGTTGGAACGTCTGCGGTGGTTTCAGAGATGGAGGCCCTGAGTTACTGCGACAAAGCATCTGATTGCCGTCTTCACAGTTAGCATCACTGGGTCAGAGATTGCCATAAAATTGACCGGTAGAGTGCAATGGCGCCAATATGGCTAGAGTGGAGGCGAGGTTGTCAGCGCAAGAGGCTGTCGCAAGCGTGTCGTTGGAACGTCATCAACTAGGCTTGAAGGCTTGTTCTAACGGTTCAATTGGGTAGCCCTGTGATGAATTTAGGAGTCGGGGGTTTGAGGTGTGACGAGGCATCTGATTAACTGGAACCTAATCGCAGCGGAGAAGGTCGCCGTGAAATTCACTGTCACACATCGAGAGAAGAACTATGGGTAGAGTAGCGGGCAAGGTCGCCATTGTAACCGGAGCAGCCAGTGGCATGGGACAGGCTGATGCAATATTACTTGCTGCACAGGGCGCCACTGTCGTGCTGGCGGACCTGAATGAGTCCGCCGGTCAGGCAGTTGTAAAAGAGATTGGTAAGGACGCTATTTTCATGCGGCTCGACGTTTCCGACGAGGAAAACTGGAAGCAGGTCATTGCTGCGACGCTCGAGACGTTTGGCCGGCTCGATATTTTGGTCAATAACGCCGGTATTATTGCCCTTGGTAGTATTGTTGACACCACGCTGGAATCTTGGCGCCTAATCAATTCGGTGAATAGTGACGGCGTATTCTTGGGCTGTAAACACGCTATTCCTGCCATGACGGCCTCCGGGGGCGGCTCCATTATCAACATGTCTTCGGTCGCAGCTATTCATGGCCAGTCGTTTGTTGCGGCTTATACCGCCAGCAAGGGCGCGGTGCGTGCGCTGACCAAGAATATCGCCATGTATTGTAAAGAACAGAAAAACGGTATTCGCTGCAACTCGATACACCCTGATGGCGTAAAGACTCCCATGGTGGTGAAGGTCGCTACAGGAAAGGAGACGGCGACGCAGGCCGATATTGATGCGCTCAGTGCATTTGGCAACATGTGCGACCCCGAGGATATTGCTAATCTGGTTCTATTTCTGGCCTCCGAGGAGTCCCGTTTTATCAACGGTGCAGAGATGTTGATAGACAATGCGGCGACTATCACGCCGCCAGTGGGTATTTAGCCAACGCGTTAGGAGAGCATCGTGGAAAAACTACTGTACCCCCTTTGGAAAGCCCCGTCCCTCAGCGGTGATGAGTTTCGCGACGAACTGTTGCTCCAGCTGGCGCCGAAACTGACGGGGATTGAAGGCGTTCACGGCCTGCGCATTTGCGTGGTGGACAGTGCGGTGTCTGCGGCGGCCGGACGGCGTATTGAAAGCCATGCGCCGGTGCCAGACGCTATGCTGTCGCTGTGGGTGGATTTCGCCGGCGCGGCAGGACATTGGGAGCCTTTAATCGATGCCCACGTTAGTACTAAGACGGTTTATCTGGTTGCCGAGGCTGAGCCTTTGGTGAGTCAGCAGACGCATCCTGCAATGCCGGGAGAGCGGCTTTACGGTGTGTGTCAGGTGGTGTTTATGTCTCCTCCTGATGATATGGACCGGGACAAGTGGCTGTCGACCTGGAAGGACAGCCATACTCAAGTGGCAATAGACACCCAATCAACTTTCGGTTACCGGCAGAACCTGGTGGTGCGTCGAATGACTGCGGACACACCTGGGTGTTTTGCCGTAGTGGAAGAGAATTTCCCGCCGGAAGCGATGGCATCAGACCATGCGTTCTATGCAACCGGTGGCGATGAGGCTCTGCTACAAAAAAATATGAACGCGATGATCGAAAGCTGCACACGATTCATCGACTTTCAAAAGATCGATGTTATTCCCATGAGCGAGTATTTGATTAAGCCCGTTTCGAGCGACTGACTCAGGAATTTAGAGGGGTTATCACAGGCCTCATCGACCGTATGGAGCAGCACATGGCTGGAACGTCTCCCGAGGGAGGTGTCGTCGTCCTGAATGGGCGATCTAGCGTTATCATCGCAACTGAAAACTACGAGTCTGAGGGGTGTTCAAATCCTATGTCATATGACAAAGATTTAAAGTTAAAAGCTGAGAAAATTCTGCGTGAAGCAACATGGACCTGCGAGGAGTGCGATGGAGACATGCCCCTTGAGTATGAGGAAGATGATGAAGATGACGTGGGGTATCACATCATGGGAGCAAGCTGTGATAACTGTGGTATGCGGTATGACAGAACCATCAATAATGCCTATGGAAAAAAGCTTGATGAATGCTCGACCATGGAGCTGTTAGGAATGTGATTTTTCAGGCCCTGACCCTGTTAGGGTGCAAGTGAATAATGAGGGCGATGGGAATGGATAAAGAGACATTTGTGATAACAGGTGCCTCACCAGGTATTTGTGCAGTGCTGGAAAAACCTTGCCTATTGGGCTTTGATTTCGTGGTCGCCGGGGCACGAAGCACAGCTAAGGGCCCATACTTTAATAGTGTCGAATGAAGATGCGAACCCCCAGTTCCGCGATGACGCGTCAGCGGCATCCGCTAGAACCGGGGGTTAGCTGCAATTATTTAACACGTTCGAAATCACCGGGCTTCCAGGATTTATCAAACCATGGCTCGAGCGGCCCGTAGAGGCGCAGCAGCACGCTGTAACTCTTATCCGGCATGGTTTGTATCCAATTGCCTTCATGGCCTTTTGGTGCCTTTGGTCCAAACCACATGGTATAAGAGCCATCAGCGTTTGGTTTCACTGATGGATTATTACTATCAAGGCCTGCAAGTTTTTGATCGGTTTCGAGCATTGAGCGATGCTGACCAGAGTAAACCATGAATGACCAAAAGTTGTTCGCAGGAATAGGGGCTGGCAGCGTTATCTTGTACGTATTTCCACCATCAAGGTATTCGCCACTTGCATCTTTTGTGGCAAAGCCATAGGCAGATCCAGATCCCACTCTCGGAGCAGCCATGGCCGGAGTAATGCCTGTCGCTACATAGTGGAAAAAGATTCTGTCATCGAGCACGAGTTCACCGTTATTCATAAATTCTGAACTGCCGCCTACAAATGGTGAAGTCCATTTTCTGTCGGGATAGAAATAGACGCTCTCATTGCGTGGAGCATAGGACAGAGCTCGAGCAATAGTATTACCCACTGCCACGGCTTCGGTCAGTATGGTCTTCATGCGAGCATCTGGCTTAAAGGGCTGGCCCTTCTTGATGCCAATGGAGGCGAAAAGCCCGACTATTTCGGGGTTGAATGAGTCGGCCGGCTCGTACTGAATAACAGCGTTCAATTCTTCATAAAAGTCAAAGTTATTAGCATGCACCGTATTAAACTGCTTGCCTGATATATTGACAAAGCGCTGCTCTGGTGGACTTTTTTCTTCAGAAAGTGGGTATATTCGAAATTTTGCTTTTACACCTTTAACCGCACCCGCAACATCTCCGTCCTTAACAAAAGCACGCATCAGCATTAGGTTGCGATAACTCGGCGTTTTTGCAATAAAATAGCCATCCGGGATATCACCTTTGTAATCCGTGTGAACAAACAGATATTTGCCCCCTTCACCTTTATCAGGTCCGGTCACACCAACATCGGTTACCCAACGGAAGTATGCATCATCTACAGGACCGAGCACCCCTGGAGGAATGTCTACGACAAGAGGTCCATCTTTAACATCAATTTCCGCAAAGCTGTAAACAGTCGTTGAGTTTGGAGTTAAGAAAAGCGAGCGCGCATCCATAAGGTCTTCTGTAATACCTAAATCACCTGGCTGCACACCTGCCTGTATTAGGCCTTCCAGAAGAGCATAGACTGAAGCTGCAGGAATACCTTTAAGAAAGGCTGTTGTCCCGCGAGACAAATCCAAGAAATCATAGGCCTTTTCGACAGTGGCGCTACTTGGCGCGCCATCGAAAAACTCCAAATCGCCAAGGAATTCTGTTTGGACTTTATCCGGCGTTTTAACCGAGTCAGGGACTTTGGCCGCGTACTTAGGTTCCTGCGCTCCGGTTGTACTGGATATAATCAGCAATGTGCCGACGACTAGTGTTAGAAGTTGTTTTGTATATTTCATCGGTGAGCTCCAAATTTTATGCATGATAAGCATACACAGAGATGAAAATTTTTAGTAGTGCTAAAAATTGAACTTTCGAAACACGTGGTTTTTCAAATGCGGTAATACGGTTAACGAATGAATCAGGCAATCACGTGTAAAAGACCGCTAGGATCTACAATAAAATGGCGACACTGATCGAGATGTTTATGTCAGAGAAACATGGTTATCGGCAGGCGAAGGCGGGCAATGTAGGCGACTTAGCATGAGTGCCACGGTTAAAGGCATCTTTCAGGACGCTATGCCTACGCGCCTACACCCACCACAAAACTCACACAGGTCGTTGTGCTGCCGCCGACATTAAAGGTGATCATGTTTTCGGCGTCGGCAATTTGGCAGCCTCCCGCCTGTCCGCTCACCTGGTTGGCACAGTCTAGTACCATTCGCACACCGGTAGCGCCCACGGGGTGTCCCAGACCAATCAGTCCGCCGCTGGCGTTGATAGGGAAGCTGCCGTCTTTGGCAATGCGGCCTTCTTCTATCGCTTTCCAGCTTTCGCCTGGCGCGGTTAAACCACTGTGGTCGATAGCCATGTACTCGGTAACGGTAAAGCAGTCGTGGGTTTCCATGCCGTCAAGGTCCGTCAGCGCCTTAAAGCCTGCACGCTGCCGTGCATCATCTAGGGTGGCTTTAGCATGCGGGAATAATAGGGGCTGATCCGCCGAAAGCTGCAGTTTGGTTTCTAACAGGATAGGTGCTGAATGGTGACCCCAGCCCTTAACGCGCGGAATGTCGGCCAATGACAGCCCGTTGCGAGCGGCATAATTCTTCGCGGCGCTTTTACCGGCTAGAATGATGCAAGCGGCACCGTCTGTAATTTGTCCGCAATCCATTTTTCGTACTGCACCGTCGATCACGGGATTCAATTTGTCGTTATTGCTGAAGCAACCTTCGGGGAAATGCCATTCGCGGCTTTGTGCATAGGGGTTTTGCTTGGCATTGCAAAAATTGATTTCTGCAATGGTGTTGAGGTGCTCACTGTTGATGCCATAGCGCTTATCGTACTCCCTTGTTATACGATCAAACATGTGTGGCCAGGGAAAGTCTGCGTTGTCGGCCTCATGCCCAATCCAGCGCGCTGCGCCCAGATACTCTGCGCCGGTTTGGCCGTTCACGTTGCGCATTAATTCAAGACCGAGAACGCAGGCCACATTGTAGTGCCCCGCCTCGATATCCCGCATAGCAGATAAAATTGCAATAGAGCCTGATGCACAGGCGGCCTCGTGTCGTGAGGTAGGCAGCGAAGCGAGCTCAGGATAAAGCTGCCCAAAAAAACCGCCGATCAGACCTTGCCCAGCGAACAGATCACCCACGAAGTTGCCTACGTGGCCCACGTCTATTTCGGAGGGCTCGATGCCGGCATTGTGTATGCCGCTTCGCAGTGCCTCTGCGAACATGTCGTAGATCTGCAAATCTTCCCGCGCCCAATTGCGCGCAAAGTCGGTTTGTGCGCCACCTAAAATGTATATTGGCTGACTCATGATGTGTCTCCTGAGGGGCAACTGGATGTACGTGGCTATCAAAAGGCCAAGCAGCCGCGGGCAATACTAGAATAGTAGGGAAGTGTCAGCCTCCGAGCAAGGCGAACACGGAGGACACGATAGTGCTACAATTTTGATTGGTTGCAGAAGGTTCCGCCAACGGTAGTGGTCGAGGTCAGTCCGCGTATCGCTTAGTGAGGGCAACAGGAGAACGGTTTATGGCTTTAATGCGCGAATATCCGATCACCGAGCAGAGTATTGGCCCGGTTAGGGAGCTAGAGGGTACTCCGAGCTGGATCTATGAGCTGGACAATCCTTATCTGCACGGCGTTTATGCGCCCACAGTCAATGAGCTCCATGAAGAGAGTTTGGTCGTCACGGGCGCTTTACCCCGTGATCTCTCGGGTGCCTATTTTCGTAATGGCCCCAACCCCATGCACCAGCCCAAGAACCGCTATCACCCCTTTGATGGTGATGGCATGGTTCACGCGGTGTACTTCAGTGATGGTGCCGCTAGCTACCGCAATCGCTACGTGCAGACCGCGGCGCTTACACAGGAACTGAGCGTCGGAAAATCAATGTCCCCAGGTGTCATGGGCCCGTTTGATTACGATATTTCCCGCTTTGGCATTAAAGACACGTCCAACACCGATTTGTTCTGGTACGCAGGTGACTTGATGTCGCTGTGGTATAACGCGGGCGACCCCTATCGGCTGGACAGCCTCAGTCTTGAAACTAAAGCGCACTATGACCTGGCAGGCCGCGCGCAACGCCGTATGTCGGCACACTCCAAAGTAGACTGGGCAACAGGCGAGCTGCTGTTCTTTGATTATGGCGATGAAGCTCCGTTTATGACCTATGGCGTCGCTGATCCCTCCGGCCGGTTAGTGCACGAAGTGGCTATTGATTTGCCGGGGCCCAGACTGCCACATGATTTGGGTTTCACCACTCACTACGCGGTCCTTCATGACCTGCCTTTCTTTCATGACATGGAAGTATTGCGCAAGCACAAGTATCGGGTGCTGACATTTCACAAAGACATACCCACCCGTTTCGGCATTATTCCTCGTCGCGGACAAAGTAGGGATGTGCGCTGGTTCGAGTGTGAGCCTTGTTACATATTACACACCACTAACTGTTGGGAAGAGGGTGACTGGGTAGTGATGGACGGTTGTCGTTCAATCAATCCCATGCCTTCTGGTCAGTCTGGTGACGGTGAACTTGCATCCATGCTCGCCTACATGCGTCTTGAGGCAAACGCCTACCGCTGGCAGTTCAATCTAGTAACGGGTGAAGTCCGCGAAGGTGCCATCGATGATCTCAATACGGAATTCAATAAATCAAACCCCATTTTTCATGGCGTAAAAAGTCAGTACTCCTACCATCAAAGAATTCCTTTGCTACACGAAGGCGGCCATACCCTTCGCTTTACTGGTTTAGTGAAATACAACAACGACACAGGACAGAGCACGCAGTGGGATTACGGTGAAGGCGTGTTCGGCAGCGAAGCAGTATTTGCTCCGAAGCCCGGTGCAGACAGACGCTCAGCTGAAGATGACGGCTACGTTGTAACACTTGTCACCGACAGTAAAGACGCGACATCGCACTGCCTGGTGTTTGATGCCACCGATATTGCGCAGGGGCCCATTGCAAGCGTTGCTATGCCACACCGAGTGCCAGTGGGGTTTCATGCGACGTGGGCAGCGGGCGAAGACCTGTACGGATAAGGTGCAGTGCTCTATTTTTGAGCGGCATTATATTGTGTCAGCAGTGCTGCCGCCGCGATGATTCTGTAGAGGTGTCAGCTCTGCGTAAACACCGGCCAGCTGTCTACTATCGCGCCGTCGTCGTACACGGCTATATCACCAAACTGCAGAAACACATGCTCGCTCTGAGTGGGTCGCATAAAGACCCAGTCGTCGGGCTGTAGCCTGACACTGCTGGACCCGTTGAGCATTTCCTGATTGGTGGACCGCCCATACAGGGGGTGAAGGCTTAGACCCGGGGGTGACTCGGGTTTGGCCTTCCAGTAACCGCCGTAGATGAAAAACGCCTGCCGGCTATTGGGGTTAAACCAGCTTTGCAGTGATGCCAGTTTTTCAATGCCTGGAACCTCCGCTACCGGCAGTGATTTTAAAACCGGGGTGGCGATAAATGCCGCTGGCTCGTGATCTGCCAGCGTATCTAAGTCAAAATCGGTCGGCTTCACCAATGCCGAACCGGCGGACAACTCTGTCGCCACCTGGGCGCCAGTGTAACGCTGATAGGTGGGACTGCCCGCGGCATTGAGTGTCAGCCCCGACAGAGACCGCTGCAGCTGTCTTTCGGCAATGGTAACGAAGTTCTGATAGGTCTTCTGCACCGCGGAAAAAGCGGCCTCCGCGCCGCCTAGTAATCCGGGGTTCTTTGACACGTGTGGGTCGTAGCCCATAAAGCCGCTGAATTGCAGAAATGGTTCCCGCTCGATAATGTCCAGTGCCACTGCCAGTTGCTCTTCGCTTTTAATGCCGCCGCGATGCAATCCGACATCCAGCTCTAGGTTAATCAGCATCAGTTCACCCCGTTGCCGTCCCAGTTCTGCGTACTGCATCAGCCTTACCGGTGAGTCCACTAGCCATTGCAGCTGATGACGGGCGTCAAACTGTGTTGTTCTGTGCTGCTGATAAAAGCGCGCGGCGGCGGCAACTGGCATTGGTTTGCCCAGTAGTACATCCGTATTAGGCAACTCGTTAGCAATGAGATTGAGAAAGGGTTGGTGAAAAACCATCAGCCGCTGCGTATTCGTATGTGACATCACCGCCTCTAACAGTGGCACCGAGGGCAGCGATTTCGTGACCACGCGATAGTCGTAACGACCCACCAGGTGCTGATGCAAGACACTGGCGTTGGCCAGTAACTTCTGCTTGTCGATGATGAGCGTCGGTCGTGCTAACCCGGCTTTATCCAAAGCGTTACTTAGGGTCTGGAAATAGGCACTGTGTACGCCACCATTATCGCTATTTTTGGCGCGTAAGCCCCACAGTATACCAGCGCCACCGACGACGGCAGCAAGCAGTAGTTGACGACGTCTCATGCCGCTCCGCCGAATAGGGATGCCAGATAAGGGTTGAGAAATTTAGCGCTAGGATCGAGTTGCTGACGCACTTCAACGAACGCTTCCCAGCGCGGATACATCTGTGCAAACTGAGCTCGCTTTACGCTATTGATCTTGCCCCAGTGTGGGCGGCCACCGTATTTTCTAAAGATTGGCTCGACGGCGTTGAACAAGGGTCGGTAATCTTCCGAGTGGAAGCGATGTACGGCAATTGACATGCTGTCGCGTTGGTAAAAAGGACTTAGCCAAACGTCATCGCCCTTCACATAGCGTACCTCAAGCGGGAAGAACACCGCCTTGTGGTGTTGTTCCAATACCTGCCGCACTTCGCGCAAGGCCGCCAGTCCCTGTTCTCGGGGAAGGTGATACTCCATTTCATTAAAGCGCACATTGCGTTCACTGGCGTAGTTGAGCCACGAGGCTTCCACAACGACTTCCCTATCCATTGTTGCGGCAATAGCCTTGATGGGCAGGCCGCGCAGGGTGTCAGACCAAGACAGGTAATCGCGAATCATTTTTAGGTCCTGCACTGACTCATTGCCATCGCTAACGGAGGTAGAAAATTTGTCCTCTTCGGTGATGTCGTGAGTGGACAGGAAGCAACGCTCGGAGAAGGGGATGTAATAGAACTCAAAATTACGGTGCTTGTTGGCAAGTTGATCTGCTTGGGCAAGGGTGTCTTCCCAATCCAAGATCCAGGACTCGCGTCGTGATCGGTAGGGTTGGGTATTTTGCATCTGGATTTTGGTGACAATCCCCAGTGCGCCGAGAGACAAGCGGGCTGCTTGGAACACCTCTGGATTGTTGTCAGCATCACACTGTATAAGTTCGCCGGTAGCAGTCACCATTTCTAGCCCGGTGACAAAGCTCGGCAATCCACCGATGTTGGCGCCGGTACCGTGGGTGCCCGTTGCGATTGCACCGGCAATGACCTGCTCATCGATATCTGGCATGTTGATCAATGCCTGACCCACTTCATGCAGTGGTGCGCCCATGGCTGACATCTGGGTGCCGGCCTGAAACGTCGCTCGCAGACGATCCGGATCGTGAGAGACAAGTCCACTGAGCCTGGCGAGGGACACAATTTGTCCGTCGGTGGGAACCAGAGGAGAGAAAGAGTGCCCAGCGCCAACCGGCCGAATTGGCCCCAAGCTCTCCGCCACCAGCTGTTGCAGTTCAGGCAGTGAAGCTGGGGCGAGGCGCGCGCTGGGGATACAGGACTGTGATCCTGACCAGTTCTTCCACCCGATAACTCGCGCTGCTGCAGATTGGCTTAACATCCCTCCACCGAAACTGGCCGCGCTTAAGGCCGCAAAATATTTCAGTAGCTGACGCCTGTTTGGCATGACTAACCGCCGCTCATGAAGGATATCAGTTTAGTGAAATCCTCTTCATTGCAATCGAAACACATGCCCATAGGAGGCATGCCCTTAAAGCCGTCGATAGTGTGTTCCAGTAGCACGGGAGTACCCTTTTGCAGGCGCGGGGCCCAGGCTTGCAGGTCGCCAGTCTTTGGTGCCCATCCTGCGCCCTGCGCGTGACAACTGCGGCAAGAGCGATTGTACAGTTCTGCCACGCGGGCATCGGCGGGGGTGGTGGGTCCAGACAGCTGGCGCATGGGTTCACTGTCGCCAGAACAAGCGCAAAGCAAACTCAGAAATATCAGCAACAGAGGTGTGCGAATATCGAGCATAGAAATCCAGATTTAGAGCCAGTCGCCAGTATACGCAATAAAGAATGGCGATGGCAGTGGCGGGTCTCGCCTGTAACGGGCTCATTGCGGCCGCAGCAAGGCAGCCGTCTCACAACGTCTTGAGAAAAGTAACGAGGGCTAACCGCTCTGTAGCAGTGAGTGCGACATAAGCTTGCTTCGATACCTCAGCCTCGCCACCGTGCCAAAGGATGGCCTCGTCGAGGGTACGGGCTCGCCCATCGTGTAGATAGGCCTCGCCCCCACTCACACCCGCGGTAAGACCAATGCCCCACAGGGGCGCGGTGCGCCATTCGCGACCGCTGGCATGGATCTCGTCCAGGGTCGAGGCCAGGCCCGGACCCATGTCATGCAGCAGTAAATCGGTGTAGGGGTGAATGGTCTGGTTACGCAGTTCGGCGTGAGGGTGATACGCAGTGGTACCAAACGTATTGACATGGCAGTTGAGACAACCCGCGGCATCAAACAGTGCCTCACCGCGCAATGCGACGGGCTCGCCCAAGCCCCGTCTGGCCCGCACGCCCAGTAGAGAGATGTAGTCCGTCAGCGTGTCCAGGTGCTCGTCGGGCAACTCAGTGCCAGAGGCACCACAATCGGTCTGCGCCTGACCGCAGTCTGGATTTGAAAACGTTGAGGTCATCACGCCAAGATCGGTGTTCAAGGCGGATGCGACCTGATGCCGAACCGTTGCCTGTTCGGCCTTCCACCCATAGCGTCCGAGGCGGGTGTGCCCACTTTCGGGATCACTGATACGGCTGACGCGCCCGGAAATACCGTCTCCATTCAGATCATTAGGATCCGCCAGTGCCTTGATATCGTCCTCTTTGATCGCTTCCAGCAAGCCCAGTCCCACCAGTTGCGGAGCAAGACGCGCTGAAAAATACTCTGGTTGCACCCCAGAAAATACGAAACTGGGGCGGCGCAGACCGTTACTTTCTTGCCACGGCCCCAGTGTTACCCCCGCCTCGGGATTACCCATGCTGGACTCCGGCTGGAGTACCGCGCCGATCAATGGGTCGGGGTTGCCGTTCGCGTCTCCGACCTTGACGAGATAACGCTTCAGTGGCTGACCCACCGCAGGCGGCAGCGCGCGACCGTTGCGCGTGTGGCAGGAGACGCAGGAGTGGTTTACATAGTGATTACCAAGCAGTCCTGCCAGCGCGTCGAAGGGTGGATTTTGCGGAGATTCATTGTGCCCGCCATCCTCGAAGTCGGTGTGGTGTACCCTGCGCCCCAGAACGAAATTCTGGCCGTTGATGCTGGACAGGTTGGTCGCCATCTGCAGGAAGTGATTATCCGGCTCATTGGAATATTCGTAGGGCAGGGTGGTTTCACCGCCTAGCCAACCCGTTGCAGATATTGGGAAGGAATCTTCCCGTTCTGTAGACAAATCACCGAATATGCCGCGGGTCTCCCAAGGCACGATCCCTTGTCCTACAATGTATAAGTAGGTCGTCCCATAATAGTTGTTGCGCCCGTTGGGTACGCCCTCTAAGAACTGACTCAATTCGAATTCGAGCCGATCTCCGATCTGAAGTGGCGCGTTCGTTTTGCTATTGTAAGACACGCTACGAGTATAATGAGTGTCATCAATTTGAGTCATGACCCCATTGTTATGGTACTCCGCCACGGTGTTGATGCCGCGATAGAAAAAGCGCAGTTCTGCCTCGTTAGGACTCAGCTTCCACTGCGTGGTGACATTGAAGGTGATCGTATTTCCTCCTCGGCCAATGGTGTCAACAATCTCGACAGCTGCCGTGCGATGCTCCCAGTAGAACGACAGATAGTGGTCATAGCTATGAAATTCGTCTTCACGCGCATGCCTGTCGCGCGCCCGGTCGGCAAAGCGGGTAATCAAGGCGGATGCGGTGGATATCTGCTGAGCGGGCGCCAAATTCGTCGTCGCATCATACAGATCTGTAATCGGCGGAACAGCTGCGGAAAATTCAGTGAAGTATGCGACCAGAGGTGGCGCGGTATTACCCCAAAAATCTTGCACAGTCTTTGCAGGTACTGAAAAACCGCAATACTGTGTTTGCGGATTTGCGTGCTGACAGTTTCCCCAGCCTTCGAACTCCCATCCCGGACGCGGCAGGGCTTGGTAGATCTCGTCATATGCACCGCTGATATAATTTTCGGAGCAAGTGGGTGCGCCAGAATTGTATTCTTCCAGACTACAGTCGCGTTCCCCACTGGCAGAGAATATATCACCTTCTCCGGCTATCTCCAGCGGGTGACTGCACCCTGCCATGCATGCCAGAGTAACAATAGCAAGTAGTCGCATTGTATCTCCTCGTTTGGCAGGCTCGAGTAGCCATCCGCGTGGCGTAAACTTTAGTGTAAGAGGTATTCATAGGACATGCACCGTCATGGATCGTTCCCTAAATAGTCTCGAACCTCAATTGATTGAGAATCAATCGCGCGGCGGCAGCACGCTCTAGCTCAGCCTATGAGCCATCTCATCCTCCATGTCATTAAACGCACTAGTCGTGTCTTGTTGCGACTTTGTTAACAAGCTGACGATAAAAATAGCGATAACCCCAGCGAAAAATCCCGGCACTATTTCGTAGATGTAATCACTGGGTGTTTGATTGTTGATAGTGAAATCACCGTAGATCCAAAACAGGACTGCACTGGCGCCCACTAAGATTCCAGCCAATGCGCCCTGCCTAGTCATTCTTGCCCAGAACAGACTCAATAACACCACGGGGCCAAATGCTGCGCCGAATCCGGCCCATGCATTGCTGACTAAGGATAGAATACTGCTGTCTCGATTATGCGCTAAAAATATGGCTAGCAAAGCAACTGCAACAATAGAAAAGCGGCCGACAAGCACTAACTCGGTGTCATTGGCTTTTTTGCGTAAGAATGTGTGGTAGATGTCTTCAGTGAGAGAACAGGATGTGACTAACAGTTGGGACGAAATGGTGCTCATAATTGCTGCTAGAATCGCAGCTAATAAAAAACCACTTACAAGGGGATCAAATAACGTATTGGATAAGAATATAAATATGGTTTCAGGGTCACTAAGATTACCGTCGATGGATTTAATATAGGCTGCACCGACCAGCCCAACGGCGATCGCTCCCGTCAAAGAAATGATCATCCAGCTCATACCAATGCGACGGGCCACTTTTATCTCTCGAACGGACCTTATTGCCATAAAACGAACAATAATGTGTGGCTGTCCAAAGTACCCCAAGCCCCAGCTAGCGGCAGAAAGTATTCCCAATAGAGAGCCTCCGCCGAGAGTCAGCATCGCAGGGCTTAGTTCCATTAGGTAGTGCTGTGTCTGCGCTACACTGCCTATCTGATTGAGGGTGACAATGGGAACCAAAATCAAGGCCAAAAACATGATGCAGCCTTGTACAAAATCAGTCGTACTGACCGCGAGGAAGCCGCCAAATGTAGAATAGGCTACGACGACACCAGCCGTGATGAAAAGGCCTAGTTCGTAGTTTAAGCCGAATGATGACTCGAATAATTTTCCGCCAGCAACAACGCCCGAGGTCGTATAAATGGCGAAGAAAATAATGATAACGACAGAGCTTAATATTCTAATCAGATGACCCCTGTCATCAAATCGGCGCTCAAAGTATTCTGGAATCGTAACAGCATCGTCCAGTAGCTCGGTAAACACCCGCAGCCTTGGCGCAACCAGTAAATAGTTCAGGTAGGCGCCGAGCGTCAGCCCCAATGCTATCCATGCACTACTGAGCCCTGAAATATACATTGCTCCGGGTAAACCGAGTAACATCCAGCCGCTCATGTCTGACGCTCCCGCTGATAATGCGGTCACCGCTGGGTTTAAATTACGCCCACCGAGCATGAAGCCAGTCACGTCTCCTTTTGTTGCAGAGTAAGCGTAAATGCCGATAGAAAACATGGCGATAAAGTAAATCGCGAGAGAAATGTAGGCGCCAGATTGCATTTTTTATCCTGAGGGTAATGAACAGTTTCATCGTAGCACTCTATTGCCGTTACTGTTCATCGTTACCGGGTAAAAAAATCGTCTGGCGCCCTGTAGTAGATGGTTAGAAGAAAACGCGCACACCGAATATGATGTTCAGGCCTATTTGTGGCGCCTGGTCCTTGAGGTAGGACGTGCTGTTGCGGATACTTTCATCGAGCAAGTTTTGGCCCTTGAGGTAGATCTGCCATTCGAACTGATCCTGACCTGAACCGTTCAGTGCCAGCTCTGCGTTCAGCAGGTCATATCCCGGCGTGTCAGTTTCCAGCTCGGCGACATTGTTTTGATCGTAGGCGTGAATCCACAGTACATTAGCTGTCCAGTTCCCCTTATCCCAGTCCAGCCCCAGTGCGACGCGTTTTGGTGGCATCAGTGGCACATCGGTGTTGTCGGACAGTTCGCCGTCCACAACGTCAGCAAAGCTGAACACTTGCCAGTGTCCGAATTTACTTTCTTCGAAGTCGTAGCGTAGCTCGACTTCAGCGCCGACAAAGTCTGCATTTTGTTGAGACCAGACCAATACGGGGAGGCCTTCTTCTTCAAGCCCGGAGTCGGATTGATAAATATAGTCACTGAATTGGTCCATGTAGACCGTTGCGCTTCCGGAGAAGCGGCCTAGATCCAATCGTGCGCCACCCTCGACGTGCACAGTAGACTCCTTGCTTAGCGAAACATCGCCCACCTCGAACACCTGCGTAGCAATATGCGGGCCATTGGCATAGAGCTCTTCCACACCCGGCGCCCGCTCGGCGTAGGATACCGAGCCGGTAAGACCGACAGCGTCGCTAATAGTCCAAATGGTTCCAGCGGAAGCGCTAAAGGGCTGGAAGTCGGAGTCAGAGGAAGGACCTGTCGGGCCTTCTTCTAAAACGAGTGTGTTGGGCACCTTGATTTTGACATCCTCATAACGCAAGCCCAGATCAATCTGCCAGGCGTCGAAATCGCCACGTTCAATCCAGAAAGCAGCCGTGGTCTTGGTGTTAGTGTTCGGTATAAATGCCTCGGCACCGACAGCAGAAAAATCGAGGTCGGTGTACTGAAATCCAAAGACACCCTGCCAGGCACCCCATGAATTGTGCTTCAGTTCAACACGTGTATTGGTACTGTCGCTCTCAAATACGGTACCAATCTCATCTCCTTCGAACTCGGTGTGCTTGTAGCTGGTGTCGACGAACCGCACCTTGAACTGCTCGAAGCCAGGCAAGGGATTGCTACCCGCCACTTCGGCTTCGGTGCGCTCAGTGCGAAGCCGGATAGTAACGGGGCCTTCTTCCTCTTCACTATGTTCTTCGTCACTATGTTCTTCGTCACTATGTTCTTCGTCGCTATGTTCTTCGTCGCCATGTTCTTCGTCACCATGTTCATCTTCATCGTGCTCTTCTTCATGCCCCCCGTGTTCATGGCCACCACCTGGAATGCCATAATCGGCCTTATATTCGTTGTAGGCAACACCGAAGCGCCACTGTTCGCCAATCCAACTCACACCAATGGTGCCACCTCGGTTCTTCAGGAAGCTATTTGCCAGCGTGCCATCATTACTGGATTCATCGCTATGCTCTTCCTCCCCTTCATGCTCGCCCTCGTCGTGGCCTTCTTCCTCATGCTCATCCTCATCCTCTGGGTAAAGTGCTGCTCGTCCGGGAATGTCATAATCGTTGGTACGGCGGTGGAACCCATCCAGATGAAGCGCAAAGGCGCCTTGACCCAAGTCTAGGCGTCCCGCGGCAAATTCTTCGTCGGCGGCCGTGTTACCTTGGACGGTGGCGCGTCCACTATAACCCTCCTCAGGAATGGCCTGAGGAATCGACGGCGTGACCATATTAACGACCCCACCGATAGCACCTGACCCGAATAATAATGTTGCAGGCCCGCGCAGGACTTCGATCTGATCTGTCAGGAAAGGCTCAACGGATACCGCGTGGTCCTGGCTTACGGAAGAGGCATCACTGACAGCCAGGCTGTTGTTAAGGACACCTACGCGTGCGCCTTGTAATCCACGAATCACTGGTCGGCCGACATTTTCTCCAAAACTCGCGTTGGACAAGCCGGGCATACGTGCCAGCGTTTCTCCCAGTGAACTTGCCAGTTGCCGACTCAGTGCTTGCCCTTCGAGCACGGTGGCAGATTGGGAGAGATCATTGGAATCGCGTCCTAACGGGTTGGCGGTAACAAGAACCTCTTCCAGCATTTCATGTTTATGCGGCGCTACGGCCTCATTGAGTGCGGGTTGTTGAGCCAGACTTTGTGTGGGCATCAGATACCCAAACAGCGTCAGTGCGACGCTGCATCGTATTGAAATCGACATAGTTTCATTCTCTCATATTAACCAAGCACCGCTTAAAGCGGTACCAAAACCTAAGGTTGGATCAGTTGGGTTTTACGGTGTTTCAGAGAGAAGCAGGCGGGGCCCGGGCGAGGTATTTATTGCGGTGGGAAATGAGTACAGCGACTACTGGCTGGGTCAGGCCGACGGCACAGGCAGCGGACAACTGCGGTAAATCAGAATTCGCGCTGACAGCAGCACCTAAGCTGTGCCCGATTAGACAGACTGAGCATAGGTGCGAGTCGAGCGAGTGCCCAGCGCTTTGCTCGTGTGCATTAGCAATGCCCTGCGAAGCTAATAGCAACAGCAATAAGGCGAGGCGCAGGTTGCGACCAAAAAGGTTGAGAGACATTCGCATGCGCGCATTTTTAGCATATTTGAAACAATAGCTCAAGAGGATAGTTGAGCCAGTCAAATTTGTATGATGAATCGATTCGCAAAATCGTGTGTATCGGTTCGCGTTACAACGCGATAGTCAGGTGACCCCGCTGCAACGCATGCTGGCTGCTAACCCTTTTTCGGCACAGCAATTAAGTGGCGGCTACGACCTGGCTAGCTATGGCAAAGACGCTGGAGGCTCTTGCGGTGAAAACAAAGCTGAAGGCGCTGATGGCGATGAGAAAAAAGCTGAAGGCAAGTGTGGCGAAGGTAAGTGTGGTGCAGGCGAGGAGTCATGCCTGAGTCCGACCGAGGGCTGGCGGGAGCCGGTCTCGGGTTAAGGCGGGCTCTATTGAGCCCGCTATTAGCAGCAGACGAGGAAGTGGTTGATTTTTTAGAAGTGGCGCCGGAGAACTGGATTGGAGTGGGTGGCCGCTTGGGTAAGCAGTTTCGGAACATTGCCGAGCGATACACTATCGCCTTACATGGATTGTCACTGGATATTGGTGGTCCTGACCCTATCGATACCGAGTTAGTGAGGTCAGTTCGGCAATTGATCACCACAATAAAGGCCCCTTTTTACAGCGAGCACTTGAGTTATTGTGCAGCCGATGGGCATCTTTATGACTTGCTGCCTATTCCCTTCACTGAGGACGCGGTGCGCTTCATGGAACTAAACTCATCCACAGCGAGATTATTGGAGCTGTTGCGAGACAATGTCAACGCTACGGGGCGCGAGATTTTATCTCAATTGGCGGGTGAGCTGGGTATGCCAACCGAAGCGGTGCTGGGGTTTGGCAGTGAATTACTCGACGATTTGGCAAAACAGTCTATCATTGGATGCTAGCCACTTAACGGGACGGTATGATTAAAAGTGTCGCGTGAGCGCCTGCACACGCCAGTGATGCCCTCCGTATATCGTCAGCCATGCATTCCTCTGTTACGGATTTAATCTAAGCCACTGCGACTTCAAAGACATTGTGCCTGAGCGAGGTATTATCGTTAGTCGAAAAGGGTAAGGTTGTGACCTTTTAAGGAGTTACTGAAGTCTGGAGTTCGTCCATATACTCTGGCTTGACCTGCTCTTCTTCTAATTCTGGTTCCTCTAGCAGTGGTATCTGGCTAGGCTCAATGACGGGGTCACCGCGTTCGGTTAGCACTGACGCAATGACTTCACCGCGCAACTCAACATCCTTGGAGCTGAGCTCAAACAGCGTATTAATGGCATCGTCTTCATGCTGGGTGCGCATTACCGAGCGAGGAACTGATCCGTCCACCCACGCTTTGGATTTCCCCCAGTAGTGCCCGAGTTGATTCCGAACAACAAATATGTCAGTCATGGCAGTGGTCTGTCCTCAAAAAATCCGCGCGCCAGTGTAAGCATTTGAAAGGAATGTTGCTAGTGTTGGCGTCATCCAAGAAGCAGGTCTTTGGCCTGGTTGATTTGTGCTGCTAGATAGTCATTGCCACCACGGTCAGGATGCAGTTTTTGGATGAGTTTACGGTGTGCAGTGATAATATCTTCCTTGGTCGCATCATCTTTCAGACCCAGCATGGCCAGTGCTTCGCTGCGCCCCATGGCGTTGCTACTTCCCGGGGCCGACTGTTGTTGTCCTGCAGAAAAATTTTCGCCCGGGAAATGCTGTTGTAAATAGCTGTCCAGCAATTGGAGTGAGTCTGCGTCCTCGCTGCCACAGTAGGCGAAAAATTGCTCAAGCTGTTGCCGATCCATGTTTGTCAGGTGCCAACCTTTAAAGCTGCCTTGGAGAATTTCGCCCTGCAATGCGCCGCTATCGTGATCCATATTCATACGCAATAGGGCGGTCTCTACGGTCGAGTTTTGGCCGGCTGCAGGAGCGCTCTTATTACGCAGATGCGCGAGCATTGGAAACAGACGTGAAAGTATCGGTAATCCTTGGCGCGCGACGACCAGTAGGCCGGCGAACGCGGCGCCGATCCAGTTCATGCGGCCGGTTGCCGCGAGGAATAGTGTTGTCACTAGGGCGATTCCCAGCCCCAGCTTGATGTATTCAGCACGGCGCTTGTGCGGAGGCATGGCTTGCGCTCGACGCAGAAGGATGTAGACAACGGCAATAATTGCTAGCAGCAATATTAGTCGGGGCACATTTTCTCTCAGGACTTCAACTGTTGGATCAACATTAAGTATCTGTTGATTTATATAAAGTTTTCAGTAATTTGGTGACAGTTTGGGTACACGTTGAATCTCTTTTGATGAATCCCGTCCCGGGGCAATCCAGCATTCATTTGGAGCCCTAGAATACACGCTCTAGGGCGCTCTGTAAGCCCCTCTAAGACTGATCTGTGCAGTAAACGTGAGGGATTCCCGATAATACTATAGAGCTGAGGGTCAGAACGGTCTATGCGCCAAGTATAGGGGAAATAAAAGGGCTATGGAGGGAAATGGTCTTCCAGTATCCCGATGCTTTGCATAAAAGGGTTCCGATACCGCTATGAGAAAATTTGGCGTCATACCTAGCAGCGATCACTAGCACCTTCACTGTTTTCCAGAGAGTGAAATACGATATCAAAGGCGATCGGTCGTTGCTCATTGGCCTCCAGTCGAACGCAGATACTGTTGAGTGGCGCGATAATGTCGTAACTGATGGGGCCGACGTGAATTGACTGAGGATCGCTGTTTAGCGCTCGACTGGCCCGCACTGTCCATGCTCTGCACGCGGGTGACGCCAACTTAGTCATCCACGACTGCGATGAGTCTGCTTGCCAAACCCCACGCCAATCTGAAGGGAGACGTCTCTGGCGTCACGGTAGTCTAGAACGTGAATCCCGTTCATTGGCACTAGCAAAATAATACGCAGTGCTTGTTTTGGTGCATCCCTGCACCGAGATGGCGTTCACAGGGCAGAAATGCCTGCGCGTAATCATGGTGCTGCCTGCCATAGCAGCATTCCATGACTTGGCATGGAACTTGCTAATTCTATGACATGGGTGGGGTTTCCAGTTCGCGCCGGTCCCTCATGGTCTAAGCAAGTTGAGGAGGATGCATGCAACTTAGAGGTGAGGGAAAGGACGACAACTACGGCATATCGCGTGTTGATGATGAGGTATATCGCACTCATGCATGGCGGGTCAGTTTGCGTCGACATGGCAAGGGACATGTGAAGAATTTTCCGGACCGAAAATATGGCGGCCAGCTGCGAGCTTTGCACGAGGCCAGACGTTACCGCGACGAATTTGTCTGCCAGAACCCTCCCATAACACGCTCGGAGTTTTGCTGCATTAAGCGCTCCAATAACACATCAGGTACTAGTGGAGTTTGCACCTATGCCAAGCGTTACGAAAGGCGTGACGGTAGTATTAAAGAAAACTGGTACTGGGAGGCAAGCTGGCCCAATGCTCACGGCGAAAGCATCAAGAAAGTATTTTCGGTAAACAATTACGGTGAGGAGATGGCGAAGCAGTTGGCAATAAATGCAAGACAGCTCGGCCTAGCTTCGCTCGAGGGTGTTTTTTGGCCTTCTGAACGCGGTTTAGTGGTTGACCGTGCAACGCCCGATGCGATGCCGCTTTACAATGTGGCCTAGCGTCTTGCGTCATTGCATTGCGACGACTTGAAAATAATAGGTTAGCCGTCCTGCCTGCTTATCTGCTTCCCCAGTGCTAGCCTATAATCGTGTAGAGTAAGCCAAAGGTGCATAGTGCCCTGTTCCCGATCGCCAACTCAGTAAACTTCCCAGGGATACACTGCTGCGCGCATGTAGATGTGTTTCGCAGAACTGACCTAGCATATCAGGGCAAGCAGCTGGCGAATCCTGATCCAAGAGACTTTGTCGTCGACAACGTATAGGCCGGATGAAAGGGCTATGGAGGGAAAGGTTCTTCCAGTATCCCGATGCTTTGCATAAATTGAACAGGCTGATGGCCGCCAAGTGTGCTGAAATCGCGCTTGCATTGGACCACTTGCCGATTATTTTTAGTCGTTTCCAAGCTGCTGAAACAGGTGCTCAAGCGCGTTTTTGTCCGGCGCTCTGACGCGCTTAAACCGAGGTAGTCGGTCGGCGCGATAGACGCACACGCCATTCAGAAATAGGATGTGGGCTATTATTCAACACGTTTACAGCGTCAGTTAGCGTTTATAGTACAGGCTCGGTTGCCTTTCTTCGTTAGGTTACATCTCCTCTACCAGAACGGGAGCGCATTTTGAGTTTTGCACTCCAGTAAGTGTAGTGCTTTCAGCAGACAACGACTGTCGCACTAACTGAGCAATAATTTTCGGTTGATCATTCTGGGGATAATGCGAGGCGCAAGGCAGGCGCCAATAGGAAGCAGCAGCGTCTCTGTTTTGTAAATAGTTCTCCCAGACAAAATCGGCAATCTCTGTTTTCGCAATCGGGTCTCGCTCACCCCAAATTAGAGTGGCGGGTATCTCACTTCGACTCAGCGTCTGCAACCACGTTTTTTCAAGCTTGCGCCGATCCTGAAGGTACCTGAGAGTTTTCGGAAACACCGTAGTGCCACCCTGGTACCTAAAGGTAGACGACATGTTTAGCTGCTCTTCCTGGGTTAACGTAGGCGAATATACCTTGGCCAATTCCGTTGTGAATCTATCAGGGGTTAAAATAAAGCGAGTCACAAAGTCACCAAAACCTGGTAGCGTCAAATATTTCTGGGCAGCGGATAACGCTGCCAAAGGAAGATATATGCCACCGTTGAGAATGACATGGTGATCTATCTGATAAGGGGATGAGCCTGTCTGTTGATAGAGGTTAAGAAACGCAAATCCGACACTATCGCCTTTGTCATGGGTTAACAGGGTAAATCTGCTGAGGCCCAAAACCTCTCGAATGAAGTAATCGACAAGCTGAGCATCATCGGGAATGGAGTAGCGGTAGTCTCCCTTGGGTTTGTCAGAAAAACCATACCCCGGCGTATCGATAACCGCGATAAAGTATTCTTTTTCTAGCTCGCTAATAAGCTCCTTAAAATCATAACTACTTGTTGGCCAGCCATGAATCATCACGATGGCGGGGTTATCACTATTGCCGAAAGTGCGGTAAAAAATATTTAGCTCGGGCAACTGACTGTTTTCGGGCAGGCTTGATTGCCAACGGAAATACGATCCTCCACGACCCCATAATTCTGCATCGGGCCCAGCGTCGGGATGACTGTTATAAAACTCCCCAATAGTGTTGGAATTATCCAAGGGATTCCATAATGAATAAATCACCATTGATAAGACAATTACGATGAATGGAATCACAATAGCTTTAATGCTGAGATGTCTGAACATGTTCCAAGTCCGTTTTTCTGTCTTTTACAAAACGCTTACAGCTCTCGCATCTGAGAAGTTTAACTCGCAGTAATTGCCACTATATCGCGCAGACAAAAGGTGCTGGATGCACCGACCGCAGGTTACTTCTGTAACGTTTGCCGTGCTTTGGCTTTAAACTTTTCCTGCTCCTCTTCGTCCTCCAGAAGATTACCCAGACTGAACGGTATATCGATACCCGCTTTCATGCCCGGTTGTTCATACATGACAGCTAACCAGCGCTGCAGGTTGTCGAGTCCGTCAATGGATACGCCCGACCACTTGTGGGTGCGAGCCCAACACCAGTTGGCGATATCGGCAATGGAGTAGTCGTCCGTCAGCCATTCACTTTCACCCAGGCGTGTGTCGAGCACCTCAAACAAGCGGCGGCACTCGTTTTGGTAGCGGTCAATCGCAGGTTGAATCTTTTCCGGGAAATAACGATAAAACACATTGGCCTGGCCCATCATTGGGCCAACGCCGCCCATCTGGAACATCAGCCATTGGATAACCCGGGCGCGGCCTTTGGCATCCGTGGGTAGCAAACGACCGGTTTTTTCTGCCAGGTGAATCATGATCGCGCCCGATTCGAAGATAGCCAGGTCATCAAGGTCGCGGTCAATAATCGCGGGGATACGGCCATTGGGATTGATTGCCCGAAATTCAGGCTTATGCTGATCGCCTTCGCCGATATTGACTGTGTGGGTGTTGTACTCGAGTTCCAGTGCCTCTAGCGTACAGGACGCTTTATGGCCGTTGGGTGTAGGGGCTGTGTAGAGTTCAATCATTGCATGTATCTCCAGTGAGTCGGCGTATGACTAGGATTTTTCTGCAATTAATACCAGCATCTTGTGCGCTGTTTCTCGACCGGAATTCTGATTCTGGCCGGTAACAAAACGCTCTTCATCGTCGACCACAACGAGGGTGGCAAGGAAGTCTATGAACCTGGTGTTGCTTTCGAAAACAACACCGGCTTTGCGCAGTTCTGTCTCGGGGTGCTGGGGAGTAATTTCTATGCCCAGTTCCTTAATCTGTTTGTCTGTTACGCCGGTCATACGCCGACCGGCGATCAACGGCTTACCGTCACGGTCTTTTGCATTAATGAGGCCCAATACGCCATGGCAAACGCCACCAATAACCGGTTCGTTGCTGGCGTAGTATGCTTCACTGACCTTCTCGGCCAATACTGGTGAATAGCCCAAATCGTAGGCCGCTCCCCAACCTCCGGACATAAAGATGATGTCGTACTGGGTAAAATCAACGTCATCAATGCGCATTGAATTTTCGACCTTGGCCAGAAATGCCGGGTCGGCCAGGAAGCGGTCGTCTTCCGGGGTTTTTAATATGCGGTTCAAGGTCTGGGGATCGACGGGGATTTTTCCACCTTTGACGCTGGCCAGATCAACCTGCATGCCCGCATCGAGGAATCGATAGTAAGGGTGGGTCATCTCTGACGCCATCACGCCGGTGGCATCGCCAGTGGTCTCACCGGGGGCAGACAAAACGGCCTGGTTGGTCGCAATAATCAACGCTCGTTTACCTGCGGGTAGTTGCACTGCTTCGCCGTCATATTCAGGGTGTAAACCCGCCTTGTGTAAGATCGTTGGCAGCGCCAGGACCAATAGAGCGAGTCCGAGGACCATGCCGCCTACAATTTTGACTAATGTCGCTTTCATGTTGCAGCCCTGTTTAAGTTAGAAGGGAGTGGGTTCATTCATGAACCGTGTAGCAGTCTAGTCCCTGTTTTGTTATGCGTAAATTATCGACAATTGCATAACCATTGTGCGAATATGCATAAATGGATTGGGGTCATTTAGAGTACTTTCTGGCAGTAGCGCGCACCGGCTCCTTGAGTGGCGCGGCCAAGCAGCTGGGCGTCAATCATTCAACGGTTGCCCGGCGCCTGGAAAAGCTCGAGCAGCAACTCAACGTCCGCTTGTTTGATCGTCTCAATAACGGTTATCGGTTAACTGACGATGGGCTTGCCCTAAAAGAGCACGCTGCTCAGCTAGAACGCGAGATAAATCAGATCCAGGGTGTCTTCAGCGGTAGTGAGGCCGAACTGCGTGGCACCCTGAAAATCAGCAAGCCCAGCAGCGGTCTATTGAATCTGGCCCCATTGCTGGTTGCCTTCCACCATCGGTATCCGGACATCAATTTGGTGCTGAGCGCAGGCGGTGAGCGTAGCGAAATAGCTCGAATGGAGGCCGATGTTGCCATTCGTCTGACCAATAATCCACCGGAAGCGTTGGTCGCCCGCAAGCTTGGTCAACTCCCCATTAATATATTCGGCAATCGTGCCTATCTTGAACGGGCGGGAACGCGGAGCCTAGATGAATATGATTGGCTGGTTTGGCACGATGACGATAGTTTGCTGAATATGGAACCTGCACTGAAACGGAACATACCCAACGCGCGAATCGTGTTGCGAACCGACAGTTACAATGAACTGTTTGAGGCGGTCAATGCGGGTATGGGTGTCAGTTTGTTATCCCCGTTGCGATTCCCGAAAACACACCAGTTGCAGGCGGTATCACCGGCGCTGTATCAATTTGACCAGGGGGTCTGGCTGCTCAGCCACCCGGATTTGCGCAACCGGGAGCGAATCAGGGTTTTTAGGGACTTTATGATTGAGCAGTTAGGCGGCGCACTGACGAAGCACTGGAACACATAAGCAACAGCACCTTGAATCACGGCTAGCGTCATATCGTTACTCACGAAGTATAGGATGGATAAAAGGGCTATGGCGGGAAATGTTCTTCCGGTATCCCAATGCGCTACATGAATCGAACGATGGTGACCGAGTGTGCTGTAATCGTGCTTGCACTGCACGCCACCCAAATACGAGAGAACAAAAGTGCGTTAGACGTTGAGGCCATGTTGCGATAGCGCGCCAGCTTATAGCGAACAAAAACAGGGAAAATAAATCCGCCAAAAAAGACGATGGACCCTGTTCCAAGCCCTATAGAGAGCAGACTTAACGACATTGTCTGACTTATATACGCCATAAAAATTGCAGACAGCAATAAGCCTAGGATTGAATATTTCATCCTGATCCTAACGGGCTTAGCGATGAAGATACGGCTTACGATATTTCTAAACCGCACTAGGCGGGCTTGTGTGTTCGCAGATGTCGTTAGGGCCCAGACTTTGTTGCCTCATGCAGCAGCCAAGCGGCTGGAGGATGCCGACGCAGGGCTAGTGTCACCGTATTAGTCGCCACCATCAAGCAATTGTTTGAGCAGCAGCTTAGCACTGTCACCGCCGTGTGCTTGCAGTGCAGTTCGTCCGCCGGTGGCAAAGCTAGCCACGGCACCCAGTAAGCCTGCCAATAAATCGGCGCTGCTGCTGTCGAAACGGGCGTAGGCGCCGCCGCTGAGTTTAGCCATAGTGCGAAGGGTTTGCTCTACCTGGCGATCGCTGCCTTCTTGAAAAAGGAACAGCGGAAGCTTCAAGAGGCCGCATTGCCCCGCGAGGTCACAGAGATTATCGGGGTTTTCCTCCATCGCATCACCGATAAACACCAAGGCACGCATGGGCGTGTTACGGTGCTCGCTCTGGGCGTGTTTCAGCAGCCTTGCGATCTGAGTGCGACCGCCCTCACACTGAACCAGCCCCATTAACCTTGCGAGTTCGGCACTGTCTGTTAGCCAGCGACTGGCGCGGAACTCACCGAAGCCTCGAAAATAGCAGAGCTGTACGGCCAGTGTTGTGACCTTGCCACTGACGTGGAACATTTCCTGCTGCAATTGGCGAGCGCGATTCCAGGTGGGCTGACGGCTGGCGGTGGCGTCAACGGCAAAGAGCAAGCGGGGTTGCTTATCGACGAACTGGGTGATGGTTCGGCTTTCTTGCAGAAACTGTGCGATTTCTTGCGAAGAGGACCGGCGAGCGGGTGGTTTGGTCATAGTGCAGTACTAACCACAGGACTTCAGTCTTTGGAACTGGTATCTAGTTTGCCTATCTGTTCCAATTTATCCAAATCGTGACAGCGCTTGGCCAGTTCAGCGATAACCTCAGATAGCTCATCACCGCTGAGTCCATCGGTGGACGATGTTTCTGCCAGCTGCCAGAGTTTGCGGCTGGATAGCTGATGTGCATTAATTTTATGTGTGTTCATTGTGACTTACCGTTCTGTTCGTCGTACCATGCTTAAAATGCCCGGGACACCCCCGAAGTGTTGTAAAGCTAAGGGTAATCGTATGGTATGAGTATGACAATCGCGTGAAATCACAGTTGCGATTTCAGCTTGCAATATTGCAGTTTACACTGTGGGGGCCTTAAAAGGAAAGGGGGCTGCTCTTTCAAAGTCGGGTCCGTCCAACACTGGCGGTTCTCCGGCGCTCCAATGTGGCAGGTGGAATTTGGCGATATGCCTGATACCTGGAGGGTCGATAAAGGGCACTTGGCAATCCTCCATGGTGATCAACTGTACCTGCATCTCGTCGGCGTCGAAGCTTGCTAGGCCATAGCCATTGGCCGTTGTATCTACATATTGCAGGCCGGGATTGGCGTTATTGGGGCCCAGCCAGTCGGTCAGTGTATTGAAACCGGTTTTGGCATACGTAAAGGCGGCAAGCACGCCGGATAACATGGAGACGTTCCATACCGGCTCTATCCCGTCGTCTGTTTCGCGGTAGACCAACGATGCAAAGTTGGAGTGATCGGCTTTTGCCACCGCCATCAGATCCTGAAAAAGGGGTGTAGAACTGATGCCGGCAACATTGAAATCGACGGCTACCGGTGGTGCATCTGCGGCGGTGGTTGAGCTGCAGATGGTGCCTGCACCTTGCATGTGATGGTCACCCGATAGCGACACTAGCCCAGTAATATTTTCATCCCCCAGATAACGCATCAAGACGCTCACTTCATAGGGATAACCCGCCCAGCCGTCAACGTTGAAAACGCTATCGTGATAACCGGCAAAGGGGAGGGTAGACATGTCCAGCCGCATAGGTAGCAGGGGCATGGCGTTGGCCCAAAGCTTCCAAGGAGCGGGAGACGCTTTTATCGTCTCCAGTAACCACGCTCGTTGTTCAAGCCCCAGCATGCTGCCCGGGGCACGATGTTGCGCAGGATTGGCCACGCTGCCGTCGCCATAGGGTAGCGTCGCGGGTGGATTCCCTTCGTTATAGGCACTGCCGGCATCGGTGATAGCCACCAATTCGACCGGATCGAGCGGTAGGCCTAGGGATACTGAAAAGCCTGCCGTAACACAGGGCGGACTGCGATAGCTGCGGCCGTCGGTAAGCACCATGTCCACGTATTTGCCCCAGCTTAATTTGCGGTAGATACGCAGACTGTTCAGGGCTGTCTGATTTTGCGTGGTGTCGTCGTCACCTAATTTTTGCGGTTTAAAATCATGGGCAGGTTGCGCCTCAAGTTCGTCCAATACTGCAGGGATGAATTCGAACCAGGCTTGATTGGAATACAGTTTGCGCTGCGCTTGAAGGATCTGCACGCCATCGTACGTTGAGAAACTCTGGAAGTTATCGTTGGCAAATTCATGATCGTCCCAGATACAGATAAATGGCCAATTTGCGCGCGCTGCCTGTAAATGAGGATCACTCAAATAGGTCTTGTAGAGGTGCCGATAGTCAGCAAGCGAGACAGCATAACGATTCTCTTGTGTGGTCACCCCGTCTGGAAATGGCGGTACGGTCCGAGATTGTGCAGTGCCATCCACGTGTTGGTTCCAGCAGCGCTCGTATATGAAGTCGCCAAGGTGCAGGACAAACTGAATTTGGTCTGCCGTGTCAGCGGCACGATCGTCTTCCAGCATGCGCGCCCAGCTGCCGTAGTAGCCCTGCTCAAAGCTTTGGCAGCTAACGAAAGCCAGATTGACCTTGCGGGGTTGCCCTGGCGCAGGTGCAGTGCGAGTGCGTCCAGTGCGCGATACGGATTTATTGGCGCCTAGGAAACGGTAGTAGTACTGCGTGTCTGGCGCTAGTCCGTCAATATAAGTGCGCACGGTGTAATCGCTCTCTGCGTCGGTCTGTATGTTTTCTTGCAGAAGAAGCGTAGAAAATTCGCGGTTGGAACTGACTTGCAGCAACAAGTGTACTGGGGTGCTGGTGTCTGTTGCGGGAACGGCACGGGTCCACAGCATAATCCCGTCAGGCTGAGGGTCGCCCGAGGCAACGCCCTGTGGGAACTTCAATGTAGGTGCATCTGGCGGTAGTTCTGCTGATATCACCGCACCCGGGGCAAGCGTTAAAAAAAAGGTGCTGCTGGACAGTAACCCCAGCATATTTCTGCGAGTAATAGGCATGACGATGGGTTCTTTTAAGCGGAAAGTGGCCTACTTTACCTTATTTGTCGCTATACTTGGAGACCATGAAACTTTTCAATATTCGCAGGAAGCACCGCATGCCAACGCCGGAAACAGCACTACCCGGTCGGGCCGAAGAAATGCCCGTCCCTTTAGCTCACCATGTTAACGGTCATCCGCTGCGTGGCCCCTTTCCCGCCCATTTGCAACAGATCGTGTTTGGCATGGGCTGTTTCTGGGGTGTGGAGCGCATATTCTGGCAGTTGGAGGGGGTGTTTTCTACGGCTGTTGGCTACGCCGCAGGCTCAACACCCAATCCCACGTATCAGGAGGTCTGCAGCGGACGCACCGGGCATAATGAAGTCGTACTGGTGGTTTTTGATCCCGCGCAAGTGAGCATAGAACAATTGCTCAAGGCATTCTGGGAAGGGCACAATCCTACTCAGGGCATGCGCCAGGGTAACGACATGGGCACTCAGTATCGCTCAGGTATTTATCCTTCCGATGACGCCCAGAAGGCGTTGGCTGTTGCGTCCCAAGCATCCTTTCAGCAGGCGTTGGAGGCGGCGGGGTACGGGGCTATCACCACCGAGATCGAGTCGATCCGAGAATTTTATTACGCGGAAGACTACCATCAGCAGTATCTGGCCAAGAATGTTAATGGCTACTGCGGCTTAGGCGGCACGGGCGTTACCTGTACTGCAGGTTTGTCGATGACGTAGATCGCGGGTCTTTCTTTTTTGAAAAGTACTGCCAGTGCCGTTATTCCTGAAGAGAGCCTCATAAAAAAGCCCGGAATGATCAGATCATTCCGGGCTTTGTTTTCTTTGCAGACCTACCAGTTATAGGCCGCTTCTATGCCGTAAGTGCGCGGCAGGTTGTACGTCGTGCCTGCGGTCGAAGTGACGTCCACCAGGGGTGTGCCACCCTGCACATATCTGTCATCTGTAAGGTTATTGCCGAAGCCGGTTACTCGCCAGTTCATGTCCGGTGAGTTCCAGGTCAGGCGCGCGGAGAGATCTTCCTGGTCCACTTTGTAGACACCAGAGAGACAACTGGACGCGTCAAAGCAATTCTGCAGATTGGTGCGGTAGGACCAAGAGATCATTGGAACCACTGAGCCATAGCTTGTCTCAAAGGTATATTGCGCCGCTAGGTAGAAGATGCTGTCGGGAAGACGCGGTAGGTCTTCATCGGAGCGATCGATCGGACAGTTGGCAACCTCGCCTGCTCCCGTGTCGATAGCAGTGCAGCCTGGCTTTATACCTGATGCCGGTATGCTCTCGATACGGAAATCATCATACTCTTCGATTTCGCCGTGGTTGAACGTGACATTCGCCGTCAGTTGAAGGTTGTCGGTGGGCAGTATGACAGCCTCCATTTCAATGCCGGAGATATAAGACGACTTGGCATTAATGAGTGCGCCAGCAATACGGCCTTCGGGACTGATGCGGATGGTAGTTAACTGACGATCTGTATAGTCGGTATAAAATATAGCGGTATTGAGACGCAATTTACGTTCCCAAGCGTCCATTTTAAAGCCGATCTCGTAGTTCCAAACTTCTTCCGGGTCGTAGTCTCCAGTTAGGCCGGTGACTGTATCGACGGTATCGGTAATGCCGCCGGACAGAAAGCCGTTGGCAATGGTCAGGTAGGCATTGCCGAAATCCATGAAGCCGACGCCGTCAAACGTGCGCTGAATACTCATCATTGGCGTGATTTTAGACTCGTCAATTTTTCGCGTCTGGTCGGCGTTAGGGTCTAGTGAGCCGTCTGGAAGAACGGCCACGACGTAACCGTGGTTTGGATTGAACGTCTCTGGACCACTGGGAAAGTCAATAAAAGAGTCGGATATTGGAGACACCGATGCATCACCGGTGGTTGCCAGATCACTGATATCCGGCACACGGAATGTGCGTGTTAACTCGCGCTCTTCCCAGGTATAACGTGCGCCCAGGGTCACAGTCCAGTATTCATCAAAATGCCAATCGGCTTGGCCAAAGATTGAGGCCGAGCTGTTTTCTGCCTCTAGTTTGGTCAGATTACTCTGATAAAAAGCCAGATTGGGAATGCTTAATGCGCCAAAGAACAGGGAAGGCGAGGTGGCCGCGCCTTTGTCTGTCTTCTCGGTAAAACCAAACGCGCCGACCACATAATCGAGTTTATCGTCAAAGGCGCTGCCCAATAACTGAAATTCCTGACTGTAGGAATCAGTGTTGCGCTGTTCCGCGCCATTACCCGCAAAATTGGTGCGCCCTAACAGGGCGATACCGATGGCATCAAGCTCATTGACCTCGCCACCCTCGGCACTGCGTGCGGCGCTGATGCTCTTAAAGTTCAATACGTCACTGATTTCCCAGTCCACTGTCAGTGCTAGAGTGTTGGTTTCAGACTTGTACTGATTAGGCTCCAGGTTAGCCATAATTTTGTCGATGCCCAGATCGTCGTTCCGTTGACACCAGTCGGTAATCGGCTCGGTAGTGGACGGTATAACGA